>JBEKTX010000121.1:0-15723 GCA_049515615.1 Spirochaetia bacterium
GAATGGACGAACCTCTGGTGTACCAGTTATCCTGCCAAGGGTAGGCGCTGGGTAGCCAAGTTCGGAAGGGATAACCGCTGAAAGCATCTAAGTGGGAAACCCACCTCAAGATGAGGCAACCCCGGGGGTATAACCCCCCTGAAGGTACCTGGGAGAGAACCAGGTCGATAGGCTGGAGGTATACGTGCGGCAACGCACTGAGCCGACCAGTACTAATTTACCGTGAGGCTTGACCATATTTTCCCCTGCTCTTTGCCCTTGTGGCAAAGAGCAGAAGGGTCGACGCGGCAGCCGTTGGAAGCCCGAAGGGCTGAAACGGCGGGAGCGGCGATCCGATTGCATCGCTCTGTCTCTTCTTCTTCCTTCTGCTTGAGTCTATTATTGCCTGGTGACTATGGCGCAGGGGACCCACCCGTTCCCATCCCGAACACGGAAGTTAAGCCCTGCCGCGCCGATGGTACTGCCGCTTGACGGTGGGAGAGTAGGTCGTTGCCAGGCTCTTTTATTTTAAGAGCATGGACACCGCCCCTGCACTCGTCGACGCGATTGGCGACCTCGGAGTCATAGGGTATCCGCTAATACAACCGCACACCCCCCTTGACTGTGGTCAGAGAGACAGCTTTTCGAAGTCAATCTGGTCCAATTTCTGAGGGGTCAAGGATCGGTAATCATCGCGGCTTTGCACCGATGGCAGCTTTGTGAATACGTATCTCAGGTACCGGTAGGGTTCGATTCCGTTCGCCTTAGCCGTTTCATGTCAAGCGACATCAATTCTGATCCTCCGGCGACACGAATTCTGACCCCCCCTCCCCGCGTCATTTCTTGGCCGCCTCCGTCGGAACCTTCAGAAGTCCAGAGCGTTTCTTCTCTCGCAGTCGATAGCTATCGCCTCTGATGGTCAGCACGTGACTATGGTGGAGCATGAAGCCCCGGAACGTCCGCGGGCAAGACGGCTGTTTCCCCTCCCATGACGCGCTGAACTGCAACAGAGCACAATGAAAGAGGTCAATGATTTTGGAGAAGAAAATCAGGAAACTTGTCGGTAATCCAGCTTTTTGTGGGCGTGCCAGAAATCAATGCCCTGCAGAAGAAAGCCCAGTTGCTCTCCCGTGATCTCTGCCGCCTCCGTCTGGTTTGTCGGCCAGGGAAACTTGTCCTTCTCCAGGCGCTTCAGCCACAGACAGAAACCGTTCTTGTCCCGGTAGATGATTTTCAGGATGCGTCTGTGCTTGTTGCAGAAAAGGAACAGGTTCCCTTCAAATGGATCCATGTGAAGCTCCTCGGAGACGAGCATCGAAAGGCCGTTGATTTGCTTTCGCACGTCAATCGGTCCGGGCTTCATGAACATACGGACCTTGGTCCAATCGAGGATCATCCTAGGCTCTCCAGAGCTTTGACGATCTCTCCGAATAGCTGCACATTAAAGCCCTCTCGTATTTCAACGCGGTACTTGTCGGCGACGACGACCTCAAGACAACTCGTCACGGTTGGAATCGCTTGCGCCTTCAATTCGATGAGCCCGTGAGACCTCTCTGCATCGCGGATCCGTGAAAACCAGTAATCCAAAGTGGATAGTTTCAGATGATTCTTTGCACAGAAAGCTCGACGCGTTGACCCACTCTTTTCGAACGCCTTGCGTCGTCTCTTCCAAAGCTCCAGCTTCTGGGACTTCATCTTTGCCTCCGTTGGATCGATTGCTCGGGCAAAGATGCCATCTATCGAAGGCCGGCGGTAGGTGCGGTTTAATTAGCGCTTACGTCATAGGCGTAGCCCTGTCCCAACGCCGCGCTCGCACGTGCTGCGCTGCCTTCTCTCCCCGTTGTACCCGATGCTGGGAAAGCCGCGATGTCGGGGCGGCCTGCCGCGTGCTGAGCACGATGCCGTAGCACGCCGGTTTTCCTATGGCTGGCAAGAACAGGAGCCGCCATTAACGGAAGGGTATCGACGAGCTACTCTCGGAGGCCTGACCGGCCTCGAATGTCGGCGCGAGAGTCAGGCTGCGAGACTCCAGCCGGTCCGCTGTTAAACAGCCAAATTCAGGGGGGGCTGGTGTGAATGCCAGCGCGAGAGTCACGGTCGCAGGGCCCGCTGCACAATAAGGCTGACGGACTCCACAGGGCGGTTGGCGGCAGTGCCGGAGATCAACTTGGGGGACCGAGGTCCTGGAGAATTGCGAAATCCGCTGCGCAGCCTGCCAGAGGGCTCCGCGGCCGGTGCGGGTTCGATAGGTTGCTGCCGTCCCGTGGGCAGGTACGGCTCCTGTGCCTTGATTGCGCGCAACGCGGTTATGGGGCTCACGGTGAAGGCCTCTAGGTAGTCGCACTCCACTTGCTCCAGCGCATCGAACAGCTCCCGCCCGTCCTGCGCAGCGAGTTCCTTCGCAGATTCAATGGGGAGGGCCGGGTGGGAGGTGTGCCGGCGGACGAGCTGTGGAATGGATGTTTCTGGCGAATTGCGTGATCCCGTGCGCGGCCTGCCCAGCGCCCCGCGGCCGATGTGCGTCCGCTAGGAGACCAAAAAATCGCGGAAGGACTGGAAACTGCGACCAAAGAGTCATTCGCTGTCCGATTACCGCCGTGGGCTCAACCATCTGATCGCCTGCTCGCTGGCCAGTTTTTTGGCTTTTGCAATCTCTGTGGATGTCATTTTTTGCTCTAATTTAGCGCGATCCGCATTGGCCTCATCTTTTAAATCTTTTTCGGCTGGTGAGGAATCTGAGGCAACTACGGTGAACCAAACATAAGCTCCAACATAGTCGTGCATTTCGTCTTCGCAGTACAAGTTCGCGAGGAAGAGCTGGGCTTTGACGTCTCCATCGTTGGCCGCCTGTTCCATCCAATCGGCTGATTGAGCGTAGTCCTTCGGCACGCCTTGGCCTTTATAGTACAAAAATCCCAGAGCATATTCCGCATCTCTATCAAATTGCTTAGCAGCCTTGAGGTACCAGGCGGCTGCCTGAGCGTAGTCCTGCGGCACGCCTTCGCCGAGGTAGTACATCCACGCTAGCCAATACTGCGCGTCTACATTGTCGTTGTTAGCAGCCTTGAGGTACCAGGCGGCTGCTTGAGCGTAGTCCTTCGCCACACCTTGGCCGTAATAGTACATCCACCCAAGCTGAAGTTGCGCTATTATTGTCTGCTGGACGGGGATACTATCATGTCGGTTAGCAGCCTTGAGGTACCAGGCGGCTGCTTGAGCGTAGTCCTTCTGAATGCCTTTTCCGAAGTAGTACATGGATGCGATGTATCCCTGCGCCTCTAAGTCGTCGCCTATTGCCAGAAAAAGTTGCAAAGCGGTGGCATAGTCGCCTCGCTTATACGTAGCTTTTGCGTCCGCTAATTTTTGGGGATATTCAACATAGTCCCTAAGTATCTTTGCGTTCTCCTCTTCCCACTTTTTAATCCAGGCAGGATCGGGTTGAATTAGCGTAATAGTAAAAACTTGATTATCCGGCAAGGATACACTCTCTTGAGATAGTGGGTAATGATCGCTTGCGGTAGCAAAATGTACTGTATAGTTCCCGGGACGGACAGTAAAATCAGCGCTACCACCTGCGCGGACGAGAACGTTATTTATACCTGCTTCCGGTATACTAACTAGCTGATCACCGACAAATTTGTTGTTATTAACTATCTTGATTTCTCCCTCAGGATTGCTTTGAGTAGCCACAATATTTGCAAAGCTAGTCGCGAGATTGAGTCCCTGTGATAGCAATGAAAGCATTGACTGCGGTGTCGCTATCACCACTGTTGGACCCGAAATTAAGAAGCACAGGATGAGGGTTGGCCATGCGAGTCTTTTCACAAATCACCTCCGCGGTTTTAATAAGTTATATCCAAACCTTCACGCAGAACAGCAAAATGTTCACGCATGGCGGGTCCTCGAAGCAAATCTCCAAAATTTTACGCTCAAGGTTTTGCGTAGGACAAACGCGACGAGGGTTTGCCGTCTACTTTACTTACAGGGGGCCGGTGCCGTAGAGGACGGTGTAGATTTCGCTCGTCTGCTCAAAGTTGAAGGCGAAAGAGAAGGACCTTGGCGGGTTGCCAGGAGGAAAAGACGCAAGCTGATATATGGCCGTTGTGGAAATCATTGTCTAACTCCTCGCACGAGCTCAGGCACCTTGCGCGCCTGAATCCACCGCTCCAGCTCACCGGGTCGAAACGCAGACGTCGAGGAGAGACTCGATAGAACGGGATCCGCCCTTCAGCCGTCCATGCGTAAAGCATTGGAACCGCGATGCCGAGGAACGCTGCCGCCTGCGGCGTGCTCATGTCGGGCATACCTCTCACCTCAGAGCCGCTTTCGGGCTCTCTCGTATCGTGACTCATGCCTTGCCGTTCCCGTTCACTCGTTCCACCCCGCCGATTGCTCGGCGCTTAGGTCCTCGTGACCGCCGCCGTTGTCCCTCCCCCGGTGTTTTCTTCGCGCTTGCCAGGCTGCAGCGTGCCGTGCACGGTTTGCATTCCCCTCGCGGCGTCCTCAGCTCCAGTCTCGGTCTTTCGACACTCGGCAAGACCTCGGGCCTCTGTAGGCCCTTTTCAAGAATCAGCCCCTGCCGCGGTTGACGTACTTGCTATGCGCCTCGCGCTGTGCGGGGGTTGCCTTCGCCCAAAGTGCGTCAAAGCGCTCATCGAATGATAGGCCGAATGACGGTTTTCCATTTCGTACTTTTCATCCACTAGCTCCATTTTTTGAAGGTTGCCAAGAACTTCATACCTTCCTCTGATTCGATCAGTGGACGGCGCCGAGCGCCAGAATGAAAACCCCACGACGAAAACAGCACTTTTCGACATGCGAGACGCCCCACAGGGCGATGCTCTGGACAATCAATTCAGCAGCGAGGGATCCAAGCCCGGAGGAGGGCAACCTATCTTGATGAGGTGGCGCAGGATCTTCTTCACCTCGGCGGCATCGGTGATGACGGCCAGCACTCGCATTTGCGAGGCGCAACGGGGACAGACCAACGGGCTCTCGCTGTTTGCTGCGCAAACAGCTGCCGCCTTTGAGATTGACCTCGTAGACTTGGGCGATCAGCCGCACCCATGCGGAGCGCGAGGCGGATTCGGGGAGGGTGCGCGTGAGTGGCTCGGGTTTGGAGTTCGTGCTGTCTTGCTCGTACGTCCGCTTCCATCCCAGGGGGGCGTGAGCTGCCACGTGCTGCCAAAGGGGCCATTTGCATCGGCTGCGCGATGAATACAATCCAAAGTACCTGATAAGTCGCACGCCCTGCGGCGGAATGAAGGAAGTGGCGAGGGCGAGGAAGTCCAGGGCATCCCAGACTTTCAGATTCTCCCCGAGGTAAGGGTAGTAGGTGGAGTGATAGAGTGCTTTCCCGGCCAGCTCGTCATAGCGCAGCTTTTCCAAGGAGAAGGGAGCGCGGGCGATGTACTGTGCGAGGGACACGCGCGGCTTGTGATCGGCGCCTGCCACGCGTACCGAGTTGTCCACGCTGAAACCGGAGTGCCTCCAGCTCAGCAGCATTTCTGAGAAGCTTTCGGTAATGAGGTTTTTGCGAAGGAACAGCCCGATGACCCGCCGGCGAAAGCATTCGGTGAGTTTCTGGGTGTCATGGATAGGGAGGAACACGAATTGACCTTCAGCGTCGAACCCTCCTTCCAGAATGAGCGCGTGCCAATGGGAGTTGAATCGCAGCAGGTCGCCAAAGGGTTGATAGGCTATGACCGCCGCGCTCCTGATGCTCGTTCTTGCTGCTGCCTGGTAGAAGTCGGTGATCAGGGAAGAAATCAGAGACGAGACATCGGAGAACAACCGCTGGTCGTGGCGGAAGAAAACGCGAAGGGCCTTGGGAATGGAGAAGACGAATTGGCGGTGGGGCAGGGTGAGCAGGAGCTGCTGATCCAGGTACTCGGCGAACAGCAGGGTGCGCTTCTGCGAGCACGAAGGGCAGAGGTAGAACTCTTTGCATGAAAAGGGCCGGAAGAACTCGAATCGGCACTCAGGATTGGTGCACTGGATACGCGCGACGCCCTGGGTGTAGTCGCCGCAGCGGAGGAGCTTCTGGGCGACGCGGGTGATACGGGGTAGGCGGAACAGGCCGAACTCCTTCGCGAAGTGCTGATCGTAGAGCTCGGCGAACCCGGGGAAATGGTGACGGAAAACCAACTGAAGAGGACTGGTGCCCCGCTGGGCATATGGTTTCTTCTCGCAAGGCAGAAGGGTCGCTTGAGATGCTTCCTGCATGCATGAGAGTACCTGTGGATATTGGCGGATACTTGTTGGTAGATAAAACGGCAGCGCCAGCTGCCCGTCCACGCAATAAGCACAAGCATCTGAGAGCTCGAGGCAATTGCCGTGACGGAATGCGTGAGCGGGCGGAGCGGAAAGCCCACAGGCGCCGTGCCAGGCCGATGCAACGGCGGATATCAGCACCACTCTCCGCGGGTGGGCCGTTCGCCGAGGACTTGGAGCGCAGCACGCGACCCGCCTGAGGGCGGCGGAGAAGGCGCCCCGGGTAAAAGGGAATCCCTCGGGCGGGGCACGCCCCGGTCTTTCTCTTGCACTCACCCCTGGGCATAAGGGAGCCTGACTGTGAGACGTACATGTCGAGCAGGTCAGAGCTCTTGGTGATCTGGCGGTGGTGAGTGGATGAGCCTCAAACCGGAAAAAGGTACTCCGGGGATAACAGGCTGATCTTGCCCAAGAGTTCACATCGACGGCAAGGTTTGGCACCTCGATGTCGGCTCATCGTATCGCAAGGTTCGTTAATGAGCAAGAGACCCGGGTCAAGACCATCCACCGATCCGAGTCAAACACTGAAGCATACTATCGGCAGTCCTCAGTCGGCAATTCGCCTGGCGTTCGTCGATGCTTGATGCTTTTCGCGTCGTGATGCTGATCTGCACGGGTCTCGCGTGGCTGGGCGCTGCGCTCGCCGGCGTGTTCCTCGAACGGAGATTCAAGGCAGCGGCGTAGACTCATCGCACGCTTGGCTTAAGACCACCGGCGCCGGGCTTGATATTCGCCGGCCTCCGTTAGGCCGGGATCGCCACGGCGGTGTGCGGGCCGTGTCGCATCCTCTGCGAGCGGTCAGGAAAGTTGAAACGGGGTCCACGAGATTCATGGAACTCTCGTCCTAGATAGGCTTTCGCCGGTTCATAGCAGCCCTGTCTCGCGGTTTGATGCTTTGCGAGAGAACAAGACGGAGGCAGGGGTTAGGCTGCATGAAAGAGACTATGTTCCTCGATGCAGCGCAAACTGGCTCTTTTTCCAATTCAACTCAAAACCGGCTACATAGATATGTTATGTGAAGCCGACATCTCATTGCCTCTCGAATTGAATTGCGGTAGGACATCACGAGCCATCAAAGGGCGCTTCTCTACCACTCCTTAAGGCGAAGCCAGATTACCTCTTTGCTCATACTATTTTGGCGCACTCTGCACACGCATATGTAGTCTCCGTACGGCCAGAAGCGGTTCCCGACATAGGCTTTCTTTTCTATTTCCCAATAGCATTGGGATATCCGGCTCAAATCCGAAGTGACCGCTATTACGATATCCCAGGACTTCTGTCCCGGCCCCCATATGTAGTACTGCAAATGTCCGCTCACCGCGTGGGGAAGCTCGTACCTGGGGCCGTACAGATCGATTGCGCCCGCTTCGTTGAACAATGATGTCCAGATCACGGCTTTCTCCCGGTCTTCCGGCCGGAGGCCGTCATACACCTCGGCGACTTTGCTCACCAATTCCTCCCAACCGATCCTCATTGAGAAATGCCAGGGATACGGCGGTTTTGGAATTGTGTAATCCTTCACTGGTTTAAAGAGGAACCCGAAGGTTCCGGAATACGCTGGCAATAAGTCCAGCGGAAGTATCGGCAATGAAGCCGGAGCGACCAGGGCGCCCCCGGCCAGGAGGAATGAGACGCCGACAATTCCAAACGCTCTCCGCAGTTTCATACGGGCAAGCTTCTCTTCAACGAATACCGCGCCGGCCGACAGGAGCGGCACGAAGAGGTGAGCAAGCTCAAATACCCGGGCATGAAGCATATAGACGACGACCATGGTGACGAGAAACACAATGCCGAAGAAGCTGTAGTACGTATCTCCGAAGCGCCTGAAGATGCGGTACAATCCGACGCCAAGCAGAGGCATGAGCATCGGATTCATGTTGAGCGAGATGTTGATGAAGTACTCCGGAATTGAGTACCTGTAAAACCAGCGTGTATGCCCAAACCAGTATTCGGGAGTCGGCCAGTGATTGGCAACCTCCCACATCACCCATGGCGATATGACCAAAGCAAACAGCCCAACGGCGATCCACGGCCACGGCGTGAGAAAGTCTTTCCTGTTCTTTGTAGCGAGCAGAGCGATCAGGATGCCGGGCGCGGAGATAAGAATAGTTGCCTTGGTCATGAAGGCGATCCCCGCAGCCAGACCGATGCCTATCCAGAGCTTCTTCTTCCCCGTGCGTATGTAACGGACAAGAACATAGAGAAACACGGCAAGCGCGAGCTGATTGATGCCGTCGTAGGTGAAGAACGAGTTCGTGATGAGCCACATCGGCGTTATGATGAAGCCCAGCGCGGCAACCGTCACGGCGAAGAGCCTACCGCCGAACTCCCTAGTAATGAGGCATACAAAAACGAGAGTCGCGGAACCGGCAAGGGCGGGGAATATGTGGTATGCCAACAAGGATTCCCCCAACAGCGTGCGGCTTGCTGCCACGAGGAGCGGCACGAGCGGTGGAAGGTCGAGGTAGCTGAAGGCGAGGTGCTTGCTCAAGGCGATTGTGTAAAGCTCATCGCCGAAGTAGCCGTAACCTTGCGCTGTGAGAATATGAATGGCAAACTTCACGACGGCAAAAAACGTAACCAGCAAGGCAAAGTATGCTGCCACCGAATATTTTTTCATAAAACATTCCTCCTTTATTAAAGTCATCTATTTCTTTAATAAGGCCGGGCGACTCCATCCGCTGGCAGCTTCCGCAGGCCGTGGCGGATGAGATTCCGGGGCGGCGAGCCGCTACTTGTACATCTTCAAGTACGCCCAGATCACCTTCGCGCTTGTTTTCGGGCGCTTGCACACAAAGACACCAATCCTTGTACTGATCGGCGAGACATGTTCGTTCGTGAAGACTGCCTTTACTTGGATGTCCTCGAAGAAGGACCGAAACCGGTCGATCCCCAGGGTGGCAATGATCATCTCCTGCCACGAGGAGCCGGGGCCCCACAGGTAGTACGTCAAGTGGCCGCTCACAGCGGGAGGAAGACCGTAGGCCCGGCCGTAGTGGTTGATGGCGCCTGCCGGGCCGAACCAATCGGCGTAGATTCCTGTGACCGCTCGTTCCCCGGCAGGGAGGCCTTGGTACACGGAAGCGACGGTCTGGGCCAGCTCGTCCCAACCGAGCCGGTTCTCCAGGAGGGGCGGAAAGTCTGTCGTCGGAAACGGCCCTGCCTTGATCGGCTTGTACAGAAGCGCAACGGCAAATAGCCTGCCGCCGAGCTCCCGTGTGATGAGGCACAGAAATACCAGCGTGGCGCACCCGACAAGCGCCGGCAGCACGTGGAGCGCGAAAAGCGAGTCGCCCAGCAGCGCACGGTTCACGGCCAGCAGGGCGGGTACGAGCGGCGGAAGGTCTACGTAGCCGAAGGCAAGGTGCTTGCTCATATCGATCGCATACAGCTCATCGCAGAGATAGCCGTAGCCCGTTGCCGTCAGGAGATGGATGGCGAGCTTCACTGCGGCGAACGCTCCAACGAGCAACGCGAAAGTCGGCAGGCTCCGTTTCAGGCCTTCTTGTTTCTGCTTTTCAATTGTGTCCATTTTTCCTCCGAAGGAACAGCGCGAATGATACCGGCAGCGCGAGCGCTCTGTCTTTGCACTGCCCGGCTATTTCATGTATTTTCCCGCATCAGAAACCAGAAAGTGCAAAAAAAGCCGATGCGTCCAAAGACAGGACAGTGTCTGCGTGCCCATAATTGGCCGTCTTCCCACAACGGCATTCCCGAGTGGAGGCATCATGCAAAGTAGGAAACGTCTATCCGGGCTTTCCGGATTTTCTTTGCTCGTCGGTGTTTTTGCAGCGGCCAAGTTCCTTGTGCACATCCTGACCGGCCAGAACGGGAAGCTGGGATCGGGACCGGGCGGTGCCCTTCCTATCTTGAGCGGGCAGCCTGGGGCGCGGTCTGCGTTCGGGCGGGATCAGGGTCGGTAGGCAATTGCTCGGGGTGTGAGTCTTTCCAGGCTGCTGGGGCCGCACGTGCGACGTGAAGCCAGCGCTGCCACCGCGCCTTGCATCGGCAGGAGTACAGCCCATGGTAGTGCACGTAGCGAACGCCTCAGGGAGGAATGAACTGGGTCGACAACGAGAGCGGAGACCGTGACAGTGGTCCGGCGCGCATGCCTGAGACTCCGCCAAGCGATGATGAGGTCCTTCATGCGACTTCCCTGTCCTCGACAATGCGGCCGTCGCTCATGGTGACGAGCCGCCCGCGTGGCGCGCCACGGCAGGGTCATGCGTGGCAAAGACGAGAGTCGAGCCGGCGGACCGATTCATCTCCATCATGAGCTCCAGGATCGTCCTGCCGGTCTCATGATGCCCTCCGGAAAGCCGCTCGGGGCTGTGCGACGCCTGAATGAGCGTCAATTCGATGATCAGGGCTGAAATCCTTGATCTATTGCGATGCTGCTCTCAGTTCAGCGGCAGCTTCACCTTGAACTCGGTGAAATGTCCCGGTGTGCTCGTGAAGGTAATGATTCCATTGTGCGCCTCTGCAATGTGCTGGCATATCGAGAGGCCAAGCCCGGTGTTCTTCTTGTTCATCTTCGTGCTGAAGAAGGGATTGAAAATCTTGCCCTGGATGTCGGCGGGGATCCCGTAGCCGTTGTCCTCAACCGTCACCTCCGCGAAACGGTCCTCTATGTGCGCAAGAAGCTTCACGCGCACGATGCCTCCGTCGAGCACGGCGTCGATGCTGTTGAGGAGCAGGTTCAGGAAGAGCTGCTTCAGACGGTTTTCCTCGCCCACGATCTCCACGCGTCCTGCGCACAACTCCTTGTCGAGGCGAATGTTCTTCTTGGAGAGGTTGTGCTGGAGCAGGAGGATCGCCTCCTCAATCACTTCAACGAGGTTCGTCCGGCTCTCCGGCAGCTCCTTGACTTTGGAGAATGACAGGAGGCTGCCGATGATCTCCACGATCCGACCGAGCTCCTTCTCGATCTTTGCGATTCTCTCCGCATCGTCGGGGTCGAGCTTCTTGTTCTTCAACAGCTCCACGTAGTTGCGGATGATGAAGAGGGGATTATTGATTTCATGAGCCACCCCCGCGGCGACCTCCGCAACCGTCGCCATCTTTTCGGCCCTGATCAGGTAATCCTTCATGTAGCGATCGATCGACACATCGTGGACCAGAAGAACGGTCCCGATGAAGGAGCTCTCGTCGTCGCGCAGCGGAAAGACGTCGACCCTCACCTGCTTATCGTCCCCGACGCGGACCTCCTCCCACACGTACTCTTCCCGCGCCGCCACCTTCTCGCGAATGTCGCGGGCAATGGGGAATCCCGTGCCCGCGAGCAGCGCATCGAATGAATGTGTGTTCACCTGCACGGGGCCGAGCTGCATGTTTTCGATTCCGGCAAAATTGGCCAGCTGCACCACGTCGTCCGCGTCGAGAATCATGATGCCGATGGGGAGGTGCCGGATGAAGCTTTCGCTGTATCGCTTCAGCAGGTAGAACTGCATGCGGTTGGCTTCTATCTCCCTCTTGCCGAGCGCGAACGAGTAGGTCAGCTCGAAGAGTCGGAAGCGATCCAGGTCTGCCACACGCTCTGTTCCCCTGCGGTAGCCGTCCTTGAGGATGGTGACGCGGTCCGCGATCTTCAGTGTCTCCTCCATGTCGTGCGTGATGTAGATGATGCTCTTCCCCTGGCTGCGGAACTCCGAGACGATGTCGTAGATCGTCGCCATCTCCTCCGGGGTGAGCTTGTTGGACAGCTCGTCGAGGATCATGAGCCGGGGATTCAGGAACAGCATGCGCGCGAACTCCACCATGAGCTGCTGCGCCTGCGAGAGGCGGTACAGCGGCAGCTCGAGGTCCATTTCGATGTTCAGCCTTCGGAAAAGCGCCGCGCAGATGCTGAACATGCGGCGGCGATTGAGCCCCCTGAGTCGCCGCTGGATCATCCGCCCCGCGAAGATGTTCTCCATGGCATTGAGGTTCGGGATCACATTGAGGTTCTGATAGACCATGCCGATGCCGGCCTGGATCGCGCTTTCGGGAGAAAAGGACTTCACCTCGACGCCCCGGTAGATGATCTCGCCTTGACTCTTCTGGACAGCGCCGCTCATGAGCTTGACCAGGGACGACTTGCCGGCTCGATGCTCGCCTACCAGCGCATGGATCTCCCCCTCGTACAAGTCGAAGTCCACTCCCTTCAGCGCCGGCACGCCGTTGTACTCCACGTGGATTCCACGCATCCGAAGGATGTGGCGGTTGGAGACGGCGCGAAGGGGGGGCGATTCCAGGTCGTCCAGAGCCTCGGCTCGGTCTGCGCTCATTCCAGGTTCAGCCTCTTCATCCTGTTGTAGAGGGTCTTGCGGGTTATTTTCAGCAGGCGCGCCGCCTCTCCCTTGATCCCGTTCGTCTGCCGAAGCGCCTCGCGGATCACTGCGCGCGCCTTCTCCGTGGAGAACTCCTTGATGGCTTCGAATCCTGCGGCGCTCCGATCGACGATGCGGTACTGCTCGGGGAGATCCCGGGGCTCGATCAGGTCCGTTTCGCAGAAGATCACGGCCCGCTCGATGATGTTCTTCAGCTCCCGGACGTTGCCCGGCCAGCTGTGCCCCTCCAAAGTCTCGATCACCTTCTCCGAGATGCCCAGGACGTTCTTTCCGTAGACCTGGTTGAAAACTCCGATGAAGTGGAGGGCGAGAGGCACGATATCCTCCCCGCGCTCCCGCAGCGGGGGAAGCTTCAGGGTGATGACGGACAATCGATAGAAGAGATCCTCGCGGAAGGAACCCTGCGCGATCATGCTCTCGATGCTCTTGTTCGTCGCCGCAATGATGCGGAAGTCCGCCTGGATCGGGACCGAGCCGCCGAGCCGGGTGAAATGCTTCTCCTGGAGCACGCGCAGCATCTTGGACTGCGTCTGCAGGCTCATGTCGCCGATCTCGTCGAAGAAAATGGTGCCGCCATCGGCCAGCTCGATCTTGCCCTTCTGCTGGCTCTGCGCGTCAGTGAAGGCTCCCTTCTCGTGGCCGAACATCTCGCTCTCCAGAAGGTTGTCGGGAATTGCCGCACAGTTCACCTTGATGTAGGCGTTGTTCTTGCGCTTGCTCGCGTGATGGAGGAGATCTGCGATGAGCTCCTTCCCCGTGCCGCTCTCCCCAATGATGATCACAGATGCCTCGGTCGGGGCCGCCTTTTGCACCAGGCTCAACACCTCCCCCACTTTCTCATTCGCCGTGACGATGGTATCCGTGCTCGTCATCACGGGCCGCTTGATGCGCACGGAGCGTTCCAGATGATGGATCTCCTGGAACAGCTCGGAGAGCTGGACCGGCTTTGCGAAGAAGTTCAGGGCTCCGTACTTCATCGCGCGTACGGCGCTCTCCACGGATGCGTATCCCGAGATCATGATGACAGGGAGCAGCGGGTGGGTCTTCCGCAATATTTTCAGCAGGTCGATGCCTCCGAGAGCCGGCATCCGGACGTCCATGAGAATCAGGTCCACGTTCTCCTGGCCGAGGAGAGCGAGGACCTTGAGCGGATCATCCTCATGGAGGGTCATATACCCCTTGGACTGGAGCACTTCGGCAAGGGAGAGACATACCTCCCATTCGTCGTCGACGATGAGGATCGTAAATGCCATAAGGTCATGATACAATATCGTGCAATCGGATAAAAGGCCGATGCCTCAGAGGAGCTAAATCCGTGGGAAACTGTGTAGTTTATGGGAAAGCGAAAGTGGGTAAATTCTTACACCATGTGCTTCTTTCGCCGGAGTCTCGGAGAATCCAAGTATGCAACTACTTATCGCAAAAAGAGTTGTGGTAAGACTTGTTGTTACGAGCTTGGCACGCGGATTGCTACTTATGAACCGTATCTCAATTCAAGGAGGTTTTCCCTATGAGGAAAGCATGTCTCGTATTGCTCACATTCCTGCTGCTTGGCGGCATGATTTTTGCTGCCCCAGCCAAAACGATCAAGATCGGGCTCTCGTTCTCGGACTTCGCCACCGAGCGCTGGCCGATCGAAGATGCCCTCATGACCAAGCTTGCCGCTGCTCAGGGCGTTCAGGTCGTCTCGCAGGTCGCCAACCACGACGCGAAGCTGCAGAACGACCAGATTGAGAACATGACGCTGCAAGGGGTCGACGTCATCATCATCATCGCAGAGGATGGCGCGGCGGCTGCCACGGCAGTGGATGAAGCTGCCAAGGCCGGGGTGAAAACCATCGCCTACGACCGGCTCATCAAGTCGAAGAACATCTCTGCCTACATCTCGTTCGACAACACCGAGGTAGGGCGGGCGGAAGCCCGAGGGGTTGTCAAGGCCTTGGACCATGGAAACTTCATGCTCCTCGGCGGAAGCCCGACGGACAACAACGCCGTCCTCGTCCGCAATGGACAGATGGAGGTCCTGAAGCCGCTCATCAACAGCGGGAAGATCAAGATCGTTGCCGACCAGTGGGTGGATAACTGGGATCCCCCGACTGCGACCAAGATCATGGAGAATGTCCTCACCGCGCAGCATAACAACATCGATGCGGTCGTCGCCTCGAACGACGGGACCGCCCTCGGCGCTCTCCAGGCAATGAAGGCCCAAGGGTTGGCCGGCAAGGTGCCGATCTCCGGTCAGGACGCCACTGCCGCGGGCTGCAACTCAATCGTGAGGGGCGAGCAGACCGTCACTGTCTACAAAGACGTCCGGCTGCTCACGCCAATGGCCATCGACATGGCAATCAAGCTTGCAAAGGGACAGCCGATCGAAGGACTGAAGATGTACAATCTCTCGGACATCACATTGGACAAGAATCAGAAGGGGCAGGTGCCCTGCAAGTTCCTTCCCGTCGTCCAGGTCGACAAGTCCAATGTCTACGATCAGATCGTGAAGAGCGGGTTCCAGAGCTACGACGATGTGTATCGTGATGTTCCGGATTCCCTGAAGCCGCCGAGACCATAATTGCCTGCATCGAGTGAGCGCGGCGCAGCCGCTGCGTTCCCATTACATCCTTGCTGTACGGGGAGGCGAGGGCATACGCCCTCGCCTCCTTTTATCGAGGGGCATGGCCAGCATGAGCGAAACAAACGACCTCATCCTTGACATTCAGCACGTGACCAAGGAGTTCCCCGGTGTCGTTGCCCTGAGCGACGTCACCTTTTCTGTGAAGCGGGGAACGATCCACGGTATCTGCGGCGAGAACGGCGCTGGTAAATCCACTCTCATGAAGATCCTCGCGGGCGTCTATCCTTTCGAATCCTACAAGGGGCGCATCTTGTACCAAGGAGAGGAGCTGCGCTTCGAGCGGGATTCGATACAGCAGGCCATTAAAAAAGGGATTGCCATCGTGTACCAGGAGCTCGCCCTGATACCGCTCATGACCGTGGGGGAGAATATCTACCTGGGTCGCGAGCCGAACCGGAGCGGCATCATCAACTGGAACAGGCTCTACCACGAGACGCAAAAGGTGCTGGATGAATACCACCTTCGCATTACTCCGACATCCGTCGTGACCAACCTCGGGGTTGGCCAGCAGCA
>JBEKTX010000122.1:0-11044 GCA_049515615.1 Spirochaetia bacterium
CGCTGGCCGGTGCCGCCGCCCAGGCGCGGGATGTCACGGGACTCCAGACATTCAGGCTCGACAATGGCCTTGAAGTATTCGTCGTGGAGAATCACACGGTGCCCCTTGCGCGGATCCAGGTCACTTTCCGTACCGGTGCGATCAGCCAGACGCCGCAGACGGCGGGACTCTTCCACCTGTACGAGCACATGCTGTTCAAAGGCAACCGCGCATACCCCAACCAGACTGCCCTGCAGGCCGCCATGAAGGATCTTGGCGTGGCGGACTGGAACGGGGGCACGTCTCAGGAGAGCGTGTCGTATTTCTTCACGGTCCCGTCGGACAGAACGGCCAGGGGCATCGAGTTCTGGGCGGACGCAGTACGGTTCCCGCTCCTGGACCCCGCGGAGCTTCAGACGGAAAAAGACGTTGTGGTGAGCGAGATCCTCGCCGGATTCAGCGATCCTGGCAATATCTATGGCTCGGCGATCCAGAAGGCGCTGTTCTGGAAATACCCCTGGCGCAAGGACGTCGCGGGCTCGGAGCCGCTGGTGCGGTCCGCAACGGTGCAGACGCTCCGCGACATGCGCGATACCTGGTACGTTCCGAACAATGCCGCGCTCTTCGTCGGCGGCGATGTGGACCCCGGCGCGGTGCGTGCCGCCGCGCAGAAGTACTTCGGGGATTGGAAAATGGCCAAGGATCCATGGGCCTCCCCTTCCCCGCCCCATCCTGCCCTGCAGAAGGACCTCTCCATGGTGTCCGCCGATGAGCAGATGTACGCGGGCCTTGTTTCGGTGGATCTTCGTTTCGAAGGCCCCGACGTGCGGCAAAGCGCTGCTGACACCTATTCCGCCGATGTCTGGTCGAAGCTCCTCGAGGATCCCAATGGAAGGTTCCGCAACACTCTCTTCAAGAAAGTTCCCGGGCAATACAACAAGGACGACATCGCCGCGGGGTACCTGACACGCCGCGACGGAGGTGCGCTGAGCTTCTCCACATACCTGACCGTGATGCCGGGCCAGGACACCTTCCAGAGGGCGGCGGCGCTCAAGAAAGCTTTCCTGGACGAAATGGCGGCGATCTCCTCGGACCCCGCGTACTTCGGCGCGAAAGACTACCAGGTGCTCACGCGGCAGATTGCCGATGACCGCATCTGGGAAAGGGAGACGGCGAGCGGGTTCATCGGGACCCTCGCTTTCTGGTGGGCCTCCGCGAGCACCGCGTATTACCTCGGTTATGCCGACGCCCTGCAGAAGATCACTCCTGCCGACATCACCCAGTTCATCGCCACGTACATCATCAATCGGCCCAGTGTCCTCTCGATACGCATGAATCAGCAGGACTTCGACCGTGAGAAGGACGCCGCGGCGCGCGAGAACTGGGTTTCGATCACAAAGGACAATGCGTACTGGTGGGCGGACTCGGCCCGGGGAGGCGGACAATGAAAAAGACGAGGCACCGAGCCGCTATGGTATTTCATGTCATTCGTGCCGCCACGTTATTCCGTGGCATTCGGGCCGCTGCGCTTGCCGCGGCCCTGGTTCTTCCCTTCGGGGCGGCCGCTCAGGCCATCGATCTCACCCGCGAGCAGGCGCTTTTCGACACGGCGGCGATCAACGGGTTTGCAAAGGAAAACCTGGGATCCTTTTCCACCGCGACACTGAAGAACGGGATTCCCGTCGTGATCAAGCGCTCGACGAGCAACAGGATCCTCACTTTGAAGGCGGTCCTCACGGGCCACGTCTCCTACACTCCTCTGGACAAGGCCGGGCTGGAAGCGGTCATGCTCACGATGCTCACGCGCGGATCGGCGCATTACACGTACGCGGACATCCAGCGGATGACTTTCGAGACAACCTCCGATATTGTTCCCCGCTACGGTTCCTTCGACCTCACTTCGTTCGACCTTGTCACCATCGACACCTACTTTCCCCGCCTCTTCCCGATGTACGCGGACGCTTTCCTGCACCCTTCCTGGAACGAGGAGGAGTTCCCCCGCGTGGTGAGCGACTTCAAGCTGCAGAAACAACAGGAAGAAAGCGACCCCTTCTCTGCCGCGGGGCTGCGCCTGGATGAGAAGTTTTTTGCCGGTCATCCCTACGGGGCATCGTGGGAGGGAGTCGGGGATTCGCTGGACCGGATTTCACTCGATGACGTTCGCTCCTATTACGGCCAGGCTGTCACCGCGGGGAGGCTCATCCTCATCGCGGTGGGCAACTTCGATCCGAAAACCCTGGTTCCCCTGCTCAATGAGTCATTCGGTTCTCTCCCCCGAGGAACCTCCTCACGGCCGCCCGTCCCGTCATTCCTGGGCACCATAACGCCTGACCTCCTCGTGGTCCCGTTTCCCCGTTCGGAAGGCCTGGCATACGCAAAAGGGCAATTCGCGATGCCGGCGCCCGACAGCCCGGACTACGCCGCATCGCTTGTCGCCTTCAACCTGCTCGACGACATCCTCTTCGAGATCCTGCGCACGCGCAACGGAGCCTGCTACAGCGTGGAAGCCAGTCTCGACGGCGGCACGGCAAGTTACGGCGACATCACGGTGTTCCGCACAACGGTGCCGGGCAAGGTCAAACCGCTTGTGGACGAGGCCATCGGCGTGCTCGCCTCAGGCCAGAGCATGTCGGGCAACGTCACGGTGTCCGCCGCAGGGAAAAGCGGGCTGGGCAGCGCGGCCGCGGCGCAGTCGGCGTCATTCGTGCCGATCGCGCAGGCGCTGCCGTTCTACAAGCTGAAGTTCCTCACCCAGTTCTATTCGGGTCAGCAGACGAACAGGCTCATCGCGTCACAGATCGCCGGCTCGGTCTTTTATCACGGCGACTATCGCCATTATCTCCTCCTGATCGACAGGATTGGCGCAGTGACCGCGGAGGACGTCGTGCGGGTGACGAAAAAATACCTTGTCGACAACCAGATGCTCTGGATCGTCCTCGGGGATCCCGCACTCGTGCAGAACGTGAAGAGGGATGACTTCCTGAAATACACGGCGCCCTGACGGACAATCACAGGAGCGGCGGGCAGACGACTCAGCGGATGTGCGCATCGATCCACGCGATGATCGTGTCGATCACCTCGTCCTTCCTCGTTTCGTTGTGAAGCTCGTGCGCCAGTCCTTCCCAGACCTTCAGAGTCACATCGCCCGAGAGCCCCCGGGCAAACTCGATGGTCATCGACGGGCTCACGTAGAGATCCTCGGTGCCCTGTTCGATGAGGAGAGGCACGGGAAAGCTGTGGTGGGATCGGATCCAGGCGCTCCCGCGAAGGACCTCGGCCGCCGTGCGAACGGAGAGCGCCTTCGAGAAGAGAGGATCCCGCAGGCTGGACTCCACCCAGGCCGTGTCGTGGGAAAGCGACGACGGGGGCGTTCCGTGGGGAAGTGTGAGCCTGGGCACGAGACGGGACAGCACCTTCGCCATGAGGACCTTCGCGGCAGGCTGCGGGATGCCGGACCCCAGGAGGGGGCTTGTGGCGATTACGCCGCTGAGGCGCGGCTTCCTGTCCAGGCCATAGTAGAGAACCTGCTCTCCCCCGAAGCTGTGGCCGTAGAGAATCAGGGGAATCCCCGGAAATCGCGCGCGCGTCTGCTCCAGGTGCGCATCGATGTCCTTCATGAGCGCGCCCATTGAAGGCGCGTGGGACCGCGGCCCGCCGGATCTCCCGTGGCCTCGACTGTCCAGCGCATTCACGGCGCAGCCGCTTCCGACAAGTCTTTCAACCAGGCGCGGGTACCGTCCCGAATGGTCACCCTGGCCATGGACCAGGGCGACGGCTGCGCGCGGGGCGCCCTCCGGGCTCCACGACTGGGCGAACATCTGAAGGCCGTCGAACGATTTCCAGCCGTATTCCTCGTGCTTCATCGTATTCCTCCCGCACAACACGCGCCGGCGATCCGGCAGGCAAGCCTCACGTTGTTATGGAACAGGTTCACATTCGTCTCCAGCGACGCACCGCCGGAGAGCTCGACGATCCGCGAGAGAAGAAAGGGGGTCACGCCCTTGCCGGTGATCCCGCGGTCTGCAAGCTCACCCATCGCCCGGAGGATCCAGGCATCTATCGTTGCCCGCGGGATTTCCTCTCCGGCCGGAACCGGAAGCGCGACGAGTATCCCCTGCGGCAGCCCGAGCGAACGCTGTACGCGGAGCATGACCGCAACTTCCTCGGGAGTATCCGCGCGCAAAGGCGCGGGAAGCCCGCTGGAGCGTGAATAGAACCCGGGAAACTCCGACGTGCCGAATGCGACCACTGGCACTCCGAGGGTCTCCAGCGTCTCGAGGGTCTTCGGGATGTCCAGGATTGCCTTGGCCCCGGCCGACACCACGCAGACTGAGGTTGACGCGAGCTCGGTGAGATCCGCGGAAACGTCAAAGGTGTCCGACGCGCCCCGATGCACCCCCCCGATGCCTCCTGTGGCGAAGACGTCGATGCCGGCGCGGAAGGCGGCAAACATTGTGGCGCTCACCGTGGTCGCGCCGGTCCGACCCGCGGCCAGTGCCCATGCGAGATCCCGCCGGGAGACTTTCAGCACTCCGCTTTCCGTCGCCAGCCGCTCCAGCTCGCCTTCCTGCAGTCCGACGGCGATCCGGCCGTCCAGCACCGCCACCGTGGCAGGAACCGCGCCCAACTCCCGCGCGATGCCCTCTGCTCTCATCGCCGTATCACGATTTCGCGGGTACGGCATGCCGTGGCTGATGATCGTGGATTCGAAGGCCACGACAGGCCGGCGCAAGGCAATTGCATCCCGCACCTCGGCTGAGATTCGGAGCAGGTCGCTCACGGCGATCCCTTCTGCAGGCGCTCCTCCACCTTGTCCATGGCGGCGCGCACCGCGTCCTCAATGGCGCGGCCCTCGTGCAGGAAGGAGAGCAGGAGGGCGAGCAGCTGGTCCCCGGCCCCCGTGGTGTCCGGCGCGCTGACGACCGTGCGCGGAGGGAAATCGATGCACCGGCCTTCGCCAAACAGCCGGGTGCCCGCCGGTCCGCGCGTCACAAGAAGGTTCGCGATTTCCCGCTCCGCCATGAACCGCAGGAGATCTGCATCGCCGGAGGCGGATTCTGCATCGCCGAAGGCGGATTCTGCATCGCCGGAGGCGGATTCTGCATCGCCGGAGGCTGCGCCAAGGGCATCCAGCTCCTCGGTGGTCGGAGTGATGAGAAACAACCGCCTGAGGGCCTCGAGGTGACGACGGGTTTTTTCCACCGAGACCGGTTCAAAAACCACCCGGGTCTGGCGCGCGTAGCGGTCCACGAGACCGGCGAGCAGGCGGGGTGAGAGATTCGCGTCCAGGACGAGAAAGTCCCGGGCGCTCGGCTCGCCAACCTGCCGCATCACGAACTCGGGCGTCAGCGCTTGTTCGACGATTCGAAAGTCCGATGCCGCAACCTTCAGGTTCCCGCTCTCCATGAGCGCGAGGTACAGCGGGGGTCTTGCCGCCTGGCCCTTCACCTCCTGGATTGCGACGTCCCCGTCGGCCTCCAGCGCTTCCCTCGCCCAGCGTGAGATCGGGTCCAAGGCGAGCGCGGTAATGAAACGCCGGGGCGTCTCGAGGTTGCTGAAGATCCGGTACCCTACGCCGCCAAGGCCCAGGCGGATGTCCGACGGGTTGGAGGTCCCGTCGAGGAATCGCTCCCGCACCGCAACCATGTCGATGGCAACCGCCCCGACGACCCAGATCATGACGGCTACGATGCGCCATCACCCTGTCTCTGTCAATTCTTGGCCCCATGGTATAGATTGATGTTTCCGATGGCACCGACCGGCGCGGGAAAAGACCCGGACATACTACTGAAGGGTGGACTCATCGTCGACGGGTCGGGCAGCGCCCCGTACACGGCGCACCTGCTCATCCGTTCTGGCAAGGTTGCCCGAATCTCCAAACGGGCGCTCCGAACAACGGGCGTGATCATCGATTGTGCCGGCAGGGTGGTCGCACCGGGATTCATCGACGCGCACTCCCACCTGGACTGGCACATCCCCGTCAAAGGACACGATGAGCTGAAGTACCCCTTCCTGGCGCAGGGGATCACGACCGTGGTCGCGGGCAATTGCGGCCTGTCTTCGGCGGGGTTCCGTGAAGGGACTGCCTGGAGGGAGCGGGTGTCGTCCATGCTCTCCGTGGGGCCTCCGGCGGCTCAATGGGAAACCGTGGCCGACTATTTTGACCGGCTGGACTCCTCCGGCACCAGCCAGAACATCGCCCTCCTCGTCGGTCACGGTTCGACGCGCGCCTCCATTCGCGGCAACATTACATCTCCCCTTCACCCCTACGAGACGATGGAGATGCTTTGGCTCCTGGAGCGCGCAATGGATCAGGGTGCGCGCGGGGTCTCGCTGGGCCTGCAATACGAACCCGGTGCCTTCGCGCGGCCGGACGAGCTGCGCGAGGTTGCGCGCCTTGTAAAGAAAAAGAGCAAGATCCTCGCCGTGCATCCCCGGGCATTCTCTCCGTTCCGACGGGGCCAGTCTCTGCAGGCTCTCGAGGAGGTGATCAATCTTGCCCGAGCAACTGGTGTGCGCCTGCAGATCTCGCACTTGTTCTTTGCCGGCGCCCGGGCGTGGCGTACCGCGGATGCGGGAATCGCGGCCATCGACTCCGCATTGAAGGACGGACTGGACGTCAAGTTCGACCTGACCCCCTTCCATTGCGGCGCTTCGATGATCCAGGTCGTCTTGCCCGCCTGGTTCCTCGCCCGTGGAGCGGCGGGCTATGGGGAGGCGTCTTCACTGCGCCGGCTGAAGCGGGAGCTCCGCATCGCCGAACGGCAGATCGGTTTCGGCCCGGCTGATATCCAGATCACGAACACGGTGGACCTGGAGCTCGCCGAGCACAATGGGAGATTCCTGCACGACATCGCGCGGCTGCGCAGGATGAGCCCCGTTGATGCCCTCATCGACATCTCGCGCCGCAGCGGCGGTCATGCGAAGGTGCTCCTCCATCACGGCAGCACTGACAAGATCGTGGAGGCCCTCATGCGGCATCCCGCCGCCCTGTTCATGACGGACGCCTGGGTCGAGCCCTCGGGGGTGCAGAATCCGGCGGCGTTCGGCGCGTTCCCCCGTCTGCTCCAGCTTGCGCGGGATCGGCGGCTGCTTCCCCTCGAAGAGGCGGTGCGGAAGATGACAGGCGCCGCCGCCGAGCGCTTCGGTCTCTCCGGCCGGGGACAGCTTGCGGAGGGTCTGCCCGCCGACGTCACCGTTTTTGACTGGGACAACATCCGGGACAACACCACTTCCACGGAGACGACCGCTGCCCCGCAGGGCGTCGAGTACGTGTTCGTCAACGGGAAAAAAATCATAGGCTCAGCGAAGAAGGAACACCCGCTGAACGCGGGGGTTCCTCTCCGATAGCCGGTCAGGCCGGGCTTTACAGTTGAGCGGGGACAGGCGCTCCGAGGAGCGACAGTAGTTGCGCTCGAGATCATACATCAAGCTTCTCAAAGATATTCTCCCGATGCCTCTCTACTGTCCTGCGGCTGATGAGAAGGCTGGCTGCAATTTCAGAAGTTTTAAGCCGCCGAGCCACGAGAGGCATCAATCTTTGGGCTGCAAGAGCCACAGCGAGAAGAGGGCTTAAGAACGAACGGTGGTGGCGTGAGAATCTGGGAGCGTTACAGTCGCAAGCAAGAGAGCCATGTGGCTTTCTGAAGCTACTATTGTTGCATCACGCTCTCTGGTTGGCTGCTCCTGTCTTTCGGATCTTCCCCATATCGATTCTGCCCGATAGTTCCGTCCGTGAGCGAAAGTACCAGGTTATAGAACGGAATAAGGAGATACCAACCGCTTTTATCAACATCATGCATTCTCTTAACACCCTGTATGATGAGAATTATTCCGAGCAGCAGGTTAGCTGCGAAATCGGTGATGTACATGGACAGCGTGTTTCCGATAAAGAATATGATTTCAATATTCGCTACGAAACAAACCAGTACCCAACCCCAATAGTCTGACCGCTTCATGCGACCAGCAGGAGAAAACATACTACTTTGCATCATGAACTCCGAATAGCGTGATTCTTGCAAAGAGCGAGCTCCCTTGTCAAGAAGGTGCTCCTTTCTGGATATATCTCTATATCAACCTGTGCAAATGCGGGAAAAGGGGTGTATTGCCGAGTCGTACATTCACACGGTAGCAGTCACTGATTCATCTCCTATGCCCAAAATGCCAGCCCGGAAGGAGGTGGCGCTCGCATCACCTTCTTCGGATCGCGCCATGATCTGCAATCTGCGCTTTGTGCCGGCCTCTACCGCATCGAACGTTCCAGCGCCTGCTCCCACCTGCCGTATGCCTGGCTGTACGCCTCCAGCTTCGAGTGGTCGGGCTCCACCGACAGCACCGGTTTCAAGTCGCTGAACGCCTCTTTCGCGCTGCGGTACAGCCCCGCTCCGACACCAGCGCCCCGCGCGGCGCCCTGTGCGCCGTTGGTTTCATAGAGCTCCAGGCGAGCTCCCGTCACGGTGGCAAAGGCCTCCCGGAACAACGGGCTGAGGAACATGTTCGTGTGCCCCGCCCTGATCGTGCGCGTCGCCTGGCCCATCCCTTTCATGATTCGAAGGCCGTAGCTCAGCGCGAACACGATTCCCTCCTGCCCGGCCCGAAGGAGGTGTGGAATGGTATGGCGATTGAAATCGAGCCCCAGGATGGAGGCGCCGGGATTTCGGTTTTCCAGCGTCCGCTCGGCGCCGTTCCCGTAGGGCAGAACCACCAGGCCGTCCGATCCGACCGGTGCCTTCGCGGCGACCCTGTTCAGCTCATCGTACGGCACGACGCCCGAATCCCCGACGAGAAGTCGTCTGAGCCAGCTATACAGGATGCCGGTTCCGTTCACGCACATGAGCACGCCGAATCTCGGGCTGGTCGATGCATTGTTCACGTGGACAAACGCGTTCACGCGGGAGGCAGGATCGAAGCGCGGCGAATCGATGATGCCGTACACGACGCCCGAGGTCCCCGCGGTCGCGGCCGCCTCCCCCGGTTCCAGGACACCCAGCGAAAAGGCGTTGTTCGGCTGGTCGCCGGCCCGATAGCTGACGGGAATGCCCTTCTTCAATCCGAGCGCAGCCGCGGCTTCCCGTGTCAATTCGCCCTGCGCGGAGAAGGAGGGCAGAGAGGCCGGGACCAGCCCGTGCGGGATCCCGTACCAGTCCAGCACCATGTCCGCCCGCCCGCTGGCCTTGAAGTCCCACAGAATGGCCTCGGAAAGGCCCGTTTGTGTGGTCGAGCGCTCCCCTGTCATCCTGAAAGCGACCCAGTCGCCCGGCAGCATCATCACCGCGGCTCGTGAAAACACCTCCGGTTCGTTCTCTTTCACCCATGCGAGCTTCGACGCGGTGAAATTGCCGGGTGAGTTCAGCAGCCGATCGAGGCAGAGCTTTTCGCCGATGCCGTGAAAAGCCTTCTGCCCGAGGTCCACGGCGCGGCTGTCACACCAGATAATGCTGGGCCGCAGGACATTTCCCGCCTTGTCCAGGAGCACCAGCCCGTGCATCTGGTAGGCGATCCCGATCCCTTTCACCGAGTCGAAGGCCGTGCCCGTTGCGGCCTTCAGCTCAGCGGCCGCGGCGACCACGTTTTCCCACCAGACCTCGGGATCCTGTTCAGCCCAGCCCGGCCGAGGCGCGGCGATTGCAAGCTCAGTCTTCGGGCTCGTTGCCTCTCCGGCTGAGAGGCCGGTGGCGCAGTCTATCAGCGCTGCCTTGATCGAGGAGCTGCCCACGTCGAAACCGAGGAGATAACCTTCTTGAGCCATTGTCGCCCCTCCTTTGTTGGGGTTCGGTCATCAGGTTTATACCCGAGCAGGCGAAAATGGGGAAGCCAGGGCGCCCTGGCTCTCCCGGCTCTTGCATTCCTTGACCCCTCCCGGGGCCGCGGCATATCCTGACTATCCAGGAGGCCCACATGGAGCCGGACAAGTCGAATGAGTTCAAGGTCAGGGGCGAAGAGCTTCTGCGAAAGGTGAAAGAGATCGTCCACGAAGGAAACGCGCGACGGATCATTATCAAGGACGAGAAAGGAGACACATTCCTCGAGATTCCCCTCACCCTCGGCGTTGTAGGCGCTCTGGTCGTTCCGGTCCTGGCGGCATTGGGCGCCATGGCGGCGCTCGCCTCCAATTTCACGCTCCAGGTCGTGCGCCGGGCGGACGAGGAGCCCCAGGACCCCGCCCAGGGCAGCGGCGCGTAGGCGGCTATCTGCGAGGGGGCGCTCCCAGGATTCTCGCGGGAAGGTAGAAGAGGGCCCGTATGAGGCTGAGAACCCCCTCCATCGTGAAGCCCACGATCCGCAAAGGGAGCAGGACGAGCCACGCGATCGGGTACAGAACCAGCACGATAAGGGCAAGCGGCCAGCAGACCGCAAGGAGAACGATCCAGAGCAGGAACTTCACGCAGTGTAATGTATGCGCCGCCGGAACGGAGTGTCAACCGCGGGAGCGGTAGCAGATTTGCCGTGCGTTGGTGTTCAACACAAGGAGGACTTAGATGCCAGACATGGATGAAAAGCTTGCGCTTGCGCGCAGGATCGCAATCCGGAAGATCGCTTTCGTTCGGCATGCCATCACGTATATCGTGGTGATCGCCGGCCTGGCGATCGTCAACAACCTGACCTACGGTGGATACCAGTGGTGGCTGTGGGTGGCCTTCGGCTGGGGAATCGGAGTCGTGTCGCACTTCCTCTCGGCGTTCCTCTACCAGTCCGGGAACCTCGTGGACCGGCTTGCAAAGAGGGAACTGGAGAAGATGAATGAATCGGACAAGACTTAGCGCCATCGACATCCTGGGAATCACGCTGGGGGTGATCGTGATCCTGATCGTCATAGGAAGCGTCGTGACGATCGCCCGAGGCCGGATGTTCGACGCGGGGTGGCCAGTCTTCGGCCGCAACTTGCCGTGGAACGGGGGGGATTTCTGGAATCACGAAGGGGATTTCTCCTTCGGTTCGCAGGCGCGCGAGGAGAGGGATGAATCAGTGCCTGCCGGCGCGACCGAGATCGAGGTGCGAAACGTTGCCGGCTCGATCGAGATCAGCGGGAGCGGAAGTGCCGCGGCGGTCGCGGTTCACTCCGTGA
>JBEKTX010000123.1:0-10922 GCA_049515615.1 Spirochaetia bacterium
ATGCCGGCGGAAAGATCGATTTGAAGAAGCCCATGGATGAAGTCTCGCACGAACGCATTGTCCGCGAGCTTTGCCTGTCTCCAGTCCATCTGGTAGCTGAGCGAGGCATGGTCCATGTAAAGTCGGGCGATGTCCTCGTAGAAAAAGCGCTCGCGGTAGGCGGTCATTGCCTTTGTTGGAGCTCCGTTGTCTTCCAAACCTACGGTGACATTTCCGCGGGCCGGATCGACTGTCGCCCTGCACGCGACCGCGTGTTCGCAGGATATGAGGCGTGGGAACTCTCCAACAGCCCGCTGGAGCATTCCGCGCAGATCGGGAGCTTCACCACACGCGCCGATGAAATCCCACATTTTGCTCCATGGCAATAACTTGCCTTGTACCATTTTTGATACCTGCTGATTTTTTCATACATCGTATCACCGCAAGACTCACCGCGCAACAACAACTTCCGAATTGTGGCGTCAGCCGCGTGCCTTCGCCCACTCTTCCAACACCCGCCCATGATCAAAGGCGAATGACAGCCCGCTGATCTCGCCAAGCGGTACCACCCGCGCGTTTGCCGCATCGTCGCCCGCGCGAGGCTCGCCTTCAGCCCGCGCGCTGAACACCGTTGTAATCGTATGAAACCTGGGGTCTCGGGCGGGGTCCGAATACGTGTGGAATTGCGCCAGGTCCAGGAGCTCCAGCCCCGTTTCCTCCCGCGCCTCGCGGCGCACAGCATCCTCCAGGCTCTCTCCGTAGTCCACGAACCCCCCCGGCAAGGCGAACCCGAGCGGCGGGTTGCTCCGCTCCACCAGCACGATTCCGGCCGGAACCTGGATAATCGAATCCACAGTGACGAAAGGTCCCCAGATCAGCACGTCGAGATAGTGCCTCAGGTACCCGCGCACGGTTTTTTCGAAAGCTTTGAAGGCCTTTTCTTCCGGGCAGCAGAGGAAGATCCGGCGCAGGTTGGACTCGCCCGTGCGGGCCACGCGGATCGCCTCCTGAACGAGGATCTTGCCAGTGATCACCGGGGAGGCGCCGTGTGAGACCCCGAACGCGGGCAGCGCCAGAGTCTCCAGGCGGCGCACGACCGCCTCCGTGAGCCCCGCGGCGCAGGCTGCCCGCATCCTTCGCTCGTCGAGCGGCGCGCCCGGCTGCGCCAGGACATCCTTTTCTGCAACCGCAAGCTCCGCGCCCGCTTCATCGGCCGGGTCTTTCACTACCACGATCTGCACGCCACGTACATACATGCGCCGATGATACCTTTCCTCGAGGCGGCGTGCTACCATGCCCGACGTGAATCCAGAGATCGCGTTCGACAACGTGAGCTTCCGTTATCCGGACGCCGCCATGGACATCTTCACCGGCCTCGACCTCGAGCTGCCGCCCGGCATCGTGTCCCTGGTCGGGCAGAATGGAACGGGAAAATCCACCCTGCTTCTTCTCGCCTCCGGCCGCTTGCTTCCAACCGAAGGGCGCGTCCTGATCCGAGGTGTTGATACTCGCGAGCTGAAGGACGAGGCCGGCAGGCAGAGGCTTGTCTCCTTCATCTATCAGAATATGGAGTTCGAGACGGAGGAGACGATCGGGCAGCTGCTGAAGTTCGTGCAAGACACCGGGCTCCGGGGGGATGGGCGCGCTGACCCGGTTGCTGACCCCATCGCAGAACTGGTCGAGGTCTTCGAGCTGGCGCAGATCATG
Source organism: Spirochaetia bacterium (assembly GCA_049515615.1). Taxonomy (GTDB): domain Bacteria; phylum Spirochaetota; class Spirochaetia; order SZUA-6; family Fen-1364; genus Fen-1364. Next base: position 1,687 of record JBEKTX010000123.1, read on the forward strand.
GAAAGGCGCACGCAGGAAGTGAGCAAGGGCGAGCTGCAGCGCACCATCATCGCCTTCAGTCTCCTTTACGCCTCACCTCTCCTGGCGATGGACGAACCCATTTTTGCCCTGGAAGACCGGCAGAAGAAGAGGGTGATGGAGCACCTCGCGGGGCTCGCGCGGAATGGCCGGGTGAGCCTGTACTACTCGGTGCACGAGCTTGAGATCTCCCGGGATTACTCGGACCATATCGTGCTTTTTTCGAAGGATGCGCCCCCGCGCATAGGTCCGACGACGCGGATCTTCACGAGGGAGATCATCGAGAAGGCATACGAGGTGCCTTTCCACATGCTGAAGAAACGGGAAAAGCTCTATCGGAATTACCTGGCAGAACTGCTGCGCGTGCGCGGCGGGGGATGAATCTCATCTCCTGTAGGCGTGCAGCACCTTCCTGACCGCCGCGATGCACGTCTCGACGTGCGCACGTTCCCAGGTCGGAGGAAGTGCGAGCACGAGTGTCCTCTTCCGCACCGCCTCGGCGTTCGGGCACCGCGCCGTTTCCCGGCCGGCAAAAAGCGGCTCATCATATGACTCGGGCCATGAGCTTCCGGCATCGGGGATCCCCTCCGCGGCGAGGGCGGCACGGATCTCCGTCGCGTCACAAGCGAGCTTCTCCAGCTCCAGTTGAAGGGGATATTTCCAGTACGAATTGCGGCGATCGGGGGTGTTGAGCGGGAGGCAGCGCACCCCGTAGAGCTGGGAAAATGCGTGGTCGTACGCTCTCGCAAAACCGAGGCGCCTCGCGAGGTTCCACGCGTCCAGCCGGGCAAGCTCGTTCATGCCGATGATCGACTGCATCTCCGTAAGCCGGTAGTTGAAGCCCGCGTGGACGTGGGACGCGGGCCCCGAACCCTCGTGCTCTCTCCCGTAGTCCCGCAGGGAGCGGCAGGCGCGCGCAATCTCCGGTAGAGCGCTCACCACCATGCCGCCCTCACCCCCGGTGGAGACGTGTTTGCCCTGGGAGAAGCTGAAGCACCCTGCGTCGCCCAGGGCCCCGGCCTTTCGGCCGCGATACTCCCCGCCCACGCACTGGGCGCAGTCCTCCACGATCGAAAGCCCCAGGCGGCGCGCCGCCTGTCGTATTCTGTCCATGTCGCATACCACGCCGTAGAGGTGCACGGCGATGACCGCCCTGGTCTGCGAGGTCGCGTGCTGCTCCATGCCGCGCGGGTCCAGAGTCTGATCGTCGGACACGTCGCAGAAGACCGGGACCGCCCCCGCGTGAAGGACGGCCAGCGAGGTGGAGATGAAGGTGTGGGACGGCACGAGCACCTCGTCTCCGGGCTTGATGCCGAGGGCGAGAAGCGCCATGTGCAGCGCCGCCGTGCCGCTCGAGCAGGCCACCGCGTGCGGAGCGCCGGCCCATGCGGCCCAGCGTTCCTCGAACTCCGCCCCCTTCGCGCCCGACCACGAAGCGACCTTCCCCGTGCGAAGCGGCTCGAGGACATCGGAGAGAGTCCGTTCTGCGAACAGCGGCCACGGCGGGAAGGGCTCCTTCGCCGTCTTCTCCCCGCCGTGCAGGGCCAGCTCTTCACGCATCGGCACCCCCTGGGTGCGATCAGCCCGAGGCCGATCTCCACCAGACGTAATGCGTGGTCTGAAGCTCGCGTTCCGTGGGCATCGGATAGTAAAGCATGGTCTTCGCATCCCCGAGGAAAAAGCCGTACTGCACCAAACGATAGGGGAAATCGATCGGGGCGCTGCGGCCCACCGTCTTCGTGCCTTTCTGGGGATCCTTCTTCAGCTCGGTGATGCACGAGCGAAGATGCTCGATGTTGTGATAGGGAAGGTCGCGGACGCTTCCCGTTTCGGGGTTCTCCGCCAGCTCGCCGAGGCTCAGCTCAGCGAACATGATCTTGGGCACGTGGATGCTGCGCTTGGAGTCCGTCATGAAAGCGCAGAACTCGCGCGGGTCGAGGCTGCTCACGACCCTGGGGGCCACGGGGCAGATCTCCTGGTACAGCCGGAACGCCCGGGGGAAGCTCGGCAGCGCCTTTGACGGCGGGATTTCCAGCACCCGGCCGTCTCGCGTCGCGAGGTAGAGGTTCCCGATGGCGGAGAGCGGCACATGCTCCAAAACGCGGTAGACGGAGAGGTACACCGAGTGCTTGGGATCGCCGTTGGCGTGCGGGACGCACCGGCTGTCGATCTCCCCCATGGGGAAGTAGTCGCTGGTGAATCCCCTGTCCACGCTGAAATACTGCGCCTGGCCCCGCGATTTCTTCTCCGTGCCCACCGCGAAGTAGGCGCCGAAGTCCATCGGGGTCAGCATGGAAGCGATCAGAGCCTCGGGAATTGTTGATAGATACAAATGGACAGCCATACGCACCTCCCGAACCCATAATACAGCGGCTTCCGGCTGAAAGCAATTGCATTCACGATATCCGGGGATGGTTTCAGGAGAATTTGTCGAAGAAAATACGTTCGTCCCGAAGACCCTTCGCCTTCAGCGCGTTGATCGACGCGTCGATCAGGCCGGGACCGCCGCAGAGGTAGGCCTCGTGGTCATCCAGGTCGGGCATGAGCCGCGTGAGCGCGGCGGGGAGTCCTCCCGTCTGTCCTTCCCAGCGATCCTCAGGAGCGGGGCGGGAGAGCACCGGGATGAAACTGAAAGCCGGCAGGCGACGTTCAAGCGCGCGCATGTCCTCCGCGTACACCAGGTCCGCGACGGCATGAGCGGAAAAGAAAAAGGCTGCAGGCCGGGTAATCCGGTTTTCCGCCATGTCGATGAGTATTGCCCGGATTGGAGCGATGCCCGAGCCGCCCGCGACGAAAATGATGGGCCGATCGCTTTCCCTGAGCTGGAAAACACCGAACGGCCCGTTGATGGTTACCGCCTCGCCAGGATGAAGACGTTCGAAGACGTAGGACGTGCATTCTCCTTCTGGGACCCGCGCGAAGAGCAGCGAGAGGCGGGAATCACTCGAAGGCGGCGAAGCCATCGAATAGGCACGGTACAGTGGACGCGGATCGCTTTCAGAGCTTGGCCGTATGAACTGGACGTACTGCCCGGCCAGAAAGCTCAAGCGCGGCGGCTCGAGGAGCGCGAGCTCCACCTCGCGCATGTCCTTTGCAAGTTCACGGATACGTGCAACGGTGGTGTGGTACTGCCTCGCCCTCAGGTATCCGTCCGGCATCTCGATCCTCGTCTCTCCGGTCACCTTAAGCTGGCAGGCCAGGTGGACGCCGCGGGCAATCTCATCGGCGCCGAGGAGTGCACGCTCTTCGGAAACGTGTTCCGATGCCCCGGAGAGCACCCGGACCCTGCATTGCCCGCAGCTCGCCCTGCCCCCGCAGGCCGAAGGGATGAAGATTTTCGCCGCCATCGCGGTGAACAGGAGAGGCTTCCCCGCCTCTGCTTCGAGCACCCGCTCGCCGTCATTGACGATGATTTTCGGGCCGCGGCGCATGGATCGAGGATAGCGGCGGGTTGCCTGTGTGACAATGCGCCATAGGCCCACCGCGCTTGCGCGGTCGAGCCCCGTTGACCCTGCCGTCGCCAGCGTCTACACTCCCACTCCGTCGGAGCACGAGTGAGAAGCAGCGCCGTTTCAGCCCTCCTCCAGAAAATCCTGCTCGTCCCCATGGTGGCCTTGTGGGCATTCCATCTCTACCAGCGGAGATACCGCGATGCGGGGACACGCAAGCGGATCGCCACCCTCTCTCTGACCATGGTGATCATCGGGGCATGGATCGCCGCGTGGCTGTTCACACGGTACGGCATTGCCGATGAATGGCTCATCGCGGTCGCCGCGGCAGCAGCAGCAGTCGTGATCTGGCAGCGCCGCCTGATGCTCCCGTTCCGTCGGATGTGCGCGCGGTGCGGGGCGCCCCTCTCATTCACGCGCATGTTTTCATTGGATTCAAACACCTGCGAGGCCTGCGAGCCTCCCGCAACGGAAGGAGAGACAACTCGATGAAGAACAGGAAACTTTCGATGCCGTTCTGGTGCGTGGCCAACCCCGTCGGTGACCCGTTCGGCCGGGCCATCATGGACCGTATTCCTTCTGTGGAGGTTGCCGAGCTGCTGTGCAAGGCCAGGGAAGAGAAGCTGATCGATTTCACTTCCGCCCACGACGATGACCTCGTCGCCTGGGACCCTCACCACCTTGAGGACGACCAGGACCCGTCCAGCCCCGCCTCAAAGACCTTGAAGACCATCAAGGAGAAACTCGACGCCGCGGAATTGAAGGTGGCAATGATCACCTGCAGCCTGCACGAGAATCCTCTGTTCAGAAACGGCGGGCTCACGAACCCCAACCCCGAAGTGCGGATGCTCGCCGCGCGAAAGGTGATGAGGACCATTCGCATCGGCAATTACCTCGGGGCGGACTACCTTACCTACTGGGTGGCGCGAGATGGGTTCGAGTGCCAGTTCTCGGTGCCCTGGGAGAGGAACTACCGCTACCTGATCGAAGGACTCAACCTCGCCGAGCGTTATGCGAAAGAGCAGAACGGCACCGTGCGCCACGGGACCATCGAACCGAAGCCCAACGAGCCGCGCGGGGAGATGTACATCCCCACGACCGGGCATGCCCTTGGTCTCATCGCCATGCTGAACGACCCCTCTTTCTGGGGCGTGAACCCCGAGGTCCTCCAGCACGAGGGAATGACGGGCCTCACCGCGGAGGTCGCCGTAGCCATGGCTGTGCAGGCGAAGAAGCTCTTCTTCCTCCACGTGGGAAACCAGAAACCCGGACAGTTCGACAATGACCTGCCGATGCTCGTCGGAATGGACGGCATCAAGGAAATGGTGGCGGTCCTCTGGCTGCTGGACCGCATGGACTGGCAGGGACACATCGAGTACGACAACCATATCCTCCGGACCGACACCGCCCCAGGGAAGGAAAACAGCACGCGCATCCGCATGGACTTCATCCGCCAGAACGTGGAGAACTACCGCATGGCGGAGAAGAAGGCCCACGACATCGCCGCGGACCCCGACCTGGCAAAGATGATGGCGGCTCTCTGGGAAAAGGAGCCGGGGATGGCGAAGACCCTTGCGAAAGGCGACACCGCGGAGATCCTGGGAGCCACGCCGGACTATGACAAGGTCAACGGGACGGGGCTGCTGATCGCGCGGCTGGACCAGCTCGCCACCCGTCGGCTGCTCGGGATGTGACGACTCCGATCGCCCTCGCGCGCGTCTCACGATGAGACTTCGGGAGATCCCGCCGGACGCATCGACGCTGCGCAGTGCCCTGCCGCGCTTTCTGCCCGGCGGCGATGCCGGGGTTCTGCTCCTTCATGGATTCACCGGAACACCGCGGGACATCGCGCGGATGGCCGACCATCTTCAGTCCACCGGCTTCGCCGTAAGCGTCCCGCGGCTTCCGGGGCACGGCACGAACGGCACGGATTTCCTGCAGACTGACTGCCATGACTGGCTGCGAGCTGCAGCGGACGCATGGCTGGACCTGCGGGCCCGGTGCGAGATCATTCACATCGTCGGACATTCGATGGGCGCTGTGCTCGCCGTGCTCCTCGCATCGCATTTCCCCGCTGCGCGTCTCGTGCTGCTCGCCCCTGCGTTCAAGTTCACCAATCGACTCCTGCCCTGGTCCTTTCTCATTGGCCTGTTCGTGCGGAGGATCCGGTGGCAGGTTACGGCTCAGGAGGAGATTTCCGACAGCGACTACTCGGCCCTGTCCCGCGAATACTGGCAGTGGCGCTACCCGCGGCAGGGAGCCTCCTACCTGCGCCTGCGTCGAATGGCTGTTCGCGCCCTGCGCCGGGTCACGTCCGACACGCTGATCATCGTGGGAGAGGCGGACAGGAACGTGCCGACCACCGTCGTGCCCTTCCTTGAGAAGCGCATGACTTCGGCGACCACACGACACGCGGTGTACGAGCACGCCACACATCTGCTTTTCACCGGCCCTTATGCGCAAAACATCCGTAAACAGGTGAGTGATTGGTTGACAGCCCCGGCCGCAACCGTTACCTTCCGCCCATGAGCAGGATCGCAGTCATCCCCGGCGACGGGACGGGCCCTGAGGTCGTCCGTGAGGGCATCAAGGTGCTCACGGCGGCGGCGGGCAAGTTTTCAATTCCCCTCTCCTTCACAACGTTCGACTGGGGCGGCGCACACTACCGGAAAACGGGAGAGACCCTTCCCGACAATGCGGTTGAGACTTTGCGAGGATTCGACGCCATTTACCTCGGGGCCATCGGTGACCCGGGGGTGAAGCCGGGCATACTCGAACAGGGGATTCTCCTGCGGCTCAGGTTCGAGCTTGACCAGTACATCAATTTACGGCCGGTGCGGCTGTACCCGAACGTGGAGACGCCGCTCGCAGACAAGAAGCCCGAGGACATCGATTTCGTGATCGTGCGGGAAAACGTCGAAGGCTTGTACATCGGCGCGGGAGGATTTCTCAAGAAAGGGACGCCCGACGAAGTGGCGATCCAGGAAATGGTGTACACCCGCAAGGGCGTCGAACGATGCGTGCGCTTCGCGTTCGACCTGGCCCGCCGGCGCAACCGCAGGAAAAAGCTCACCCTCTCGGGGAAAACGAACGTTCTCACCTTTGCACAGGACCTCTGGTATCGCACATTCATGGAGGTCGCCAGGGAGTACCCTGACGTCACGCCTGACTACGCGCACATCGACGCCACGACAATGTGGATGGTGAAGAACCCGGAGTGGTTCGACGTCATTGTCACGGAGAACATGTTCGGCGACATCATCACCGACCTCGGCGCAATGATCCAGGGCGGGATGGGAGTGGCGGCGGGAGGGAACCTCAATCCCCAGGGTGTCTCGATGTTCGAGCCGATCGGCGGCTCCGCGCCGAAGTACACCGGTCAGAATATCATCAATCCAGTTGCCGCAATCCTTGCCGGGGCCATGATGCTCGAGCAGCTCGGCCACCAGGAAGCCGCCGACGCTGCGGAGAAGTCGGTTGTTGCCGTCATCGGCAAGATGAAGAGCATGGCGGCAGGCAAGATGGGCTACTCCACGAGCCAGATCGGCGACATGGTGGCTGCGGGCTTGTAGGTCGCGGGTGCAGCGGCGGACGAGCCGCCGCGAGGCTGCGGCCCCCGCCGCGAGAGTGCCGGATTTTCGACACATTGTGACGTATCCTCGATTGTGCGCAGTCCCGATTCATGCATTCATCGAAGGGACAGGGCCCCCGACGAATGCCAGAGACGATTCTTGAAGTAGAAAATGTTTCAAAGAGCTTCCCCGGCGTCAAAGCCCTCGACCACGTATCGTTCGATCTCCACAGGGGAGAGGTTCACGCCCTGGTCGGCGAAAACGGAGCAGGCAAGTCGACGCTGATGAAGATCCTCTCGGGGGTCTACCAGGCCGACGAGGGAGTCGTCCGCTATAAAGGGAAGCAGGTGCAATTCCGCGATTCCACCCAATCCCGAGACGCGGGCATCGGGATCATCTACCAGGAGCTCAACCTCATTCCCCACCTCTCCGTCGCGGCCAACATCTTCATCGGCAGGGAGCCCCTGACGCGCCTGGGAACCTTGAACGAGAAAAAGATGAACGCGGACGCCGTTTCGATCCTGGGTCGGCTGAACCTGCGGATCGACACGACCGTCACGCTCAACAGGCTCCCGATCTCCAAGCAGCAGATGGTGGAAATCGCCAAGTCCCTTTCCTTCGATTCCGAGGTGCTCATCATGGACGAGCCCACGAGCGCCTTGACGGAATCGGAGATCGATGAGCTGTTCACGGTGATCCACACGCTGCGCAACAGGGGTGTTGCGATCATCTACATTTCCCACCGACTGGAAGAGCTGAAGCACATCGTGGATCGGATCTCCATATTCCGCGACGGCCGCTACGTCAGCACCGACGAGTATTCCGCGATCACGATGGAGGAGATCGTCAACCGGATGGTGGGACGGACCCTGGAGCACAAGTTCCCCCTGCGGCGCAACGTTCCCACGGAGGAGAAAATCCTCGAGGTCCGCAACATCGTCCGAAGCGGCATCCTCCACGACATTTCCTTCGACCTGTACCGGGGCGAGATTCTCGGGTTCGCGGGACTCATGGGCGCGGGCAGGTCGGAGCTGGCGCGTGCGATCTTCGGCGCGGACCCGATCGACTCGGGGGTCGTGATCATGAATGGGAAGAGGCTGCCCGTTCTCTCCCCCTCAGAATCGATCAAGGCGGGAATCGCCTACCTTTCAGAAAATCGGAAGCAGGAAGGCCTCGCGGTGAGGATGCTGCTGGCGGAAAACGTGACCATGGCCAACATGGGCGGTGTGACAGGCCGTCTGGGTGTCATCTCGCGCCGTCTCGAGATGAACACGTGCCAGCGCTACGTGGAAGAGCTGGCGATCCGCACGCCCAGCCTCCTCCAGGTGGTGAATAATCTCTCCGGCGGAAACCAGCAGAAAGTCGTCGTGGCGAAATGGCTCTTCTGCGATTCGAAAATTTTCATCTTCGACGAGCCGACTCGCGGGATCGATGTCGGCACCAAGTTCGCGATTTACGAGCTCATCGAGCGGCTTGCCCGGGAGGGCGTGGGGATTATCATGATCTCATCGGAGCTGCCCGAGATCATGGGCATGACGGATCGGGTCCTCGTGCTGCACGAAGGAAGGCTCGAAGCGACGCTCGTCACGAAAGACACAACGCAAGAGGAAATCCTGAACTATGCGGCGGGTCTCGGGGCTTCGGCCTCGAGGGGCTCGAGCAGCTCGCCGCGCCCGGCGGAAAAGAGAAACCAAGCATGAGCGACACCCAACCACAACGCAAGGACCCGCAAGGCCACGAGGTCACGACAACGCAGGGACGATCCGGGCTTGCCCTCGACAGGTTTCTCACCTTCGGCGCCGTTGTCGCGCTGTTTGCCGTTTTCTCGATCACGGCGAAGAATTTCTTCACCATGCGAAGTATCCTGTCTCTCGCCCTGCAGACAAGCACGACAACCCTCATGGGCATCGGCGTGACCTTCACCATTATCACGGCCGGCATCGACCTCTCTATCGGATCGGTCATCGCCTTTACCGGTACGGTCGCCGTGATGGCCGCGATTGCCGGAGTCCCCATCTGGGCCAGCATGCTCGTCGGTCTGCTCGCCGGAGTCGCCTGCGGTCTCGTCAACGGTTTTCTGATAACCAGGATGAAGTTGCCGCCCTTCATCGCGACGCTCGGCATGATGATGGTCGTCCGCGGGGTCGCCCTTACGATAACGAACGCCAACGCGCGGCCGGCGCCGGAATCCTTCGGC
>JBEKTX010000124.1:0-12845 GCA_049515615.1 Spirochaetia bacterium
AGCCTTGCGATGTCTCGCGCCGTATGACCGTCGTTGTCTCTTGCATTGACATCGGCGCCGGCTTTCAGCAGCAGGGAGACGACCTCGGGGTTTGGAGTCACCAATCTGGCGGCAAGAATCAGCGCTGTATCGCCGTGGTTCGCGGATTGCGCGTTGACGTCAGCGCCGGCTTTCAGCAGCAGGGAAACCGCCTCAGGATTCGGGTTGTGCCCCGCGGCCCACATCAGCGGGGTCATGCCGTTCTTGTCCTGAGCCTTGAGGTCTGCGCCGGACTTCAGGAGCGTCGTGATCACCTCGGGATTCTGGTTGTACCCGGCGGCGAACAACAGCGGAGTCACGCCGTTCTTGTCCTGAGCCTCAAGGTCTGCGCCGGCAGCCAGAAGTGTGATGATCACCTCAGGGTTCTGATTCTTGCTCGCTGCTCTCATCAGCGCAGTCGCGCCATCCGTGTCCTGAGCCTTGAGGTCTGCACCGGCCTTCAAGAGCGTGGTGATCATCTCGTGAGACTGGTTTTCAGTGGCGGCGTGCATCAACGGGGTCATGCCGTTATTGTCTGCCGTGTTGACGCCCGCGCCTTTTTTGATTTCGTCTTGCACCTTCTGTGGCGTGCCCTTCTTTACAAGCTCAATAAAGTTCTCCCTCCCCTTATCCGAGGCTTCATAGAGTTTCCAATAGGCGTCTGTGCCTTTCAGCTTATCACTGCCTTGCGCGTAATCAAAAGCTGTCTTTCCCGTTCTGTCTTTCGCATTGCCGTCCGCGCCTGCCCTCAGGAGCATCTCAATCGCCTCGGGGTTCTTATTTCCTGCGGCGGCGTACATCAACGGGCTCATGCCGGTCTTGTCTACTGCATTCACGCCCGCGCCTTTATTGATTGCGTCTTGCACCTCCTGTGGCGTGCCCTTCTTCACAAGCTCAATAAAGTTCTCCCTCCCCGTATCCGAGGCTTCATAGAGTCTCCAATACGCTTCTGTGCCTTTCGGCTTTTCACTGCTCTGCGCGTAATCAACGGCTGTCTTTCCCGTCCTGTCTTTCGCATTCACGTCCGCACCAGCCTTCAGGAGTATCTCAATCGCCTCGGGGTTCTTATTTCCTACGGCGGCGTACATCAACGGGGTCATGCCGGTCTTATCCCGAGCCCTTATATTCCCGCCGGCCTTCAAGAGTGTGGTGATCACGGCAGGATTCTGGTTGTCCTTGGCGGCGTACATCAGCGGGGTCGCGCCGTTGCTGTCCCGCGCTTTCGTGTCCGCGCCTTTCTTGATTGCGTCTTGTACCTCCTCTGGCGTTCCATTCACTACAAGTTCGAAGAAGGGTTGCGACACCATTTTGAAGAGTAACTCATAGTTCTCGGTAGATGCCTGATCAAGGGCCGTTTCTCCCTTATTGTCTTTCGCATTCCCATCCGCGCCAGCTCTCAGAAGAATAGTGAGAACGGAGCTCTCGTGGTTCCCAGCGGCTTCCATCAACGCTGTCCTGCCTTCATTGTTTTTCGCATTCACGTCCGCCCCGGCTTTCAGGAGTACACTGATTACCTGGGGATTCTTGTTTCCACCGGCCCTCATCAGCGCGGTCCAGCCGGAATTGTCCGAGGCGTTTACGTCGGCGCCGGCCTTCAGGAGCGTGGTGATCACCTCGGGATTCAGGTTGTCCCCGGCGGCCATCATCAGCGCGGTCTCGCCGGTCCTGCCGGTCTCGTTTTTCGCATTCACGTTCGCACCGGCCTTGAGGAGTGCATCAGACACCTCTGCGTTCGGATTGGCAGCGGCGAACATCAGCGCGGTCATACCGCCCTTTTCTTTCGCATTGACGTCCGCGCCGGCCTTCAAAAGTGTGGTGATCACCTCGGGGTTCTGGTTGCACGTAGCGGCGTACATCAGCGGGGTCAAGTCGCTCATGTCCCGAGCCTTGATGTCTGCGCCTTTATTGATCGCGTCTTGTACGTTCTCTGGCTTTCCATTGATCAAAAGGTCAAAAAAGGGCTTCGAGACCATATCGAAGAGTAGCTCTTGGTCGGAGGCCTTGTTGTTTTTTGCAGCTTCCATCAGTGCAGTCCTGCCAAACTCGTCCCGGGCGTCGATATCTGCTCCTGCCTTCAGCAGCGTGGTGATCATCTCGGGGTTCCCGTTGCTAAAGGCGGCACACATCAGCACGGTCCAGCCCGCGTTTTCCGAAGCGTTTACGTCCGTACCAGCCTTCAGCAGTGCGGTGATCACCTTGGGGTTCGGATTGCTCGAGGCAGCCCACATCAGCGCGGTCCCGCCGTTCTTGTCCTGAGCCTTGAGATCTGCGCCGGCCTTCAAGAGCGTGGTGATCACCTCGGGGTCTGGGTTCTGTTGGGCTGCGTACATCAGCGGGGTCGCGCCGTTTTCGTCCCGGGCCTGCAAATCCGCGCCTTGATCGATGGCGGCCTGTATGTCCTGCGGCGTTTCAAACTGCACGAGATTAAAGAAGCTTGTTTGTCCATACGCCGATTCCGCCAAAAGGACCGCAAGAACTACCGCAACGACGATCCGCTTTTTCACTTCGCACCTCCGTTGCTGTTGCCATTTTACATCTTCACCTTCATGGCAAACAACGGTTAAACGTCGCGCCTGGCGTGGCAGCATCAACTGGTATCTGGTGACTCTTGGTGCGGCCTTCGGTGGTCCTGCCACTTCCTGAGCCGTTCCTATTTCACTTGCTCAGAGAATTATACTTTCAGGTCCAAGCGAGAGCAGCGGCAAAGGGCCTTTCGAAGCAGTCTTGAAGGCCGGCTACTCGACCCAGTCTGCGCTGAAAACCTCCGAGGCTTTGCCCTCCTGGGCTGCACGTGCCTGTCCTGCGGGCGCAGCAGCCGCTCCGGACAATGGGTAGCGGAAGGCAAGCGAAGGGTCGATCTTGCTCGCCCGCTCGAATGTTGTCTTTGCAGCCGATTCGTTGCCGCTTTGAAAGAGGGAGAAAGCCAGCGCGATGAGCGCGCGGGCGTTATCGGGCTCCTGCTGCAGGGCACGACGCAGGTACTCCTGCGCCTTGCCGTAATCCTGCTGGATGCTGTAGACGTTTGCCGCATTTACCATGGCGGGAATGTATGTATTCTTCGAGATCGCGCTCTCGAATCGCTCCAAGGCCTTTGTCAGCAGCCCGAACTGTGCGTAGAGCACTCCCAACCGGTTCTCCTGGACGGGAGAAGGGGCTTTTTCAAGCTGGCCCAAGAGCTCTTTTTCCCGAGGCGCCAACACTGCTTCACGAAACCCGTCCAGATCCGCGGTGAACAATTCCACGACGCGCTCGTGCTCCGGAATCGCGCAAGACTTTGTACCGACGAATCCGGAAGGCACGTACAGCTGCCACGCCTCCTTGGTGGTGAAAAAGCCGGCGACGCCATTGGCTTTTCCCTCCCGCCACTCGACGGCGGCCGTCTGCCAGGCCTTCATGAACCCCTGGTCGACGAGGGTCGTCTCGACGGGAATCCAGGTTGTGTCATCCCTGACGATGAGGTCATCCGTTTTTGCGAACAAGTGTGATGCCTGCTCGGGGGATATGCCGAGTTTGAAAGCCGTGAAGATATGCCCCGGGATTGTGATGTATGCCGTTTCCACACCCACCGATTCGAGGAGGCTGTTATAAAGGACAGAAAGGTCACTGCAATCCCCCGACTTGGCCCCCAGTGTTTCGGCAGGGAAACGAACAAAGTCGATGGCCGTACTGTCGCGGGAGAGTGATTCGTATGGACTGGACGGATTGACGACGTAGCGCAGCTCCGCGGCCTTGAGTGCCGCGAAAAGCCGGACAGCCGAGAGGAAGCTCCGGGTAAGCACGTTCGTGGTTGTGTCTTTCACCATTCCCATGACCTGCCCGCTGAATTGAAGAAAGGCAGGATCGTTGATGACCATGAATGCCCCAACCTTTCTGTCGTCCGTCCAGCGCAGCGCATTGCGGTTGAGGATCCCCACAGGCCGGCTCACGACCTCGGTGTACGTCTTTCCGCCCGAGCTGTATGCTACGGTCAGCTCCGCGGGAGCTGAGATCCCCTCGCTGCGATCGAGAACCGTGGAATCGAAAATGGCGCGGATTTCGACATCTTGGCTCTGCCCCACGCCCAGATTGGGGGATGCCGGCGCATCAGTGGGGGTTTTCATGAGCCCCGGCACGAAAAAACGGACCGAGAGCCCGGTGATCGTGCTAGAACCTGTATTCTGCAGCGTTACCTGACCAATCGAGTGCTCGGCATAGTAGCGATAGAGAGCGGGGAAGACGCCCTGGATGCTCAAATTACGCATCAGCAGATCCGGACCGACCGTAACGCTGGGAAGATGAGCTCCGTAGCGATCGAGTTTCTCGCCCGTGAACGGATTCTCCGAAAGCCCCAACGGGAACTGCGCGCCGGATACGGGGAGCACGAGCCGGAAATCGGCATACGTCTTCCCTTCGGCAGTCTCCAGACGCACCGCGCGCACGCGCGCCCGCTGCCAGTTCTGATAGAGCTCCCGGGCAGGATCGCGTTCCAGCTTCAGCGAAGCCTCCGTGTCCATGAAATGGAATGTGTAGGTGCCCGCATCGACGGCATAGCTTCCCTGCGACTGCAGGGGAACGGAGACCTCGTACAGGGCGCTGTTCAGAGGCGCACGCTCGGCTGAGAAATGCTTCTCCGTCTCCTCCTGCAGCAATCCCGCGGCCTGAATCTGCGCCCGGCCAAGGCGTGCCGCATATTCCCCTTCCGTTTCGAACATGTCGCGGGGCGCGGTATCCGCCGCAGTCAGCCCGGAAAGGATTCGGCCCGCCAGCGCATCATCCAGAAAGCGTTTCTGCGCAGCGGATATCCTTCCTTTGAGCAAGGAGAGGAGTGTCCCTGAGGGGGAAGAACCGACACCCTTTACTGCCCAGAGTCCCAGGGCATTTGTGTCGTTCCAGCCCGCGATTGCGAGCTTCGTTCCGTCGATTGAGAACTTCATGTCGCGAACCTCACCGTGATGCGGCGTGAAGGTCGCCTCCTGCTGCCAGGTCCCCTTTGCCAGCCGCCATGCCCGGATGTCCTGCGGGTGGCCTGTGAGAAGCAGCGCGCTGTCAGGTGAAAAAGCAACGCTTTCCACGGAACCCAACTCGATATCGGGAACGGTCTGCGCGAGCCGGAACGTCTCCTCCTCGCGGTGGAAGATCTTGAGGGTGCTCGTGCCCAAGTACCCTGCGGCAAGCCATTGGCCGTCCGGTGAAAACACGATCTGCGCGTATCCGCTGGAAAGAACGTGCTCTTTGTTCTCGAACTTTCCGATCACCTGCAGCCGGTTCCCACTCACCTGGTAGAGCACGACGCGGCGCATCTGCGGTTGCGAATCATTTTCGCTCATGGCGACAAGAGAACCGTCCGGGGAGAATGCAATCGAGTAAACCGAATGCTCATAGTGCGTGAGCCTGTCCACAACCTTGAAGCTCATTCCATTGCGCTTCCAGAGAAAGACCTCGTTGTAGGTGCCGCTCACCAAGTGTGTCCCGTCGGGGCTCAGCCCCAGACACTGGACCGCTTCGGTGTGGTCGGTAAGAACGGAAAGCGGCTCTCCCGTCCTGGGATTCACCAGCGCTATGTCGTTCTCCGTACGATATGCGGGGAATATCAGAAACGACTCGTCCGGAGCAAACTGAATCATTGAATGCCTGATCTCAAAACTCCACTGAGCCTGCTGCTGGTGTCGCCAGAGCAGCTCCCAGTTCTCATCGAGAACGCTGACAAAATTACCTTTCGCCGAAATCCAGTCCGCCAGTGCTGTGTAGGTGCCGAAGCGGGACAGTTCAACGTCGACCGCCGTCGTTGCGAGGGGGTAAAACTTGATCTGCGTGGCGCTGAAGTCCTCCCCGTACGCCGCCATGCCCGCGCATGCAAGAGCAATCAAGATCAGCTTCAGTCGCATGACCGACCCCCTTTGCGTGTATCTGCCGGCCATGGTAGCACCGCATGAATCCCGAAGCAACCGCGACAAGAGAGTATCTGTCTGTCCATTTGCGCAATTCAAGCTCCGGCACTCACATCTACTTGGAGCGCGGGAAGGGAGCTCTTTGAGCAACCGGTTTGAGAACGGTGCCCCGGGCGGAAGTAGCCTAGGCGAGCCATGGCGCTCTTGAGCTGCTGGTTTTGATGGGGATGGTCGCCGCGATGAGCTTCTGCGACCTTCTCTGCGCCGCAATTTTCATTTATCCAGCGCTCTCCCGCCCGTGGCAGCCGTCGACATGGCAATACTTCCCCAGGAGGTTCTTCCCCTGCCTCGACCTGGTGTATCGCTCGTGTTATGCTGCCTGTATGCAGGAGGTGCATGATGAAAAAGCTGATGATCCTGCCTATCATGTGCTTGCTCGCAGCTTCAGCGTACCCGCAGGTGACCGACGGCTTAAAGACGGCCACCGGGAAGGCACCTGCAGGGTTCGTCCTCGTGCCCGGCGGCACGTTCATGATGGGCAGCCCCGAGAACGAGGATGGCCGTCAGGAAGCTGAAGTTCAGCACCAGGTTACCTTGAACGCCTTCGCCATGGGCGCGACTGACGTGACGGTCGGAGAGTTCCGGGTTTTTGTGAAAGCAACAGACTATGACACCAGTGCGGAGGTGGATGGGCATGCGACAATACTGTTAAAGAAAGACTTCGCGGAAAAACCTGATGCCAGTTGGGATAATCCCTATTTCTCTCAGACCGACCAGCATCCGGTGGTATTAGTTTCCTGGTACGACGCAGTGGCCTACTGCAATTGGAAAAGCCAGAACGAAGGGAAGGTCCCTGCCTATCGCTATAAGGGCGAGGCTAATTTCTTAAAATGGCCGGGCGGCTGGAATACAAAGACACATAACGATATCACCTGCGATTTCTCCACTTCAGGCTATCGCCTGCCTACAGAGGCGGAGTGGGAGTACGCGGCCAAAGGCGGCGCCTCGGAACTTGCCATAAACGCAGTCTTCGCGGGGAGTGCGAACGTAAATAAAGTGGGTTGGTATTCTGCTAATTCCGGCCAAGCAACCCACCCTGTGGCTCAGAAGAGGCCCAACGCTTTTGGTCTCTACGACATGGCGGGCAATGTAACGCAGTTGTGCCAGGATTGGTATGGAGACTATGAGACGACAGCTCAGACAAACCCGCGAGGCCCCGATTCGGGGAGGCAGCGCGTTGATCGGGGCGGCAATTGGTGGTGCGACCGATTGTTCCTGCGGTCGTCCTTGCGCGGCAAAATCAGCCCCGAACAAAGCGTGAATACGATCGGATTCCGGATCGTGTGTCCTCTGATCAAATAAAGATCACTCAAAAAGTCACGTATTGTTCAACATCGCCGGCGGCGTGTTGTTTTGTCGGTATGGAACGGCGGTGGGTTGCCTGCAAAACCTGCTTACATAGTCATCGCTCGCGCCACAAGCGAGAAGAAGGCCATCTACCGTCGTATCATAGCAGCTTACTGCGACGCTTCCTGAAGCTGTTGATAGGCGTCGGTGGCACTCAAGTCCCGGTGGTTCTGCGCGTAATCGAAGGCCGTCTTTCCCTTGCTGTCTCGCGCCTTCCCGTCCGCGCCGGCGTTCAAAAGCGTGCTTATCACCTTGGGATTCTGGTTATTCACGGCAGCAATCATAAGCGGGGTCTGATTATCTTTATCTCGAGCATTCACACCTGCGCCAGCCTTTAAAAGCGTGCTGATTACCTCGGAGTTCGAGTTGTCCCGGGCAGCCCACATCAGCGCGGTCTCGCCGTTCTCGTCCTGAGCCTTGATGTCTGCACGAGCCTTAAGGAGTGTGGTGATCACCTCGGGGTTCTGATTGCGCCAGGCGGCGGCCATCAGCACCGTAAATCCGTGAACGTCTTGTTCCTTAATGTCTGCGCCGGCCTTCAGGAGTGTGGCGATCACCTCAGGGTTCTGGTTATTCTCTGCGGCGACCATCAGCGGGGTCAAGCCAATGAAGCGGGCTATCGTGGCCCGAGCCTTGACGTCGGCGCCGGCCTTTAAAAGCGTTATGATCACCTCGGGGTTCGGGTTGCTGCTGGCGGCCCACATCAGCGCGGTCTCGCCGTTCTTGTCCTGAGCCTTAATGTCTGCGCCGGCCTTCATGAGCGTGGCGATCACGTCAGGGTTCTGGTTATTCCCGGCGGCGACCATCAGCGCGGTCCAGCCATACCACTCGTTCTGAACCTTGGGGTCTGCGCCGGCCCTCAGGAGTGTGGCGATCACGTCAGGGTTCTGGTTATTCCCTGCGGCGACCATCAGCGGGGTCCAGCCGTCCTCCCAAGCCTTGGGATCCGCGCCATTGTTAATGGCGAGCTGTGTCTGCTGTGGTGTTCTGCTCTTTACCAGCTCAAAGAAATCCGTTGTCTGCGCATACGCGGAAGCCCCCAAGAGGACCGCAAGAACTACCGCAACGATTCTTCGCTTTTCCACTTTGCACCTCCCTGGTCTGCCGTTTTACATCCTCACCGTCGCCCCAACCAGCAGCGTCCCACTACCTACTGTGACGCTTCCTGAAGCTGATGAAGGGCGTCGGTGCCGTCCAGCTCCTTGTTCTGCCGCGTGAAATCAAAGGCTGTCGATCCCCACTTGGTTTTCACCTTCGCGTCTGCACCAGCCTTCAACAGCGTGATGATCACCTCGGGGTTGGGGTTGTGCATGGCGGCGTACATCAGCGCGGTCAGGTTCAGCTCGTCGCGAGCATTGACGTTCAAGCCGGACTTCAGAAGCGTGGTGATCACCTCGGGATTCTCGTTGGACAGGGCGGCGTACATCAGGAGGGTTTTTCCGTACTTGGCCCTGGCCTTGGGGTCTGCACCGGCCTTCAGGAGCGTGGTGATCGCTCCGGGATAGGGGTTAAAGCTTGCCGCATACATCAGTGCGGTCATGTCGTCAGTGTCCCGCGTTTTGAGATTCGCCCCGGCCTTCAGGAGCGTGGTGATCACCACAGGGTTCTTGTTGGCGGCGGCGGCGTACATCAGCGCGGTCCTGCCGTCCTTGTTCTGTGTTTTGGGGTCTGCGCCGGCCTTCACAAGCGTGGTGATCACAACAGGGTTCGGGTTTAATCTTGCGGCATGCATCAGTGCGGTCATGCCGTTCTCGTCCTGAGCCTCCACATTCGCTCCAGCGAGGCGAGTCTCGCCGAGATTTGCCTGTAGGCGCTTGGCAATCACCAGCGGGGTCATGCCGACTACGCCATGCGCCTTGAGGCTCGCACTAGCCTTCAGGAGCGTGGTGATCACCTCGGGGTTGGGATTGAACGCAGCCGCGATCATCAACACGGTCTCGCCGTGCCATTCATGGGCATTCAAGTCAGCGCCCTTATCGATGGCGGCTTTCACTTCCTGCGGTGTTCCGGTCTTCACCAACTCAAAGAAATCCGTCATCTGGGCGTATGCGGAAGCCGCCATAAGGGCCACAAGCGCTAAAGCAACGACAATTCGCTTATTCACACTGCACCTCCGCGGCCTCAATTATTCCACATCCTCACCGACACTGAACAGCAGTCGAAAGTCGCTCGTAGCGTGGTCCTTCCGAGACGAGGCCACGGCTGGATGGCGGCTTCACCGCATACTTGACGATATCGGCAGGGGTCGACGCTGACGCGGCTCCCGGAATACACTGCAGGGATCGCAACCATGCAGAATGAGACTTGCTATCCTGCCTACCTTCACACGAGCCTTGCCGGCCAACTTCTGCAGAAGGCGGACAAGCTCGAAGCCCTCTCTTCCCCCTGTCGATTGTGCCCGAACATGTGCGGGGCGCACCGGAAAGAAGGTGAGTGCGGAAAGTGCCGTCTGGGCATCAAGACTTTTGTGGCAAGCGCCTCGCCCCACTTCGGAGAGGAAGCTCCGCTCGTCGGCAACGGAGGTTCAGGGGCCATATTCTTCGCCTCCTGCAACATGGCTTGCGTTTTCTGTCAGAACTACGAGATCAGCCACTTTCCTGGAGGAGATGAGCTGAATGCAGACCAACTCGCCGGAGTGATGCTTCGGCTGCAGCGACTTGGGTGCCACAACATCAACCTGGTCACTCCCACGCATGTCGTGCACGCGATTGTCCGGGCGCTGGCAATCGCCGCTCAGAAAGGATTGCGCATTCCGCTGGTGTACAACTGCGGCGGCTACGAGGCGCTGGAGACTCTCCGGTTGCTCGAAGGTGTCATCGACATCTACATGCCCGACATCAAGTATTCTTCGAATGAAGAGGCGCTGCGCTATTCCAATGTACGGGATTACTGGGAAAGAGCGAAAGAATCGGTGCGCGAGATGTACAGGCAGGTGGGAGATCTGGAGATTGATGGAAACGGCGTCGCGCGCCGCGGCCTGCTGATACGACACCTCGTCATGCCGGGGAATCTGGCCGGAACGGATCAGGTTCTTGAGTTCATCGCCAGAGAGATATCCAGAGACAGCTACGTGAACCTGATGGACCAGTACCGCCCGTGCTTCAAGGCGTCCCGAATACCCGAGCTTTCACGGCCAGCAACACGTTCCGAATACCTGCAATGCATCACAGACGCGAGGCGAGCGGGTCTTACGCGCGGGTTGTCGAACTGGCCGTGAGGGAATACGGATACTTGCCTTGCAGAAAAGAAGATTGCTCTTGCCTGCGCAGCCATCGAGGGTGCACAGGGGGAGGGATCTCAAGCGTCGCCCCCCGTCAACCGATGGAATCGTGAGTACAAGCTTCATTCGCCCGTCGTCATAGTACGCTGCCTTTTTCCCTGACATCTTTGACGGAAGATGGTGCAGCCTTGCGAGACCGTACGCGACGCGCGGCGGGTGGGCATGCCTCTGTAGTCAAGCAGATGAATGTCCCCAACGGACTCGTCTATCTCGGTTTCTGCGGAACCTTGTCCAGCCTCGATGGGTCGTAGCCCTGATCCCGTGCCAGCTGCTGCATCTTCTGGAGCAGCTCGTCGCTGATCTCGGGCATCCGGGCGAGGAACCAGAGGTATTCCCTCGAGTTGTCGCCGACCAGGGCCCAGGAGTAGTTGTCCTGGTCGAGACCAAAAATGAGGTAGTCCGCGGCAAACGGCCAGAAGAAGCTCACTTTCAGCGCCGCGGGCCGACGCGGATCAGGAATCCACGCGACACCCTTCGCGTCCGTGTGTTTCCCGTCCAGGCTTTTTCTGAAACCGCTGTTGATCACCTGGATCCTGCCGTCATCGCGAATGCTGTATTCTGCGGTGACCCCGACGAGAGACCTCTCGAATCGGTGGGTAAACCGCGCGATCTCGTACCAGCGGCCGAGATACTTCTGGATGTCAACACTCTCCACGAGCCGCAGCGGCGCCAGGCCTCGGGGGATGCCCGCGCAGCCGAACAGCGTCAGGGCGGCAAGGGAAGAGATGAGAAGCGGCTGGCTGGCTTTCATTTTCGTTGCGCCTCTCTGCGTCTTTGCCATGCTTCAATCATTGCCTCAAACAGGGTCTTGGTCCATCACGCGTGGAGACCTCCGTCTCTCATCCCCGAAAATCGCGGCGAATAGTCCTAACTGTCGGGCGCTGTAGGGCTCGCGTAGTGGGCCGCGGCCCGCTTCCTGAGGGGAGTGAGTTCCAGGCTATACTGAGCTCGGGAGAGATCAGATGACACCGACACGGATCGTGATTACTGGCTCCACACGCGGCGTGGGACTGCGGATGGCCCGGGAGTTCCTTTTCCGAGGATGCACGGTGATGGTATCAGGCAGGACGCGGCAGGCGGTGGATTCTGCCGTCGCCCATTTGAAGAGCGAGGTGCCGAAGGGCGATGTGCATGGTCAGCCCTGCGACACCGGAATCTACGGCCAGGTCGAGGCTCTCTGGATAGCCGCAGTGCAGGAGCTTGGCGGCGTGGATCATTGGATCAACAACGCCGGCATCGGGCAGGCCACGGCTCCCCTATGGGAGCTTTCCCCTGAGGAGATGGAGGCCGTGATCCGTACCGACGTGCTCGGCGTGCTCTACGGCGCCCGAGTGGCGATGCGAGGAATGGCCCCCACGGGGAGGGGTATGATCTGGTTCATGGAGGGGCACGGATCCAACGGAAGGATCATGAAGGGCCACTCGGTGTACGGTGCCGCCAAGAGATCACTGCGCTACGCGGCCAACGCGCTTGCCGTTGAGGCAATGGGGACGGGGATCATGATCGGCACGCTGAGCCCCGGCATCATGCTCACTGATTTCACCCTGTCGCGGCTGGACCGCAACGACGCGGCGGCATGGAAGAGGACCAGGGCCGTCTTCAACATCCTGGCCGATACGCCTGAGACAGTGGCGGCGTTCCTCGTGCCCAGGATCCTTGCCGCGAATAAGAATGGCACGCATATCGCGTGGCTCACCAACGCGAAGATCATGATGCGCTTCATGACCGCGGGTTTCAGGAAGCGCTCCGTAATGCCGGACTGAACAGGCTCCTTCAGCTCTTCGGCAAGCGCGCGCCGGTCAAGGGGCACCCTGACACGCGCATGATGGGGAACTTCTGGCGTTCGCCGCGTAGAATTACTGGGGCTTCGCGAGTGTGCTATAATGGAAGTCTGCGATGGATCGCATAAAGTTCAATCCGTACATCGTCGGCAATCCCATCAAGTCCCGCGAGATGTTCTTCGGCCGGGAAGATGATTTCCAGTACGTCGCGAAAAAGATCGGCGAGGGGCGTTCGAACCAAATCGTCGTCCTCTGCGGAGAGCGGAGGTCGGGAAAGACATCGATTCTCTTCCAGATCCTTGGAGGGAGGCTCGGCGACTCCTTCATGCCCGTGCTCATCGACATGCAGATGCTCGCGGGGATCAAGGGTGACCTGGAGTTCTTCCGCGCGATCCTCAGGCTCGGATGCGCCGCGCTGGGCCTCCCCGGACTGGCCATGGACGCCCTGAAGACGGACGCGGGCGGAGCCGGAGTCGAGCGGCTCTTCGAGTT
>JBEKTX010000125.1:0-10867 GCA_049515615.1 Spirochaetia bacterium
CGGCGGCAGCCATGGCTTCAGACACGCGGCCCGGTGTCATCCCCCCTTCACCCTCGACGATATGAACGAGCGGGGCGTCGCGGCCATACCGGTCCAGTGCCCCGATCGCGAGCCCTATGGAAGCGGCCAGTCCGACACCTGAAGCTCCCGTGGAAAGTCGGACGAACGGCGTGGCCGGTGTGGGGTGGCCGTCGAGTGCTTTCACGCGGAGCTTCTTCTGCAAGGCGGTCATGCCCACGGGGTTCTTTCGGAATCCGAGGAGGTCTTCCAGCCGCAGCTGAAGCCTCTCGTCGGCGGCGAGCAGCTCAGGCGCGCCAATGCGGACAATCTCGTTTCGAAGCGCCCACAGCGCGTACAGGCCGAGAGCCTTGTGGCCTGCCGAATAGGAGATGATGTCCGCGTCTTCACGATCCGGCTGGGCCGCGTCATAGTTCATTGAATCGAAAAGGAGAGCCGCAGCGAACCGGCCGGAAGAAATCGAGCCGCCGGGATGGCCGGACGCCGGGACGTAGTTGTACAGCATTGCGCAGAGGGACCGGTAGATCAGGTCGAAACGCTCGAATGCCTGCAGATCCTCGGGAGAAAGAGGAGCCGACTGTTCACGGATCTCTTCCTGAATGTCGAGGAACACGCCCCTTCGGGGTCCAAATGAGACTGCCATCCGCGCCTCCCGCGGTCGCGGTATCCCCGCGACATTCGTGTCAGGACAGGTTTTCGCCCTTCTCGAAGAACCGTTTGAACCCCGCGGCATCTTTCGCCGCGACGCCGATTCGGGAAACCGCTTCCTTCAGCGAATCGATATCCGTCGCAATGGAGAGCCGCAGGAAGTGGAGGCTCTCGGTTCCGATCCGGCCGAAGGACTTGCGGTCCATGGTGGCGACCTGGTACTCGAAGAGCAGGAACATCTGAAGAAGGGTGGAAGGTGTCGTCAGCTTCTGAAGCTCCGCGGGAAGCCGGCGATATGCTTCGAAGATGCCGAGCGACTCGCAGACCTCCGAGACGTTCGGGAACACGTAGAAGGCCCCCTTCGGCATCTGGCAGCGGATACCGGGAATCCGTTTCAGTCCCGCCACCACGAGGTCGCGCCGGGCCTGGAACGCATCGATCATCTTCCTGTTCTCTCCCGCGAAGAGGGGCGACTCGAGCCCCAGGCGCGCGCCTTCCTGGTTGTACCCGGCGACGCAGGAGAAGTAGTTGATGTTGAGATTCTTGAACACTTCCGCCTCGGCCGTGGTGGGGAACATCGCCCAACCGATCCTGCCGCCGGTCCAGGAGAAGCTTTTCGATGCCCCGCCAACAAGGATGGTCCTTTCCGCCATACCAGGACATGAGGCGATGCTGGCATGACGCGATCCGTCGAAGAGGATGTGCTCGTAGACCTCGTCCGAGTAGACCCGTACATCTTTGCGGCACTTTCTGGCGATGACCTCGGCGATTTCCCCGAGCTGTTCTTTCGACGCGACGCCCCCGGTGGGGTTGGAGGGGAAATTGAGGTAAATCATGCGGGTACGGGGCGTAATTGCCGCGGCGATTTCCGGGCCCGACAGGGTGAATCCACTGTCCTCATTCAGGTGGATGGGCACGGGTTTCGCCCCGACGTAGGCGACGAAGGATTCATAGATGGGATAGCCGGGGCTGGGATAAATCACCTCGTCGCCCGGCTCGCAGTAGGCCATCTGACACAGTCCGATCGGAGGTTTCGCACCGGGGAAGACGACCACCCTCTGCGGGTCCGCCGCGATTCCCCGCGTCTCGCCGAAGTGCCGGGCAATCGCCTGGCGCAGCGGGAGGATACCCTGCGGATCGCAGTAGTGGGTGTTATCCAGATCGATCTGGCGTTTCACCTCTTCCTTGATGAATCCCGGCACGGGGAAGTCGGGCTCGCCGAGGTTGCACTTGATGACCTTCTTTCCCTGGTCCTCGATGGCCTTGATCTTCGGTCCGATCTTGAAGGCGTTCTCAGTGCCCAGCAGCCCGACCTGTTTCGAGAACATCGCCATAACCCCCTCCTGTTCGCGCGGAAACAAAAAGAGGAAGGCAATCGAGTCCTTCAATTGCCTTCCTCCTGTCTTGTGACCTGAGAGATTATCCCTCGGCGAGAGGGGTTTTTCCCCTTCGGTGTCCGCGGGATCACCCGCGGAGCTCTCCAGGATTCCGTGTCCTGCAGTCCCTTGTACCTGAGAGATTCGTCCAGGTCTACCGGACTTGCCCCTTCGGCGCCCCGCGACCGTGGACCGGGGACTCTCCTGCAGGAATTCCATCGTACGACGAAATGCGCGGCGAGGCAAGAAAAATCCGGCGGTGCACGGATGGGCCGCACCGCCCTGCCGTCCAGACGTCGCCTGCGGCGCGGGGGACTGCCATTCGACGTAGTTTTTCACGAGAGGCGTCTTCTCCCCGAGACAGCCTCCCTTTTCGTTGCGGCGGCGCACCGGATGCTGTATGATCGGGCAAAGGCCCCCATGACGACCATGCCCGAGAAGCTGCCGCTGTGGAAGCTCGTTGTTTTCGCCCTCGGTCAACTCGGATGGTCTCTCGCTTCCTACGGGGTGAGCAACCTTGTCATGTACTTCTACATGCCGCCCGAGACGGCTGCGGCCACGCGCATTTTCCCCCCCTTCATTTACGAGGGGGGCGTCCTGGGGTTGTTCACGATCATCGGGCTCATCAACTTCGGTGCCAGATTCTTCGATGCGGTGACCAACCCACTCATCGCCTCGTGGTCGGACCGCTCGCGTGCCCGGATGGGCCGGCGGCGCTTTTTTCTTGCCGTGAGCGCCATCCCCTTCGCCCTTTTCGCCTTTCTCGTTTTTCTCCCGCTGCGGCACTTCACCGCGAACCCGAGCGTGGCCTCGAGCTGGCTCAACGTGGCATGGCTCTCCATCACGATCCTCCTCTTTTACTTCTTCTTCGTCATGTACTTTGCCCCCTACAATGCGCTCATCAGCGAGTTCGGCCACAATCCCAGGGAGCGGCTGATGATCAGCACGGTCATCGGGGTCACCTGGTCGCTCGGATTTGCGGTGGGCAACTTCGTGTACGACTTCCAGGGAGCCTTCGAGCACGCCGGCATGGATCCCGTCAAGGCATTCCAGACCGTGGAGGCCATTTTCGCGGTCGCGGCGGCAATGCTCATGCTCCTGCCCGTACTGGTCATCAACGAGCGCCGTTACGCCGCGTATTCGGTATCCAATGAGACGACGATCCAGGCCCTCCGTTCCTCCCTGGGGAACAGGAACTTCCTGAGGTTCCTGATTTCAGAGTTTCTCTACAACGTGTGCCAGACGATCATCCAGATGGGAATCGTCTATTACGTGGTGACCCTGCTGCGCCTGGAAAAGGAGCTCACCTCGTTTCTCATGATCGTGATGTTCGTGCTGTCCTTTGTCTTCTACTTTCCCATCAGCGCCGCCGCGGTGAAGTGGGAGAAGAAAAGGGTCCTCCTTGTCGGTTTCGGCCTTCTCGCGATGCTCTTTCTCATGTTCTCGCTCATGGGGCTGATCCATGTCCCTGCCCTCGTTTTCGCCTACGCCACCGTGGCCGTCGCGGCGATCCCGATCGCGATATTCACCATCGTGCCGAATGCGATCGTGGCGGACATCGCGGAAGCGGACGGCATCGAGACGGGCAATTTCAAGGCAGGAATGTTCTTCGGCGTGCGCTCCTTCGAGAGCAATCTCGGCGTCTCGGTAGCCAACATACTCTTCCCGTCGCTGCTCTTGTTCGGAATGTCGGTGGATCATCCCATCGGGATACGGCTGAGCGCCGTCGTTTCCATTGTCATCTGCGCCGCGGGTCTGCTCGTTTTCTTCCTTTATGATGAAAGGGCCGTGCTGCGGAGCCTGGCCAGGAAAGAGAAACTCAGCACCGAGGAGATGAAAAGGGCTGCCGACCCGCGGGATGTGACATGAGCGCCTCAGTGTCGCGCGTGAGCATGAGGTATTGGATCGTCCCTCACACGCACTGGGATCGCGAATGGTATCTCACCTTCCAGGATTTCCGGTGGAAGCTGATTCGCGCTCTGGACGAAATCATCGAGACCCTCGGCTCGAATCCCCTTTTTCCTCACTTCATGCTCGACGGCCAGACCGTCATCGTGGACGACTACCTCGCGTTGAGGCCCGAGCGCGGCAGCGCCCTCCGGAGCCTCGTCGCGGCGGGCAGGCTCTCGATCGGGCCCTGGTACGTTCAACCCGACGATATTCTCGTCACGGGTGAAGCCCTGATCCGAAACCTCCAGCGGGGGCGGGAGAGCGCCCGAATGTTCGGCGGGCCGATGATGGTCGGTTACCTGCCCGACAGCTTCGGACACATCGGAAGCCTTCCGGCGATCCTGGTGGGATTCGGCATCGACTCCGCATGCCTGATGCGAGGCCCGGGCCCTGTTCTGGACAAGGCGTTTTTCGAATGGTCTGCAAGGGACGGCTCGCGGGTTCTGGTCGCCTACCTGATCGACGGCTATGGCAACGGCGCGGAGCTCCCGATGGAGGCCGGATCCATCGACGCCGTGCTCCGCGAGCTGCGGGAGAGACAGGCGGGGGCCCTGGTAGCCGGTATTCCCCTTCTCGTCATGAATGGCATCGACCACCGATCAATCGACTCGCCGCTTCCCGGCGTGCTCGCCGCTGGGGGACTCGGCGATGAGGCGAGAATCGGCTCTCTCGGGGAATACATCGAGGCATCGCGTAAGGCGCTCCCCAACGCGATCCCCTGCTGGCAGGGCGAGCTGCGATCGGTCTTTCGCTGTCCGATTACCGTCGGTTGCACGTCGGTCCGGCAGTGGATCAAGCGCGAGGACCAGGCGATCTCGACTCTCCTCGAACGCCGCTCCGAGCCGCTGGCCGCCCTGGCTTCCCTGCTCGGGGCCCCGTACCCGCGGGCGGCGATCGATCTCGCATGGCAGCATCTCCTTCTCAATCAGCCCCATGACTCGATCTGCGGCTGTTCCATCGATCCCGTTCATGAAGACATGAAGTATCGCTATGCTCAGGCTCGGGGTCTTGCCAGGAACATCGCGGATGACGCTGCCCGATTTGTCGCGGGCAGATTGGGCGGGCTGGCCGCGCGGGGGGGGCCGGGCGTCTCCTCCGCCCAGGGGGGAATCGTCGTTGGCATAAACCCTGCACCCGCGCGAATGGCCCGCGCCCTTTCTTTCACCGTCGCGGAGATCCCGGTGCGCGCCGTGCTGCAGGACGCGGCGGGAGAGCTCTTCCCTGTTCAGACAATTTCCGAATCCGGCGAACCCGCACTGTTCTTCGATGAGCGATTCCGGCCGGCCCAGTTGAGGCTTGCCCTCAGGCTGGTGAGAAACGGCGAGATCATGTCCTACAGGATCCAGGATGCCCGCACGTCGTGGGAATCCGACTCCGTGCTGCGGGTTGACGTGACCCTGGCCGAAGGCGGGGCTTCGGGATTCGACTGGAACGGCTGGATCTCGGAATCCCTGCCCCTGCTGAATCGCAAAGGACTGACCGCCATCCATGCCGTGGGCACGCGCTTCGGCCGGAAGACAATCCTCTTTTCAGCGCGGCTGCCCAGCTTCGGCGCGAAATCGTTCGTGCTCCGATCCCTCGATGCCGGTGAGAAAGCGCCGGTTGGTGAGGAGCTCACGGCCGGCAGGGACTTTCTGGAAAACGCTTTCTGCCGGGTTCGCGTCCTCGGGGATGGATCCCTGGAGCTGCACGACAAAAAGAGCGGGCGGCTCTATCACGGGCTGGGGAGACTCGTGGACTCGGGTGATCGCGGCGATGAGTACAACTTCGACGCACCGATCGTCGACAGAATCGTCGACCGGCCTTCCCGCCGAGTGAGAACGCGCGTCATCGAGCAGGGGCCGGTGCGCGCGGCACTGCGGATAGAGGCTGAGTACAGGGTGCCCGCGTCGATCACCCCTGATCGCCGCCGTCGGAGCAGGAGAACCGTGGCGCTGAAGACCGTGCGTTCTGTGAGCCTGGCGGCCGGGTCCCCCCGAGTCGAGCTCCGTACGGAAGTCGACAACACCGCCCGCGATCATCGCCTGCGGGCCCATTTCCTGCTCCCCGGTCTCTGCTTGATGATTGAATGCGGCGGCACTTTCGAAAACGTGCGGCGAGCGAGCAGGCCTGAAGTTTTGCCGCAGCGGCCCACGCGCGGCGGAGCGGCCTCGGACCTGAGCCAGGAGCAGCCCGGTTCGACGCACCCTTTCACCGGATTCGTCGCCGCGCCGTGGGAGGACGCGGCCTCGGGTGCCCGCGGCACTCTTGCGCTTCTTTCCCGCGGAAGCCGGGAATATGAGATCGTGGAAGGCCGCGGCCCCGGCCGCAGCGAGCTTGCCGTCACACTTTTTCGCTCCGTGGGCTGGCTTTCGCGCGCTGAACTCGTCTCCCGCACCGGGCACGCGGGCATGGACATCCCGACTCCCGGCGCCCAGGAGCAGGGCCGCCTGACGTTCGAGTACGCCCTGACGACTTCCGAGGATGGCATCTCGCGCCTGCATGACGAGTGGGAGGACTACCGGTGCCCGGTTGAGGTCGTCACGCAGCCCCCGGCCACGGGTGATCTCGGGTCAGAGGTCAGCCTCATTGACCTCGAGGGCCCGGGAGTGACCTTCAGCTCTCTCACGCGCGCGGATTCCGGCTCCATTTGTCTGCGGTTCTTCGAGCAGGCGGGGAAGGCCGGATCCGCGCTCCTGCGTTTTCACTTGCCGGCGCGCAGTGTCTGGAAGACCAGGCTCGACGGAACGCGGCTCAGCGAGGTCAGGCGCGGGGAGAACGGCAGGTCCGCGCGCGTGGATTTCTCTCCCTGCGAAATCGTGACCGTGGAGATCGAAGCCGTTTAGGAGGAGGATACCCTCATGGCAGGACAGAGCACGGACGCCGCTCCCCCGGCATCGGAACAGACGCCTCGATACGCCGTCAAATCACCGACACACCTCTCTGCTCGCATCACGGGGCTTCGTGATTTCTACTTCCAGGGCCTGAACCGTCCGTGGAACAATGAGTTCACCTCCTGGACCACGGGCACGCCGTGGGATTTCCAGTTCAACGAATTGACATTCTACATCGTTCCTGAAACGTATACGTTTTTCCCCACGTTCCGCGCGTCTTTCCGCCTAGCGGCCCGGAGGGTCGACCTGGATCCCGGGTTCTGGTCATGGAGCCTCCCCGAACGCCGTGCGTGGTTCGTGAAGGAAGTCATGACCAGGCGCCTTCCCTGCGAGATCCTTCCCGGAGATCTCATCGCGGGAGCGCGATTCAACATCATGACCTCGAGCTGCATGACGAGAAGCGAGGCCGCAGAGTACGATCGCCTGGTCGTGGCAAAGGGAGGCACGCGCGAGTCGGTCCAGTGGTTCCACAACCATGGCTATGGAAACGCGGGTGCCACCAGCGGTCACCTGATCCCCGACTATCCCCGCGTGCTGACAGCGGGCTGGAAGGACGTGCACCAGGAGATCGAGCAGAGACTCGGATCACTTTCCAGCCTGGACCAGCGCGGTCCGAAGGCAGCCCAGCTTCGTGCCATGCTCACCTCGGCCACCACTGCCCGCGAACTGGCAGCGCGCTACCGCGCCCTGTGCGAAACCCTGGCCGGTGAGACCGGAGATGGTATGCGTCAGCGGGAGCTTCAAGACATGGCCCGTAATCTCGCGCGCGTCCCATGGGAGCCGGCAGAGACATTCTGGGAGGCGCTGCAATCGCTGTGGCTCACGCACATGCTGGTGATGAGCGACGAGAACTACCCCGGTCCCGGCCTCTCCTTCGGCCGGATTGACCAGTACCTGCTCCCCTTCTGGAAGAGGTCCATCGCGCAGGGCATGGAAAGGGAGATGGGCAAGGAGATCCTCAAGTGCTTCTGGGTTCACTGCAACACCGCGTATGACGCGCTGATCCGCACGGGAGCGCACCAGGGAATCACGGCAGGCTACGGTCAGCTCCTTTCACTTTCCGGCCTTGGACCTGGCGGCCGGGACATGACCAACGATCTCACCTACGCGATGCTCGAGGTGATCGATGAGATGTCCCCGATATTGGAACCAAAGCCCAACGTCCGGCTGCACCAGCATTCCCCGGAGCCGCTTCTGGACAAGGTGGTGGACATGATCGCGGGCAGCCAGGGCGCTCCCTTCCTGCTGAACTTCGACGAGCGCTCCATGGCGGGCATGCTCCTGGAGGGGCGGCTCTCCGGCATCGAGCACCTTGTCGGCGGGGACAATGTGCACGACTATGCCTCGGTCGGATGCCTGGAGAACACGATGCCCGGCAACGACAGGTCAGGCACCGTGGACGTCAACCTGAACCTCCTCAAGGCCGTGGAGCTCGCGCTCACGGGCGGGTACGATCTCGTTCCTTTCACGGATCCCATGAGCGGCAAGACCGATTCCCGGGTGCGCCGTGGTCCGGCAACGGGAGACCCCACGGCATTCGCATCGTTCGAAAAGTTCTGGGAAGCGTACGCCGATCAGACCCGGTTCATCATGGAACGGATCGTGAACCTCTACGAATCCAGCGAATCCGTGCGGGCCCGCTTCGCCCCGACGCCGTACCTCTCCTGCCTCGTACGGGGCTGCGCGGAAAAGGGGCTGGACGTCACGCAGGGCGGGGCTGAGATCAATTTCGTGACCGTGGAAGCGGTGACATATGCGACAACGGTGGACTCTCTGCTGGCCGTGCAATACCTCGTGTTCGACAGGAAGGCGTGCACGATGGCGGAGCTCGTCGGGGCGCTGAAGGATAACTGGGCCGGGCACGAAAAGCTTCAGGCCCTTGCGGTCAACAAGGCGCCCAAGTACGGACGCGATGACGACGAGGCAGATGCAATGGGCAGGCGCGTCATGCAGCTCTGGACGGGGGAGACGTGGAAGCATAAGACCCGCTCGACCCACCGGCAGTTCAGGCCGGGCATGTTGAGCTGGAACTACTGGGTATCGGATGGGTTCATTCTTGCCGCGAGTCCCGACGGCAGACCGAAAGGCAGGTTCCTCTCAAATGCATTATGCCCCTCCAACGGCGCGGACATAAACGGTCCGACCGCGAACGTCAACTCGGTCGGGAAAGTGCTCTCGGGAGACATCGAGGGGAACGGCATCCGGGAGCACGTCCAGAACATCCTGCCGAATGGCGGGAGCCACACCATCACTTTCAATCCGTCCCTGGTCCGTGACGCGGAGCATCGGGAGAAGTTCAAGGCGTTCCTGCGCGGGTACGACAGAAACGGCGGCACTGCACTGCAGATCAACATGATCGATACGGCGATGCTGCGTGACGCGCAGGCGCATCCTGAGAGCTACCGTCATCTCCTGGTGCGCGTGACCGGCTACAACGCCTATTTCACGACGGTGGGCAGGGAGCTGCAGGACGAGATTATCGCCCGCGAATCGCACGCGCTTCGGTAAGCGGAATGACGGACCCTGGGGAACCGACAGGCCTCATCCTCAACATCCAGCGGTTGTCCACTGAGGACGGTCCCGGCATCCGGTCCACGGTCTTCTTCAAGCAATGCCCGCTCGCCTGCCAATGGTGCCACAACCCGGAAAGCATCTCCGGCAGGCCCGAGCTGCAATGGTTTCCGACGCGATGCATCGACTGCCGGTCATGCGAAAAAGCCTGCGTGCGTGGGTGCATCACCTTCGGACCGGAAGGACAGCGGATTGACCGCGCGGACTGTGATGGATGCGGGACCTGCGCCCTGGAATGCCCGTCGAACGCGCTGCAGCTCCTGGGCAGGCACGTGGGCGCCGCGGCCCTGGCGGCGGAGCTGATCAAGGATCGCGCATTCTACGAATCGTCGGGTGGCGGGGTCACTCTTTCCGGAGGAGAGCCGCTTGCCCAGGCGGCGTTTGTCTCAGCGGTGCTTCATGTTCTCAAGGAGCAGGGCATCTTAACCGCACTGGACACGTGCGGGTTTGCCCCCGCCGACAGCCTGGAGCGGCTCCTGCCGGATCTCGACCTTGTCCTCTACGACCTGAAGGCCATCGATCCTGCCTCGCACCGCGCCTTCACAGGGCAGACCAATGAGCTCATCCTTCGGAACCTCATGAGCCTGCAGGCGGCGTGCCGCAAAAATGGCGATCGGCCCCGGCTGTGGATACGGACGCCGCTGATTCCGGGCGCCACGGCCACGGCAGAGAACATCCGTGCCATCGGCTCCTTCCTTGCGGAACACCTGGACGGCACAATGGAGCGCTGGGAGTTATGCGCGTTCAACAACCTGTGCCGGGACCAGTACAAGAGGCTGGGCATATTGTGGGCGTATGCGGAGACTCCTTTGATGAGCCGCGGAGAGCTTCAGGAATGCGCCGACCAGGCGAGGTCGTCCGGAATCGATCCGGATCTCGTCACCGTCTCCGGCGCGGCACGAATGGAATGAACGGATTGAGAGAGGAGAAATCATGAGCAGCGCTTCGGCACAACTGACGACATTCTCCGATTCCGACATTGCGGGCCTTGCACCGGCCATGAAGATCGGACTGCTGGCAACCGTGAACGACGAGGGGCTTCCGCACCTGACGCTCCTGAGCACCCTCAGGGCAGCGTCGCCCGCCTCGCTCACCTTCGGCCAATTCACCGAGGGTTTGAGCAAACGCCATGTCCGGCGCAATCCCCATGTCGGATTCCTGGTGATGTCCCTCCAGAAGGAGCTCTGGCGCGGCACGGCCACGTTCAGTCACGTGGAGAAGAATGGACCCGATTATGATTCCTATAATAATGAGCCTCTCTTTCGGTACAACGCCTATTTTGGAATCCATACCGTCTATTACCTGGACCTGGTCGGGCACACCGGCAGGCAGAGCCTTCCCATGGGCGGCATCATTGCGGCGTCCCTCGCAACAGCGGCAGCCCGCGCAGGGACGGGATCGGCGAACAATTGCAAAGCGCTCAACCAGTGG
>JBEKTX010000126.1:0-10860 GCA_049515615.1 Spirochaetia bacterium
GCGGCCGATCACCATTCCGCAGTACTCGCTGCCGCCGTTGGTCGTCAGTTTGAAAAGCTCCTCCGAAATCTTGTCCAGGTCCGTCGTGAGGTTGGAGACCATGCGGATGTAGCCGTCCGATTCGCTCAGCCCGTCGTTGCCGTACTCGAAAAGCGCCACCTCCAGCACGGGGTGCACGCCATGCCGTTTTGACCGTGCCAGCTCGTTTACCACTTTCCATAGTTGTCCTTTCGCCTGGCCGATGAGGCCGTCCATGGAGTTGCTGGTGTCCAGGAGGATGGCCAGTTGGATCCTTTCCTCCGCGAACGCCATGCCCCCGGCGGCGAACAGCAGCAGCGCCAGTGCCGCGACGATCCATTGCTTGCCCGTTACCAGTCTTTTCATTTTCATGCTCCTCTTGCGACCAAGGCTACCTCGGCGGGATAAGAGGATTGCAATGCAGGAGCAAAGGAATTGTAAAAAGAATGCAAAAGCGGCCCGGGGATTCAGGCGGTGCGGGGAGGTCAGGCGCCCTGGGGAGTCTCAAGCCCCCGGGACCTTCTCCGGCACGAACGGCGGCCGCGGCGGCTGGCGGAATATATCCCTGTCCCTGGTGACCGTGGGAGGCGTGGAACGGTTGGCCATGCTCAGGCACTTTTTCGGACACACTTCCACGCACGCATTGCAGGTGCAGCAGCGCAGGCGGTCAATATTCCATTCCTTGTCGGGCTTCAGGACGATGATGGAATCCGTGGGGCAGCGTTTCGCACAGGCGCCGCAGAATATGCACACCTCGATGTCGATCACGATGCGCCCGCGGCTCCGCGCCGCTCTGTGCGGCTCCTTTTCCCGCGTGGGATACAACCTGGTCGCCGGACGGGAGAAGAGGTTGCGCGCGATCGTCCGAGACATTCCGAAGACCGACATTTCTACCTCTCCGTGCAGCTGATGCAGGGATCGATCGTGAGCACGAGCACCGGCACATCGGCGAGCTCGCAGCCCTGCAGCATCTTCACCAGCGCGGGGACGTTGGCGAAAGTGGGCGTGCGCACCCGGTAGCGCTGAAGGTAGCGCGTGCCGTCCCCCTTCACGTAGTGGATCACCTCGCCTCGGGGCTGCTCGCACCGGGAGTGATACTCCCCCTCGGGGTACCCGGAGACCTTCACGCCCACTTCGCCGCCGGGGATTTTCGCCGCAGCCTGGGAGATGATGTCCACGGACTGGAAGAGCTCCCTGATGCGCACGGCGCAGCGCGCGTAGGAGTCACCATCGGTCTCCACGATCGGCGTGAACTCCACGAAACCATAGGCGGCGTAGCCGAGGGTCCGGGTGTCCCGTGAAATACCGCTCGCCCGCATCATCGGTCCCACGCAGCCCAGCTCGGCCGCCTGCTCACGGGTGAGCACCCCGACACCGACCAGCCGGTGCTTCACCGAGTCGTCCTGGAGGAAAACATCGGCGAGCCGGCGCATTTCCGCGCTCATCGCCTTCACGCGCCGGACGACGTCGGCGAGAGCTTCGTTGGGGACGTCGCGCCGGACGCCGCCGACCCTGCAGACACCCAGGATGATCCTGCCCCCGGTCATTTCCTCCAGCATGTCGACGATTTTTTCCCGTATCCGGAAACTCTGCATGAAGAGACTTTCGAATCCGAATGCGTCCGCCATGAAGCCGAGCCACAGCAGGTGGCTCGACAGCCGGGCGAGCTCCGACCAGATTGTGCGCAGGAACACTGCACGCGGCGGCACTTCAACCGACATCACTGCCTCCACCGCCATGCAGTAGGCCATGCTGTGGATGAAGGCGCAGATGCCGCAGATGCGGTCCGCCACGTAGACAAGCTCGTTGAAATCCATTTTTTCGACGAGCTTCTCGAAACCCCGGTGCACGAACCCGATTTTCGGGATGGCTTCCACCACCTTCTCATCCTCCAGCACGAGGTCGAGGTGAATGGGCTCGGGAAGCACCGGGTGCTGGGGCCCGAAGGGGATGACGGTCCTAGTCCCCATGGTCGGGCTCCCTGGTCACATAGGGGGTGGGCACCATGGTGGTATACAAGTGCCCCTGGAAATCCACCGCCATACCTTTCACGCTGATGCCGAACAGGTCATGCATTTCGTTTTCGTAGAGAAACGCCGGCCAGTAGAACGGGGAAATGCTGGGCAGCTCGGGGTCGGTCATGGGCAGACGGACCCGCAGCGTGTGCATCCCGTGCAGGGACGCGGAATCGGGTGAATCGAGTGACTGGCCGTCCCGGTCGAAACAATAGCTCACCTCCTGGTCAGCAACGAGCCGCGTGCAGGCAGCATGGACCAGCCGCCACCCCTCCGCGCGCATTTTCTGCACGCGCTCCAGGAGCGCCGCCGCGGGGATCTCTTCGATCGTCTGCTTTTCCCTTGGATTCAAGTCAGAATCGTTCATACCCCCTCCCGGTCACGGGCGAAATACACCCTGTCGCGATGCTCGGAGACCTTCTCCTGCCGGAATGGCATGTAGCCCCGGCGTTCGTACGGCTCCATGGTATGCCTGCTCTTCTGGCCCATGAAGGTTTCGAACCTTTTTGCCTGGGGAAAGCAGGACTCGATTTCCTCGACGAGGCGCATGCCGATTCCCTGCTGCCAGAAATAGGGGTGCACGATGAGCCGCGTGACATGCGCGGTCTCGCCCACCATATACCCGCGCACCGAGCCGATGATCTTCCCGCCCACCACGGCCTTGATGAACACCCGAGTCTCGAAGTCGCGGCGCATGTCCTCCAGCGTCTGCCGCAGAGGGGCGAGGCTCCAATCGTCGTACATCTCCGCCTCGTTCTGATAGACGATCTTCTGCAGGGCGAGGATTTCGGGGGCATCCAGCGCCGTGGCCCGCCCGATGGTCATCTCTTTCATCTGCCCGTGCATGGACTTCATATACGCGTGCTTCTTTTCCAGGAGCTGCACGGCCTGGAGGATCCCGTCGATGATGGATTCCGGCCGGGCGGCGCAGCCGGGCACGTAGATGTCCACCGGCAGCACCGTGTCCACTCCTCCCATCACGTTGTAGCACTCGCGGAACACGCATCCCGAGGTGGCGCAGATGCCTACCGCGGCCACCACCCTCGGCTCGGGCATCTGCTCGTACAGGGTGCGAAGCACCTTCAGGTTCTGCGCATTCACCGAGCCGGTGACCAGGAAGATGTCCGCATGCTTCGGGTTGCCCGTGTTGATGACTCCCAGGCGCTCCACATCGTACAGGGGGGTGAGGCTCGCCACGACCTCGATATCGCAGCCGTTGCAGCTCGAGGCGTCGTAGTGCAGCACCCAGGGCGATCTGGTGAAGGCCTTCATTCCGTCCCCCGGCTATCGAAGATAAAACACGACGAGGATGTTGCCGACGCCCAACGCGGCGGCGGTGATCCAGGCGCTGGCAAGGGCGAGCTGCCACTTCGCCCGCGCAAAGACGTTGTCCACGAAGATCACGAGAAAAAAGACGCACCCTGTGGCCACTGCGGCCAGCCACGGAAGGGCGGCAAAGAACAACGCCACCATTCCCAGCACCACGGTTGTCTCGTACCAATGCGCGATCTCGATTATCGCCAGAGTGCGGCCCGAGAACTCCGTCGTGATCCCCCGCACGATCTCCTGGTGGGCGTGGTGGGAAGCGGACAGGTCGAAGGGGCTCTTGCGCATCTTGAAGACCGCGGTCACGACGATCCCGATGAAGAGTCCCGGCAGGGTGAGCACGAGAACCTGCGGCGAGCGGGCAATGTCCATGACGATGAAGCTGCGGGTCACCAGGTACATTCCCACCGCCGCGAGCAGGACCATGGGCTCGTAGGCCATCATCAGGATCAGCTCCCGCTCCGCGCCGATGAAGCTGTACGGGGAGCTCGCCTTGTAGGCGCCGAGGACCAGGAAGATGCTCGCGAGAGTCAGGGCGAAGATCGTGAGGAGGATGTCCCCGCCGGTGAAAAACAGCACGGCCGTGAAGACCATGAAGACGAAGAAGAAATACACGTAGAAGTTTTGGGACCGGCGGACGACGATGGTCTCCTTGCGGAAGAGCTTCGCCACGTCGTAAAAAGGCTGCAGGAGGGGAGGGCCCCAGCGGGACTGCATCCGGGCGGACAGCTTCCTGTCGATGCCGGCCAGCAGGCCGCCGGCCAGAGGGGCGGCCACGACCACCGCCGCCGCCAGGAGCGTCGTCTCCAGCAGGCTCAAAGGGCCGCTCCGAACATCACGAAGATGAGGGCCGCGCACGCGATTCCGCCGGCCAGGGACAGCCGCCGCTCGCCAAAGAGCCGGGCGAGGTAGTAATTCCTCATCTCCATTCTCTTTACCCGGCCACCGGCACCCTGGAAAAGAACGCTGGAGTCCACATTGCCTCCGCCGAGGTAGGCGTCTACGACGCGCACCTTTCGCTGGTAGACGAAGAATGTGACCGGGAACAGTGCAACCATGCCGAGCATGATCGCCATGATGACGAAGTTGCCCTGGCTGATCGTGGTCACCATCCCGTAGATGCCGCGCACGTACGGCTCGATCAGGGCGGCCGAGATCAGCGGGTAGAATCCGACGAGGCCGAGGGACAGCGCGGAAAGAGCTCCCATGGCGGCCCACTGGCGGCCGGCAATCCCCGTTTCGTCGGCTGGCCCGACATTCGTCACCTGCAGGAGCTTCCCCATCCACTTCACCCAGAAGAACAGGGTGGCGGAGCTGCCGAATACCACGAACACGACGAGAAGCGGGTTGGAATCAACGAGGGCCCGGAGCACAGCCCACTTGCTCACCAGCATCCCGAAGGGTGCGAGGAACATACCCGCGATCCCGATCTGAATCATGATCGAGAGTTTCGGCATCGCCACGATGAGGCCCGACATGCTCTCGATGTCGCGGGTGTTCGTCTTCTGCTCGAAGGCGCCGACGCACAGGAACAGCAGCGCCTTGGTGACCGCGTGGAAGAGGATCAGGAGGATGCCCGCCCAGAGCGCCTCATACGTGCCGATGCCCCCGCAGAGCACGATGAGCCCGAGATTGGCGATTGTCGACCAGGCGAGGACCCGTTTCGCATCGCTCTGGGAGATGGCAATCAGGGAGGCGGCGAGGAATGTGATGCCGCCAATGAGCGCCACAATGGTCCCGGGAATCGTGCCGCGCAGCACGGGGGCCAGACGCAGGACGAGGTACACGCCCGCCTTCACCATGGTGCTCGAGTGCAGGAGCGCGGACACCGGCGTAGGGGCCACCATGGCGCCCAGGAGCCAGGAGGAGAAGGGCATCTGGGCGGACTTCGTCATGCCGGCAAAAGCCAGGAGCGCCGCGGGGATGATCGCAGCCCCCTTCTCCATGGATATGAGCCTGTCCAGCTCCACCGTGCCCGCGGTCGACGCGAGGAAGAGAATGGCGCCAGCGAACGCGAGGCCGCCGAGGAGATTCAGCGTGAGCGCGAGAAAGGCATTGCCGCGTGACTCGGCGGTTCCGTTGTATCCGATGAGGAGGAACGAGCAGAGGGTCGTGATCTCCCAGAAGAGGAGAAGAAGGGAGAGGCTGTTGGAGAAGAATACCCCGAACATCGCCCCGAGAAAGACGAATTGCAGGAAGAAGAAGAGCGGCTGACGGTCCCGGTATTCGCGATGATGCTCGTGGTAGGCCTTCATATACCCGAGGCTGTACACGGCAATCAGGCTTCCGACGATGCCGACGATTCCCGCCATGATGAATGAGAACTTGTCCGCGGCGACGAGATTCAGGACCTCGACCCGGCCTCTGAAGAGAACCTCCGTTGTCACGGCGAGGCCCGCCTGGAGGAGCGCGAGAAGCGAGATGAAGTGGCGGACGTGACGGACACCGAGATAGAAGATAAAGACCGCCATGGCAAGCTCGAGTCCGAGCATTGTCCAATCGAGGGCCTCGGCGGGCACGGAGAAAGCCGTCGTCAGAAAGCCGGGGGGGGGCAGGACAAGGCTGAGCGATCCCGCGGCGATCACGACCGCTGCCGCGATGACGAGGACGTTCCTGAGGGCGCGCGCGCGGAAAACGAGCAGGAGCATGGCGATCGCCAGCGGAAACGCGATCAGGAACCCAGGCGCTGTCACGGGGACTCCGGCAATGCAGTATCACAGAAATCCCCCGGTTGTCCATTATGGTCAGGCGTGGCGGAACAGACGTGTTTGGAATAGAATCGAGCTGAACACGCGAGACGCGTCAGGTCAAAGATGAGCTTGGATTTCACTCCCTACGTGCTCGCCCAGGCGGCGAGCGCCCTGATATCTCTTCTTGCGGCAGTCGTCGCCTGGCGCCGGAGAGCCGCCCCAGGGGGGACGGCGTTCGCCCTGATGCTGACCTCCGTGTCAATCT
Organism: Spirochaetia bacterium; assembly: GCA_049515615.1. Classification (GTDB taxonomy): domain Bacteria; phylum Spirochaetota; class Spirochaetia; order SZUA-6; family Fen-1364; genus Fen-1364. The sequence goes on from JBEKTX010000126.1 coordinate 6,315, forward strand.
GGACGGCCGCCGTCTCCCTGGAGGAAAGTTCCGTCGGGATTCCCGTCAAAATCATCTTTTCGAAGATCTCGTACCTCGGCGCGGTGAATGTCGCGCCTTTCTTTCTTCTGTTCGCGTGGAATTTCCGGCATGGCGACCGCGCGGCGCGGCTGCCCGTCGTCTTGATTATCTGGATCCTCCCCGCGGCGCTGCTCGGGCTGGCCGTCACCAACGAGTGGCACGGGCTGTTCTGGACCTCGGTGAGGCTCGCCGAGCCTTCCGCCGGCAATCTCGCGGTCTACGGGCACGGTCCGGCCTGGTGGATCCTCTCCTGCTACGACTTCGCGCTTGTCGCAATCGCAACCGCGTGGATCGGCAGCCGGGCGCTCGGCGCGCCGCGGATCTTCGCCCGGCAGAACGGCGTGGTCCTTGCCGCCGTGATTGTCGTCTGGGCCGGATTTGCCGTGTATGTCGCTCCCGGCAACCCGGTCCCCGGGCTGGACCTTCCGGCCCTCTCATTTTCCGTCGCAGGATTCCTGATCCTCTGGGGCCTGACTCGCGGGAGGATGCTCGCTCTCAACCCGATTGCCCGGGAAATGCTCGTGGAAGCGATGCCGGATGGATTGATCGTCGAAGATTCCCGGGGAAGGATCATCGATGCCAACCCGGTTGCCCTCTCCCTGCTCGGCAGGGACACCTCTGTGATCGGCTCACCTCTTGCGGATGCATTGGCTGAATGGCCCGATCTCGCATCGGACGTCGCCCGCGCCCGTGACGGCGGCATGGATCTCGTGCGCCGCGGATCGCGCGTCTTCGAGCTCACCGTTGCAGCTCTGCAGGGACCCCAGGGCGATCAGATGGGCAGGATGGTGGTTCTGCGGGACATCACGGAGCGCCGGCGCGCCGAGGAGGCCACGGCGGAGAGCGAACGGAACCTGCGCACTCTGCTCGCGGCCGCAGAGCGCCAGGCGAAGGAGCGGGAGCTCCTGGACCAGGTGCGTACGTCCCTGGCCAGCGAGCTGGATCTTTCCGTGATCTTCCGTACGGTCGTGGAGGGGATCGCGAGGACCTTCGGCTACTCCCAGGTGAGCCTGTACACGCTGGAGGGAGAGGCCCTCGTGTTGCGGCACCAGGTGGGGTATTCGAGGCTCTTCGCGCGGATTCCCGTCACGCAGGGGATCACCGGCCGGGTCATCCGCTCGGGACGGCCGGTCCTGGTGAAGAACGTCGCTGCCGACCCGGAATACCTCGGCGCGATGGAAGGGGTGGTTTCGGAAGTGTGCATCCCCCTCTTTGAGCAGGGCCGGCCCGTGGGGGCGCTCAATGTGGAAAGCACCCGCGGTGCGGCAATGGGGGAGGAGGACCTTCGGATCATGACCGTGCTGGGGGAACATGTGAGCATTGCGCTCTCCAAGGCAGGTCTGTACGCGGAGGCACGGGAAAACGAAGAGCGGTATCGCGTCCTTGTGACGACGCTTGGGGAAGGGGTCGCCATCGTGGATCTCTTGGAACGCTTCGTCTTCGCCAATCCCGCCGCCGAGTCGGTCTTCGGCGTCCCCTCCGGGGGGCTGGTAGGCAGGAGCCTCGAGGAGTTTCTCGGCCCGGCAGAGCTCGCGCTCAGCTTGTCAGAAACCCATAAGCGGGTGCAGGGACTCCGCAGCACGTACGAGCTCCCCATCCGCCGGCCCGATGGGGAAACCCGGCGGATCGAGCTGATCGCCACGCCGCGGTACGGCAGTGGCGGTGAGGTCATCGGCACTCTCGGAATTTTCCGCGATGTCACGGAGCTGCGGCGTCTCCAAAGGAGCCTGGAACAGGAACGATCACTGCTGCTCTCCCTCATCGACAACCTGCCGGATTACGTCTACCTGAAGGACCGCAGCAGCCGCTTCATCCTGACGAACAAGGCCCAGGCGGCCTTCGTCGGGAAGAACGACCCGAAGGAGCTCATCGGGAGGACCGATCACGATTTCATGGCGAAGGATCTTGCGGACCGCTCCCGGGCGGATGACCTGCATATAATGGAGTCGGGGATCGGCGTGGCGAACATCGAGGAGCTCTCGGAGAACGCGGGGGGGCTGAGGAAGGTCCTCACCACGAAGGTGCCCATTTTCGACGCCACGGGCACGGTGACCGGCCTGGTCGGCATCAGCCGCGACGTTACCGACCTCACCCGCGCGGAAGAAGAACGAGCCCGGCTGCAGGAGCAGCTGCAGCAGTCGCAGAAAATGGAAGCGGTGGGCAGGCTCGCCGGGGGGATCGCCCACGACTTCAACAACATCCTCACCGTCATCTCGGGGTATTGCGAGCTGGCTCTCGAGGAGTCCCGCGGAAACCGCGTGCTGGAAGGCAACATGGAGGAGATCAAGCGCGCCGCGCGGCGGGCTTCGGCCCTCATTTCCCAGCTCCTCGCGTTCAGCAGGCGCCAGATCCTGCAGCCGCGCGTCTTCGACCTTGCGGACCTGGTCGAAGGGATGCAAGGCATGCTGCGGCGCCTTCTGGGAGAGGACATCAGTCTTCGAACCTTCCGCACCGGCCGCTCTCTGTACGTGCATGCCGATCCGGGGAGGGTGGAGCAGGTGGTCATGAACCTCGCGGTCAATTCGCGCGACGCCATGCCCGGCGGAGGCTCGCTCACCATTCACACAACTGTGGGCCAACTCCCTCCCGGGGAAGCCGCGGGGCACCCCGAGCTGGGCGACGGTGAGTTCGTCCTGCTCTCCGTGAGCGACACGGGCGACGGGATGGACGCTGCCACGCTGGACAGGCTGTTCGAGCCGTTCTTCACGACCAAGGAGATGGGGAAGGGAACCGGCCTGGGGCTCGCCACGGTGTATGGCATCGTCAGGCAGAGCAGCGGGCATATCACCTGCCGCAGCCAGGTCGGCAGCGGGACAACCTTCACCATTTTCCTTCCGCGCGCATCGCAGGAAGAAGCCGACCGGGAGGGAATCGAGATGCTGCCGGCAAAACTGCCGCAGGGGACGGGGAGGATCCTCCTCGTCGAGGACGACGAGTCGGTGCGCCGCTTTGTGAAGACGGTCCTGGAGACTGCCGGGTACACGGTGTTCGCCACGGACTCGGGAGCGAGCGCGCTGGAGAATCTCGATTCCCTCACCGAGCCGCCCGACCTGCTGGTGACCGACGTGATCATGCCGGGAATGGACGGACGCGTCCTCGCGCAGGAAGTCACGCGCCGCTTGCCCGGCATCCGCTTCATCCTCATGTCGGGATACGCGGAGGTGGCGGCCGGCGTGCCGGGGACGCAGGACTCCGATTCGAAGTTGATCCTGAAACCGTTCGCCGCAGGCGACCTGCTGCGAAAAGTCAGCCAGGTGCTCTCGCGTCCCGCCTCCGAGGGGACTTGACAATTCATCACCTTTATATTACTGATATATCAGATTTCTCTTCAGTCTGGTTTTTCTGCCTGTCCCACTGCACGCCGCAGCACTCAGCATATGACACCGGGGCAGGCTTCTATTGAACCGTCCCTATGCTCGCTCGCCCTCGCCCTCCAACACCGCGCAAGCGCGGTAGGGCTACGGGCTCGCTCTCGGCCTTCCGTGGCCTCGCTCGCCCTCGCCCTCCATGGCTACGCTTGACGAAGCACCCCGGAATGTTACTATCGCTTGTTCCCATGAGCAAAATAGTCACATCGAGCTCCGAACAAAGCGCCGATTCTCTCAGCCTGGTCGAGCGTGTCTACAACCACCTCCTCGAAAAAATCATCAGCGGGTCCATCCGCTACGGGGAGGCGATCAGCATCAAGAAGGTCGCCGGCGAGCTGTCCGTGAGCAGCATGCCGGTCCGGGAGGCGGTGAAGAGGCTGGAGTTCGAAGGCGTCGTGACGATCAAGCCGCGCAGCGCCTGCCGCGTGCGCATCCCGTCCCGCCGGATGATCCTGGAAGTGTACGAAGTCCGGGAAGCGCTGGAAGGATATGCCGTGATGCACGGACGGGGCCGCCTGGACCCTGCCGCCGTCGGACGGCTGCGCGTGATCGTGGAGAAGATGCGCCTTCTCTCCAGCGAGACTTCGGTGGATGCGCGCGAGCACCGGGCAATCGAGTTGGATCGACAGTTTCACTCCGAGATCATCGCGCTTGCAGGAAACGAGCTCCTCGACTCCTTTTCACGGCAGCTCAGCCTGCACGTGAACATGACCCTGATGCACGAGAAGACCTACCACGCGCTGGAGGCTGAATGGGCCGCCATGCATGCGGAGATCGTCGACTGCCTCGAGAGCGATCCCGCCCGTGCCGTAGATCTCCTGAGGCAGCAGTTCGCCCGTGCCACCGAGCTCTGGAAGGCGAACGGCAAGTCGAGTCAGAACTTGTAGCCGAACCTTCTCAGCATCGCCCGGCGGTCGGCCTTGTCGGCATCGCCTTCAACGCCTTTCGGGGAGAATCCGTCGATCACCCCCATGATGCCTTTTCCCTGCCCGGTGCTGGCCACGAGCGCCTGGACGGGGTTGGAAGTGGCGCAGAAGATCCGGCACACCTCGGGGCAGGCCTTGATCTGCGTAAGAACATTGATCGGGAAGGCGTTTTTCAGGACGAGGAAGAATGTA
>JBEKTX010000127.1:0-10824 GCA_049515615.1 Spirochaetia bacterium
TGAGCAGGTTACTTACCGACGGTGGGGCGCTGAATAAGTATGATGAGCTCTCGAACATTTTTGCGCTGGGTGCGAATGTTTTTACGTATCAGACTACAGGACCAAATACTAGCCAGATGAATCTATCAAGCTTTTTTGATGGTTCTAACACATGGACGTACGACTATGATGCCAATGATAACGTTATCGACATCTTGAATGTCAATCATACTCTGGATAGGTTCACACATCTGCTTTATGACAATCTCAATGGTCTCAGGGAGATTGACTTCAAAAGTGGTCAGGTGGACCTGTACTGGTACAACAAGAAAGGACTTAGGCACAAGAAAGAGGAGCATCATGAGCTAGGTGTCGGTGCTTCCACGGTAACGTATACGCTGTATCTTGGAGAGTTGCCGATCATAGTTGAGACATATGTTGGTGGATCTATATTTGACACCCAGCTTAATCCTATTGGGGATGGTGGCGTCGCGCCAGTGACGTTGGGCCACTATAGAAAAGTGTATTCTGCTGGGGAGAACCTTGAGCTGTTCTACAATGATGATCTCGGATCTCGCAGAGCAGTCATAAGTAGCCTTGATGTTCTCCTAGATAGTTTCACTTACTCTAGCTGGGGAGTGGCTACTCACCAATCCGGGCCCACATCCGACAGTTATCTGGCATCGTTCACTGGAAAAAGCTATGACGACACCGGTTTGATTTACTTCAACGCGCGCTACTATGACCCCACCACTGGCCGCTTCCTCACCGAGGACCCCTCTCGCCAAGGCGTGAACTGGTATGCCTACTGCGACAACGACCCGATCAACAGGACGGATCCTACGGGGATGGATGTCGGAGACAAGGCCATCTACGACGCCGGAGGCGGACCAGGTTGGCGGGTCCCAATCGGCGCGGGGACTTTGACCAGTGCGTTTGGTCTCCGTCATGATGTCCCGCCTGATGTTGGCCCGTTCCACAGCGGCGTTGATTTTGCCGCGCCTCGAGGCTCACCAACTGTTGCGGCTGCAAGAGGAACAGTGATCCAGGCTGGCTGGAATGCGCGGTACGGAAACACGGTGGTAGTAAGGCACCCCGATGGGAGCACTTCGGTGGAAATGCATTTGGACACTATAACTGTTGTTCCCGGCCAGAGAGTATATGCAGGCCAACAGACAGGCACAGTGGGCAGCACAGGGCGGCTGGCGCATGGGTTGGTACATTTGCATTTCTCACTCATACCCGAAGGCGCGCCAGTTCCCAATTTCTCAGGCGAGGAACCGTTCACTCCAAGCGCCGTAAACCAGACTGACCCTTTGAGAGTGGTAGGACCGCTACCGACCAGCATTGCGGTAGGTTCCGGAGTGCTACGGACCCTGGAAGGGCAGTACGTGAATAGGTGAGGAAATAGTCAGATGGCAAGAGGCAAGATCGGCCCTATTCTTGTTGTTTCTTTCCTCCTGCTTGGCGCTTGGAGCCTCTTTGCTCAAGCAGAAAAGGAACTGATTTCAAAATACGGGTATATAGGACTTCCGGACGGGCACAAGATCTTGGTACGGTATTCAACGATCGACGAGGTTCTGAGAAGCCTTGGCACACCGACTGAAAAGCAGTACTTCGCCCAGGGTGGGGAGGATTTCGGATGGGATGACTTTTGGGTCTATACATACGAAAAGAGGAATCTAAGATTCTCGTTTGAGAAAAAAGGACGCAAGATCATAAGGATAGATGCGAATACTCCCGAACTCAAGAAATTTGCTTTTCCTTTTGGGCTTGATAGCTCCTCAGGGCTGGATGCCATCGTAGACACGCTCCGTGGAAGCCCAGGTGTCATAAATGCGGGCAAATACCGTGACGCAGTCACTTATGGGCTTAGCAGCCCAAAGGAATTCATGGGAGTGATTACTTCTGAATCGCCAGAGAAGGAATGGTACTACGTGTACTATTTTGTCCCTTGGAAAGAGTACGGACAGTAGCCCTCCGGCCCCAGCGCAGACGAGAGAGCCGGGCAGGAAGCGGCTACGGGCCTGAGTTCTGCTTGGGTGGAGCCGCTGAGGCGGCTCCTGGGAGCACCGCGCTACTTCCGATAACGCGCGTCGTTGATCGGAAGTACGCGCTGAACTCAGGCCCTCCGCTCGCCCAGCGGGGCTGCCTGGGAGGCGGAGACACGGCTCGGGCATCCCTGCCCTCGCCGCCGGCGTCCGGCGTCGGATGATCTTTGATGATGCGGTCAGGGCAGTGTGTCGGTCGGCCGCCCCTCGGGTAGACAGAACAAGGTTCCGTCTACTTCCTGCCCTGCTGCCGTGTGGACCCCAGCCGAACGCGACGCTGACGGTTGGCGTCGGCCCCGCGCCGAAGGCGCCGTCACGATCGGGAGCTGCGGCACGCAGAGGCGGCCGCCCCTGACGGTAAGGGACGGAGCGGAGGGCTTTCTGTAGCGCTGGAGCGAGGCGCCAAGGACGGCGCCGAGTGGAGGCGCGTACAGAAACCGCGGCCCCCCTAAGAGTCTCCCCCTCCCAGACGACCAGAGGGTTCCATAGCCGGGGGGTGTGCAGTGGGGGAGGGCCTGGGAGGGGGAGACGGCAGGGGGGCGAGGGAAGCCCAAAGCGTTAAGCCGAAAGGCATCGCGCGACTGTGATGGCACGCGGCAGATGTTCATGACTTTCGCCCATTCGGCGCTGAAAGTGACACCTCCGGTTTATTGCCCGGAGGGTAATCAGTGAACCTAAAAGATGTAGCACAAAAGGGGCTTTGGAGATACTCGCAGGGACGAGCAAATACTTGCAAGGAATTAAGACACTTGCTCTATTGTGTTCACAGAGCTACAATTGGAGTTGGAATTACTTGCAAGGACACGGGCCAACACGATAGCGGCTCCCACTCATAACCCGGAGGTCGCAGGTTCAAATCCTGCCCCTGCTATTTAAGCCCTTTCGGTGAAAGGGATTACAGACCGCTACCGGAAAACCGGCGCGATCCGCAAAGCACTGTAGATGACTGTAGATGGTCATCGAGAGGAGCGGACCATGAGCCGTTTTTCATTGTATCGCCGGGGGAAAGTCTGGTACTACAAGCTCTACAACCCGGCAACCAAGAGATACCTTGGCGGCAAGGCCGGAACTATTGAACTACAATAAATGACTTTTATCGGGAATGTCCGTTATTTCGTAAGTGTTTCAAAGAACTTATTGAGGCTCGCAGAAAATGATGACGCGTCATTCAAATGAAATCCCCGCACGTCAGAATGATTTCCGTTGTACGCTGATGGTCTCATTATGTCGGGCGTGGGAAAGACGCAATGCGCGACATGAACAGCCTTTTCCCCATGGTCGCTATTCCTCCTTCTTGAACCGGAACGCCTGTCTGCCCAGCGTCACCATATGGCGGCCGACGATGCGGCGCAAGCTGGTCTTGGAGAAACCAGATCGCGCCTCAGGTGCGGTTCTCAACTCGCGTGGCTGAACTGGGGTAGCCACGCGCGGTTGAGTTGGAACAGCTCGTCCGTCATCGCGCGGGTCTCCTGGAGGCTGAGCACCGCCGAGGTGAGCGGGTCCATGCAGATGGCGTGGAACACCATCCGGGGATCGCCTTCGAACGATGCCCGCACGGCAAGCTCCTCGATCCGGGCGCTCACATTGTTGATGATCGCGAGGTGATCGGGGAGGGGACCGACGTGCAGCGGGTCCAGCCCGCGCTTCGAACCGACGATGGGTACCTCGACGCAGCATCCGGCAGGAAGATTGTCGATCAAACCCGTGTTTCGGATGTTGCCGTTGAACTCGAAGGCCATGTGGTCCCCAAAGACGGCGTTGAAGATCGACGCGGCGTACTCGGAGCCGCGCGCCAGGTCCACGGTGGGGGCGGAAAGCCATTCCTGGATGTCCTTCCGCCACTCTCCCTCCCGACGACGGTACTCGTTCAGGATGTAGGCGTGGGCGCCGGGATTCCACCCGGTCCCGTGGGTGCAGTATTTCTCAATCAGATCCGGACGCTTGCGGAACCAGGCCACGTACTCGGAGGCGTGCCCCGAGGACTCGGTGACGTAATAGTCGAGGTGGAGGAACATCTCGTTTCGGACCTGCTCCTCGTTGTACACCTCCGGTCGTTCACAGACGGCCGCGCGGATCAGGGGATAGGCGTCCTCTCCCTTCCAGCGGTACTGCAGGTACCAGGCCTGGTGGTTGATCCCTGCGCAGCGGTAACTCATTTCCTCCATGGGGGCGCCGATCCAGCGCGCCAGCATGGCCGCGGTTCCCTGCACGCTGTGGCACAGGCCGGTGACGCTGACGGCCGTCCGTTCCTGCATGGCGCGGCAGAGCATGGCCATGGGATTCGTGTAGTTCAACACCACTGCTCCCGGACAGAACCGCTCGATGTCCGAGAGGATGTCCAGCATCACGGGGATCGTGCGCAGCGCACGGAAGATTCCGGACGGCCCACGGGTGTCCCCCACGTTGATGTCCACGCCGTATTTCTTCGGTACTTCCACGTCGTGGCGCCAGATGTCCACGGCGCCGACGAGGATCGTGATGAGAACCCCCTCGGCGCCCTCCAATGCTTCACGGCGGTCCATCGTGGCCGTGACCCGCGCCGGGTAGCGGCCAGCTTCTACGATTCGCGCGACGGCTCGCCGGGAGGCCTCCAGGCGCTCGGCATCGACGTCCATCAGGGCGATGTGGCAGCCCCGGAGGGCGGGAAACGTGAGGATGTCCCGGACGAGATTCCGGGTGAACTCGAAGCTGCCGGCTCCGATGAACGCGATCTTGCTCATGATGGTGCGCTCCTTCCGGGTGCTGATTCGCGCGCAGCCCGGGAATGGCCAGGACCGGCCCCGGGGTGGCGGCGGAGAGCGGCCCGGCGGCTGTGCTGCCGGGCCGGCAAACGATGGATCTCATTTGAACGTTGCGTTGACCTTTGCATTGGCCGCTTTGAGGCCGTCCGCCGCGGTGGCCTGCCCGAGGAAGATGCTGTCGAAGTTCTGTTGCATGATGGAGTTGATCTCGGAGGCATGATCTGTGATGGGGAAAAGGAAGGTTCCGTTCTTCTCCAGCGCCTGCGCGGTGAACGCGGTCACGTCCAGCCCCTTCTCCTTGTAGGCCTTGTTGGCCGCCTGCACGCCGCTTTCAATTGCAGGGAATACCGCGCCATAGCTTCCTACGACGTTCTGCGCCTCGGCGGAGCCCAGATACTTCACCCACTGCCACGCCTCTTTGGGATGCTGTGTGCGGATATAGATGGAGTCCGCAAGTCCGTTGAACATGCTCCGGCGGCCCACCGGTCCGATGGGAAGGCGCGCAAACCCGACCTTGAACTCCGTGTTGCCGCCATAGAAGCCGATCATCCACGAGCCGTCGAGGATCATGCCGATCTTCTGGGAGGTGAACAGTACAGTGGAGCCGACATTCTGCGCCGAGAGGGCCTCGTACGGCGGCATGAGCCCCTTCTTGCGTGAGAGGTCCGCGAAATACTGCATGGTCTGGATGAACCGGGAATCATCGTAGTAGTACTTGCTGGCATACATGCCGTCGGTGAATTTCCACCCCGTGCTGGCGGCAAAAGCGCTCCAGTACTGCTGACCATAGGCCCCGAAGTTCGAGTAGTCCATGGCGATTCCCCAGCGCACCACGTTCTTGGGATCGAACTTCGCAGACAGACCATTGTTGCCGTTCTTGTCCTGAGCGAACTTCCTCAGGACTGTCTCGAAAGTGCCGCCGTTGTTCGGATTCCAGGTCATGGAGTTCATCTCCGCGTCCGTGATCCCGGCCTTCGCCGCCATGTCCTTGTTGTACACCACCGCGATGGTGTCCCAGTCCTTGGGAAGGCCGAAGCGCTTCCCGTCACGGGTCCACAGGTCCGCCAGGCCTGTAAGGTAGATATTCGTGGGGACCTTGTCCGCCTTGACCATGGGCTCGATGTCCAGAAGCTGGCCCTTGGCAGCGAACTCGGGATACTTGGCCAGGTGGTCGGTGAAGACATCGGCCGCCGTGCCCGCCACCATCGAGGTCTGCAGGTCGTTCCAATAGTCCGCCCACCCCATCTGGGTGATCTCGATCTTGATGCCCGGGTTCTTCGCCATGAAGTTGTCCGCCACCTTCTGGTAGGCCGGCAACTGGTTGGCGTCCCACAGCGTGTAGCGGATCGTCACCTGATCCGCCCAGACCACCGTGCCGCAGGCCAGCAGGGCCGCGACACACACGATCAACAACCGCCTCGTTCTTGACATGGTTTCCTCCTCCTGTCGTTGGCGATGATTTAAAAAGGCCGGCTCTTTCGCCAGGGAGCCTGCCCCTGTCACCGAAACCCCGTGAAGCCGATCGAGTTGATCACCCGCTTTCCCACGACCATGAACAGAACAAGTGTGGGAAGGATGGCCAACGTGGTGCCGGCCATCAGACCCGCCCAGTCCGGCGCGTTTTGCGCCCCCTGCTGTCGGAAGACACCCAACGCCACCGTCAGCATCCGCACGTTTTCGTTCTTGCCGATGAGAAGCGGCCAGAGATAGTCGTTCCACGAATAGATGAAGGTGATGACGGCAAGCGTCGTGATGGCGGTCATGCTCAAGGGTATGGCGATCTGGAAGAAGATGCGGACCCGCCCGGCCCCTTCCACCAGCGCGGCTTCCTCTAGCTCCTTGTTCATGCCGAGGAAGAACTGCCGCAGGAAAAAGACGGCAAACGGCGACATCAGGAACGCGGGCGCGGCGATCCCCTGGTAGGTGTTCAGCCAGCCGATGGTCTTGATCAGGATGAAATTGGGAATGAGGAGCACGATCCCCGGCACCATGAGCGCGGAAAGATACACGGCGAAGAGCTGTCGGCTCAGGGGGAAGCGCAGTCGCGCGAACGCGTACGCCGCCGCCGCGCTGAAGAAGATCTGGCCAACGGTGATGAGCGTCGACACAACGATAGAGTTCCGCAGGAAGATGAAGAAGTTGATCTTCTGGCCCGAGCCTCCCAGTCTCACCGACGTCGCGGCGTCCACGAGTCCCAGGACGCGCTGGAAGTTGCCGAGGGTCAGCTCCGGCGGCAGGAAGGCAGTCGGGCGGCTGTACACGGCCCGGGGGAAGGTGAACGCCGTTCGCGCGGACCAGTAGAAGGGGAAGAGCGTCACGAGGGCGATGACAACGACGGCGGTCCAGAACAGGATCCGGGCCGTAAGGGACAGCCTCATGATTCCACCTCGCCGGCTCTCAGGAGCTTCATCTGGACCAGGCCGACGCCCACGAGGATGAGGAACAGCACCATGGACACGGCCGTGGCGTAGCCCATCTGGAAGCGCTCGAATGCCTGCTGGTAGATCATGAAGTTGAAGACCTTGGTGGCGTTGATCGGACCGCCCTTGGTGGTGACCGACACGGTGTCGAAGATCTGGAACGATCCAAGCACGGAGGTGACCACCACGAAGGCCAGCACCGGCCTCAGGAGCGGCAGCGTGATGCGCCAGAACGTCTGCTGGTCACCCGAGCCGTCGATGCGCGCCGCTTCGTACACGTCGGTCGGGATTGTCTGAAGGCCCGCGAAGACCAGGAGGGCCGTGTAGCCCAGGTAGCGCCAGATGTTGATGCCCGCAATCGTGGGAAGCGCCATGCCGGGAGAAGAGAGGAAGGGAAGGAGGGGTCCGCCCAGGGCGCGCACTCCCACGTTGATGAGACCCACGGTCGGGTCCAGAAGCCACATCCAAAGCATGGCCACAACGACGTTCGGCATGAGCCACGGCAGGAGGGCCACACCCTTCAGCGCGGTGGATTTCGTTGCAGCGTTCATTACGAGCGCCACCACGACAGCAAGGACGGTCTGGATCGGGATGTTCCACAGCACGTAGAACACCGTCACTTTCAGCGCGTTCCAGAAGTCCGGGTCTGCAAGCAGGGCCGCGTAGTTGGCAAGGCCGACCGGCTTGGGGGGCGTCAGCAGATTCCAGTCGGTGAAGCTGATGTACAAACCTCGAACCGCCGGCACAGCGAAAAACACCAGAAAGCCGGCGAGGCTCGGCAGGATGAAAAGCAGCGCGACCCCGCTCTCACGAACCTTCATGCTAGGGGGCACTCGCTGCCGGTTTCCTTCGGGCGCTGTTGTCATCGCTTGACCCATCTTTCGGAATTCTACCAAGGCTGAGTAAAAGCGATTTACTAAAGCGATTTAATTCAGTAGGCTCATCCTAACGGACGGTCCGAAGAGTTGTCAAGCTTTTTTTTCGGGCTTTTTTGCGGGGCCGAAAGGTCATACAATCGCCTCGCGGGAAGCCGCTCGTGGCGGACGACTTCGGGCAAGCTGTGCTGGTGCCTGCTGCGTGCCCGATGGAGCGGTTGAGCGTTGGCATGAGAAAGGGGAACTGAGTTGTCGCCGCGAAAAGTCACCATGAAGGACGTTGCCGACAAGGCGGGGGTCTCCCTTACGACGGTTTCCTTCATCATGAATGACAAGAGCCAGGCCGCGATTCCCGACGAGACGCGGCAGCGTGTGATGAAAGCGGTGCGGGACCTCGGCTACGTGAGGAATGCGGCGGGTCGACGCCTCGGCAGCGGAAAGAGCCACACGCTTGGATTCGTGCTTCCGTCACCCGAGCACGTGAGGACGGACGCGTTCGTTCCCCAGTTCCTTTTCAGCTTCAACGAGGTTTGCCACCGGCATCACTTCAACCTCCTGGTCCATGCCGTGGGCAGCCCGGCGCGGCCCGACGCCTACGTGGACCTGGTTACCGCGAACGAGATCGACGGCTTGTTCATCGTCAACCCGCGGGAGGATGACCGGCAGATCGACGCGCTACTGGACTCGGGCTTCCCGGTGGTGGCCGATCCGATCAGCAGCCACCCGCGAGCCTGCGGTGTCGGTATCGACAACCGGGCCGCGGCCCGAACCGCCGTTCGTCACCTGCTGGAGCAGGGGCATCGGAGGATCGCGTGCGTCAACTACGGGCCGGCGAGGTTCCTCAGTGTCGCGGCCCGTTGCGAAGGCTACCGCCAGGCGCTCGAGGAGGCGGGAGTGGCGTACGATGAATCGCTGGTGGCCTGGGCGGATTTCAGCCACGAGAGCGGCTGGGCCGCTGCCTCGTCGCTGCTGGATCATGGCGCTGCGCCTACGGCGATCTTTGCCGGCAACGACACGGTGGCCATCGGGGTGCTGACCGCGTTGAAAGAGCGCGGCGTGCGCGTGCCGCAGGACGTTGCCCTTGCGAGCATTGATGACATTCCGGCCGCGCGGTTCATGAATCCCTCGCTCACGACGGTGCGAGTGCCGGCGAATGACTTCGGGCGCTTGGCCGGCGAGATGCTGATCAAGCTCGTCTACGGCGAGCGTCCCGATCCGCCGCACGTAATCCTGCCCACCGAGCTCATGGTGCGAGAATCAGGTGGAGGCCGGGCGGGCAGCGGAGGGACTGGCGGATGAAAAGGGCCGGCGGAGCCGCCGGCTGGCGCATTTGAGCCCCGGCGGGGCACGGCCGATCGTGATGAGATGGCGGAGGATCCTCCGACCCGAGAGGGGTCTGTGCGCGTCCTTGGGACCCAGGCCTTTGCCACTGAGCTCTGCAACTTTCGCCTCAACGATGCAACCTGGGTTGCAGGGGCATAGTTTAGGGGCCCCCCGAGCATTTCTTCTAATTGACTGCAGAAGATAGAATTAGCGACGATAACCCTCTTGGCATATCAATTGCAACCATATGGCATGATGTCACCAACGGTTTTTCTTCGTCTATTCTTCCTGGCTCTGATAACGCTGCCTGCTGCAGTCCAGGGAGATCTCGTTGTCAGTGTCGGAGGTTTGGCCATTGTTGGCAGCAGCGAGTATTGAGGGGGGGCCAGCATGTCTCGACTCATCAAGGTCGTTTCGTTGATGCTTCTGGTTTTTCTCGCAGCGGGTAACTTGTTCGCCCAGACAACGCAACCGAAGGCCGCGTGGCCCGCGTACGTCCTTTGCATCTTCCCCGGCTATGGATTTGGTCACTACTACCTTGGGCAAAATGGCACACCCTTTCTGTTGGGGGATCTCATCGGAGCCGGCGTGGCACTCGCAGGAATGGGCCTTATCGCGAGCGCCTTTTCTCCGGGCTCCGTCTTGTCCATTGACATATTTCTCGTCTTTTTTCCGTATGGGCCTCCCCCTGAGATCGTCGTGGATTCTTCCGAATTTCGAACCGGGTGTGCACTCCTCATAGCCGGAGGCGTCGTGCTCCTGGTATCCCGCATTTGGGAATTCATTGACGTTTTCGCCGCTGTCGATAGGGCGAGAGCGGCCGGAAAAGTTGCAGTTGTTCCTGTTTTTAATGTGCAGCGCACGTCTTACAAACCGGGCGTCTCGACGATCACATCTTACGATCTAGGCGTTTCTTTGCAGTATTGAATTTGCCGGAGGGACCCCCGCGTTCTTAGCCGTGTGAAGGTGGTCGCCGGCTGAATCACATCTTCGCCCTCTGTAGCTTTTGCTATCTCCTTAGAGAGGGCCTCGCCTACGAGGAAAAGCTTCAGCTGCTTCGCATTGCTGCGGTCCTCGCCTACATTGAGGAAAGCGTGCTCAGCGGCGATCTGCACGTTCCTGTCTCCAGAATCTTTAATGTGCGCAAAGAGGGGAAGCAAGCGGTACTCAACTTTGAGCTGTCCGATGACCTCTACAACCTTAAAAGCTATTCAGTATTCGTGAACGGTGTTCCACTATACGGAGCCTATGGCAAGGCGGCACACGGCCATCTGCAGAAGGTGGTAGAATGCTTTGAGCTTTCCGTAGGCCAGAATGTGGTCGAGATTTCTTGTCTTAACGAGAAGGGTGCCGAATCCTACCGGGCAATGGTGCAGGAAGAATATGCACTACCTGTCATCGAGAAACTCTTTTTTCTCGGCTTCGGTGTATCGCG
>JBEKTX010000128.1:0-10729 GCA_049515615.1 Spirochaetia bacterium
GTGACGGTCTGGTGCCCGTCCTTGTCCTGACCCTCGGTCCGGGCGGGCGCCAGATCCAGGAGCGCCTGGGCAACCTGGAAGTACAGGCGGGCCTTGTCCAGGGATTCGCGGTAGGATGCCGCCCCGGGCTCCCGTGCCTTGAGCTTTTGCAGAAACCCTGCCGTCAGCGCCTTGAGCCGCGGCACGAAGAAGGTTTCCTCGAGGTACTGGAGGAGCCGGTCGAACATCAGGTGCTGGGCATGAGCCGCGATGTCGGTCGTGACGAACACCGCACTCTTGCGGTTCCACTTGGCAGAGTACCAGTCGCCGGGACTGAGCTCCATGAACAGGGAAATCATGTCGTCAGGCCTGTCGGCGGAAAGCGGGTATTCGGCCTTGTTGACGGACTGGATGGCAAGCTTGTCGCGCTGGAGCCGCGAAACGAGGACGGACGAGAGCGGGTGATATCCCACGAGAGGATAGAACTGGTCGGACCGCCCGCCATTCTTGTACAGGAGCGCGGAAACCCTGTTGTCAAAGTACGGGTAGCCCAGGCCGTAGAGATCAGCGCCGAACACCAGCCCTTCCTGCCCTTTGAACGTCGTGCGATAGAACCAGTTCCAGTTGTCCTGGAATGAGAACATGCCGCCATGGTCGCTGTTCGGATCGGCAATTTGTTCGCCCTTGATGGGGATGATGGTTCCAAAGGGAACTGGGATGCCTGCCGGCAGCTTAGCCAGGTCCCCGGCACCGGACATCTCGGCATTGGGATAGAACATGCAGACCTTGCTTCCGACCACCGCTGTCGCTGCCGCCCCGATTCCCTGATCGGGAACGTCGGCGAATGTCAGCGGATCGGAAAGATACTTGTGATGGGCGTCGGCGCTGAACGGCCCACTGTCGATCTTGATGTCCCGGAAGTTCGAGGTGTTGAGCTTCACGGCGCCCGCCGCGGCCTGTCCGCCGCCCGCCGCCGCGGCGCTCCCCGGGCGAGCCGTCGAAGCAGGTCCGGTGGCTTTCCCGCAGGAGGCCAGGAGGCCTGCGGCAGCAACGACAAGAACGACGAATCCTGCACGCATCAGATACCTCCGCTGTCCGGACTTGTACGATCAAGGGTACCTCCGCGCCTATACTGCGGCAAGAAAAATCTGGCGTCGGGCGCGAATCCGAGCCTGCGCAGGCATCGCGGAAATCCGGCTCCGCTCGCGGCAGGAGCAGAAAGTCGTCGCTGCCAACTGCAAATCAGTATTATCATCACATGCTGATAGAACGTCGAATTCGAGGCGCCGTGTGCCTCACCGTCCATCCCCAGGGACAGATTCCCGTGGACGAGGCCGGCCGCATACGCCTGGACGAGCTGGAGCTGGAGCCGGCCGCACAGCAGAGGGTCCAGGATCTGTGGGCGGAGGTGACAACGGAGAACCTGTCCCAGCTCGCCGATTTCGATGGTTACAGGAATGAGCTGTCGAGGATCTGTGGTTTCGACTTTCCCCGCGTGGACTACGCTGCGAACGTGGATACAAAGGTCGGGATTCGGTCGCTCCCCTGAGATAACGGAGGACAAAATGAAGAACGTCAGCGCCGGTGAGCGGTTTCGCCGCGCATTGGCAGAGGAGAGCCCTCTCCAGATTGCCGGCACGCCGAATGCCCTCGTCGCTCTCATGGCGGAACGCGTGGGGTATCGTGCCCTGTACCTTTCCGGAGCCGGCGTGGCGAACCTTTCGTTCGGCTTGCCGGACCTCGGTGTGACCACACTCGACAACGTTCTCGAGGATGCACGGCGGATCACGGGCGCCGTGGATCTCCCGCTGCTCGTGGACGTGGACACCGGTTTCGGGGCCGAGCTCATGATCGAACGCACCGTGCGGGAGATGATCCGCGCCGGGGTCGCCGCAATTCACATCGAAGATCAGGTCAGCGACAAGCGCTGCGGTCATCGCCCGGGCAAGGCCCTCGTGACGCAGCAGGAGATGGTCGACAGGATACGCGCCGCGGTGGACGCGCGCACCGATCCGGGCTTTGTGATCATGGCACGGACGGACGCGGTGGCAGGGGAGGGGCTTGAGAAGGCCCTCGAACGGGCAACCGCGTACGCTGCGGCCGGCGCCGACATGATCTTTCCGGAAGCGCTCTCCGACGCGTCACACTACCGCGCATTCAGGGATGCGGCAGGCAGGCCTGTTCTTGCAAACCTCACCGAGTTCGGGCTCACCCCGGGGTTCACGACCGCCGAGCTGGCGTCGGTCGGAGTGGATATGGCGCTGTACCCCCTTTCGGCCAGCCGCGCAATGAATCGGGCTGCGCTTCGGGTACTCCGTGAAATAAGGGAGCACGGGACACAGGCGGGAGTGGTGGCAGAGATGCAGACCCGCGCCGAACTGTACGACCTGCTCGGCTACGAGCGCAAGGAGCAGAGGCAGAAGCATGTCTGAAATCGAACGCACATTCGCAAAGGTGAAAAAAGTCGGCGGGCTTGCGGGGATCGTTGCGGCCGACTCGGCGATCTGCACGGTCGGGATCGAGGGCCGCGGCCTGAGCTACCGCGGCTATGCCATCGAGGATCTCGCCGCACACGCCGGCTTCGAGGAAGTGGCATGGCTTCTTTTGAGGGGGAATCTGCCCACCTCACGCGAGCTTGCCGATTACCGCGACAGGCTGAAGGAAATGCGTCGGCTGCCGCCCGCGCTGGTTCGGCTTCTGGATCAGATCCCCGCTGGAGACAGCATGATGGGCATCCTGCGAACAGGGGTCTCCCTGCTGGGAAACATCGAGCCGGAGCAGAAGGGCGCAGATCCGCTTCTGACCGCGGATCGGCTCGTGGCCGTTCTGCCTTCCCTGCTCCTGCAGAGGCTGGGAAAACAGATGCCTTCCAGCGAAGAAACTCTGGCCGGATACCTCCTCCACGGCCTGCGGGGAAGCGCCGCCCCGGAAGAGCTCCGACGCTGCCTGGACGTCTCGCTCGTCCTGTACGCCGAGCATGAGTTCAACGCTTCCACGTTCGCGGCCCGGGTCATCGTGAGCACCCTTTCCGATGTTCATTCCGCGGTGGCCGGTGCCATCGGCGCCCTGGCCGGTCCGCTCCATGGCGGGGCCAACGAGGAGTCGATAAAGCTGATCGAGGCGTTCTCCGACCCCGAGGAAGCTGAACGCGGAATCCTGGCCCGATTGGCGCGCGGAGACAAGATCATGGGATTCGGCCATCGCATCTACACGGTCTCCGACCCGCGCTCCGGCGTGATCAAGGAGTGGGCGGCGAAGCTGGCGGCGACCGATGAGCAGAAGCGCCTGTACGCCGTGGCGGAACGCATCGATAAGGTGATGTGGAGGGAGAAGAAGCTGTTCCCCAATCTCGATTTCTACAGCGCGCTCGCCTACCGCTCCTGCGGCATCGAGACCGAGCTCTACACAGCCCTGTTCGTCCTCGCGCGCGTCAGCGGCTGGATGGCGCACATCATCGAGCAGCGGTCCAACAACAAGCTCATCCGTCCGATCAGCCGGTACACCGGCCCCGAGCCCAGGAAGTATGGGCCCCTCGTCCAGGAACAGCAAGGATGAACGCGGCCACTGCGGCCACCGAAGGTGACATTCGGCCTGGTGGCATTCCTGCGGCCACTGCGGCCACCGAAGGTGGCATTCGGCCTGGTGGCATTCCTGCGGCCGAACCCGCCCCCGATGCGCTTCTGTGCGAGATCGCTGAGTATGTCGCCGATCGAAGCATCGACAGTGAGGCGGCTTTTGACACTGCCGTATTGAGCCTGGCCGACAGCCTTGGCTGCGCCATCCTTGCCCTCCGATTCGACGAATGCCGACGCCGGCTGGGCCCTCTGGTGGAAGGTGGGGAGCTGTCCGGCGGCAGCCGGGTGCCAGGTACCAGCTTCGAGCTCGACCCCGTGCAGGGCGCCTTCAACATCGGCGCCATGATCCGATGGCTCGACTTCAACGACACCTGGCTGGCCGCCGAATGGGGCCATCCGTCGGACAACCTCGGTGGGCTGCTCGCGGTGGGGGACTGGATGAGCAGGCGAAGCCGCAGCGGGAGACAGATCAATGTGCGGCGGCTTCTCGAAGCGCAGATCAAGGCTTACGAGATCCAGGGCATATTGGCGCTGGAAAACTCCTTCAATCGCTCGGGGCTGGACCACGTCATCCTCGTGAAGGTTGCCACAGCCGCCACAACCGCGTGGCTCATGGGCGGCGAACGCCGGCAGATCGTGGATGTCCTCTCCAATGCCTGGATCGATCTCGGGCCTCTTCGGACCTATCGACATGCGCCGAACACCGGCTTTCGAAAATCGTGGGCGGCCGGGGATGCCACGGCGCGCGGGGTGCGCCTTGCGCTCATGGGCCTGGCGGGAGAGCAGGGCTATCCGACCGCGCTCTCCGCCCCGCGCTGGGGATTCCAGGATGCCGTGTTCGGAGGGCAGCCCGTGCGGGCAGGCCGGCCCTTCGGGTCGTACGTCGCCGAGAATATCCTCTTCAAAGTGGCGTTTCCCGTCGAGTTCCATGCCCAGACAGCCGTGGAGGCAGCCTTGGCGCTTCACCCAAAGGTGAAAGGCAGGCTGGACAGGATTCGACGGATCCGGATCCGCACGCAGGAATCGGCTATGCGGATCATCGACAAGCGGGGGCCGCTGAACAACCCGGCGGATCGGGATCACTGCCTGCAGTATGCGGCGGCAGTCGCGCTCATCCACGGCGAGCTGCGCGCTGAACACTACGAACAGGAAACGGCGCAGGATCCGAGAATAGACCGTCTGCGGGGACTGATGGAGCTGGAAGAGGACCGGCAATACTCGGCGGATTACCTGGACCCGGACAGACGCTCCATTGCAAACTCCCTGCAGTGCTTCTTCGATGACGGCAGCTCGACTGAAGAGATCGCGGTCGAGTACCCGATCGGACATCGTCGCAGGCGGGCCGAAGCCCTGCCGCTCCTTTTCGAAAAGCTCCGGAACAATCTCCTGAGCCGGTTTCCGTCGAACCGGGTGGACGCCATCGTTCAAATGTTCCAGGATCGGCCAGAACTTGAGCGGCTCTCGGTCCCTGATCTGGTGAACCTCTTTCTCTGAGCAGCAGAAGGTTCCTGTGGCCGCGCCCGCAGGCTTCGTGTATCCTGTCGGCGAGGTGAAGGAATGCAGCACTATCTTCTTTTCTACGACGTGGCCAAGGACTACCTCGCGCGCCGCTCTCAGTTTCGCAACAGTCACCTAGAGCTCTCGTGGAAGGCGCATGATCGGGGGGAGCTCGTGCTCGGCGGAGCGCTCGCGGATCCCGTCGACGGAGCGGTTCTGCTCTTCATCGGGGAGAGTCCCGAGGTTGCCGAGCGGTTCGCGCGGGCGGATCCCTACGTGACTGAAGGACTGGTCACCCGGTGGCGGGTAAGGCCCTGGTCGACCGTGGTGGGGGATTCCGCGGCCGCGCCGTTGCGCCCCGATTCCGCGGCCGCGCCCGCGCGCCCGGATGCCCCGAGGGCCCGGGCATGAAAGTGAGAAAAGCGTCGGTCCCGCCTTCTCCCGCTTCGCCTTCTCCCGCCGGGGGGCTCCGACTCTACCTCTACGTCACCGCCGGACTGACGGGCGCCGCAGTCATGATCGTCGAAATCCTCGGAGCGAAGATCCTCGCCCCATGGTTCGGCACGTCGCATTTCGTCTGGACGGCGCAGATCGCGGTGACCCTGGTGGCGCTGGCGGTCGGCTACTATGCCGGGGGCCGGCTCGTGAGCGGATCCGCGAGACTCGGCCGGCTCTACGGGGCGATCGTCATCGCCGCCGCGTATCTTGCGCTTGCAACTGCCCTTCGTGAGTGGATTGCGTACCTGTTCCTCCCGCTTCCCCTCGCCGCAGGGTCCCTCCTCTCGTCCGTGTTCATGTTTTTCCCGCCTCTTGGCCTGCTGGCCATGACGGGGCCGTTCCTGGTGCGCGTGCTGACCAGCGCCGTGAGCGAGGTGGGCGGGAACGTGGGCCGGTTGACCTCGGTCAGCACCATGGGGAGCTTTGTCGGGACCCTCGCGATCGGCTACGTCCTGATCCCTCTCCTGCCGAATTCCGCAACCATGTACGGGACCGCGGCCCTCCTTTCGCTGTCGGGCGTCTTCTACTTTCTCCTCTGGAGGAGAAAAGCCTCCACCCTGGCAGGCATGGCGGTGATCGTCGCGGTCGGTCTGGCAGCGGGCGCCTGGGGGACAAGCAGCGAAGCCTTCCGCAATCCGTCCCTCGCGGAGATCTATCGGGGCAATTCCAATTTCGGCCTGCTCCAGGTTCTGCAGCAGAGGGACCGCCCCTACCGTTTCTACCTCACCGACTACCTGATCCAGAACACGTATGACGTCACGCGGGGGCGCAGCGTCTCGATGTTCACCTACATGCTCGAAGGGCTCGCCCGAGCGTACGCACCACGGCTGCAGCATGTGCTCTGCATCGGCATGGGAGTCGGAATCGTGCCGCGGGAGCTCGCCCGGGCCGGGGCGGCTGTCGACGTCGTGGAGATCAACCCTGCCGTGGTCCCGGTCGCACGGAAGTACTTCGACCTGGATCCGAACGAGTTCCGCCTCTTCATCGCGGACGGCCGGCAGTTCCTCAACACGAGCGTCGAGCGCTACGACGCGGTGATACTGGATGCGTTCAACGGCGACTCCAGTCCATCGCACCTGATGACCCGCGAGGCTTTCACGGCCATCCGGCGGGCCCTCAACCCCGACGGCGTCCTGGTGATGAACAGCTTCGCCGATCTCGATCCCTCGAATGACTTTGTTGCGGCCTCACTTGCGCGCACCCTGCGAAGCGTGTTCTCCAGCCTCCGCGTGCACGGAGTCCTCGGGGGCAATACCCTGTTCGTCGCCTCTTCGCGCGCGGAGCTTGCTTTCCTCAATCCACCGTCGTTCGCCGAAGTGCACCCCGATGCCCTGGATGAGGTCCGTGCCGCCTACGCCACCCATTGGGAGACCGATCCCGGCCATGGCATCGTTCTGACTGATGACCGCAATCCGATAGAGTTCTATGACGCGGCCAACAGGGAAAGGTTCCGCCGCGCCCTCGCGCTCTCCATGAGAAATCGCTGACAGCCTGGCGTGAGGAGCGAGGATCGAGGGATCAGTCGCGGCGGACGTCCACGACCAGGAGAGCGGTCCGGGCGGATGGATCCTGATCGTGGCCGCAGACGGATTTCAGGCTCATGACCGCGGCCAGCAGCTCCGTCCTGTTGTCATCCGACCGGGAGACCCCCGTCTCGAGGTTCTTCTTGAGGAACTGGACCATGCGGGGCCATCCCTGCTGGGTGGCCTTCAGATTCGCTCCGGACTGTCCGTCCTGCGCCCTGAAGAAGGCATGACCGGCCCCCTCGAACATCGTGTAGTCGAAGCTCTTGCCCAGTCTCTTCATCTCCTGCGCCGCGGGGGGAACGGTCATGTCTACCCTTGCATCGTTTCCGCCGTACAGACCGAGCACCGGCGCCCGGATCCGCCCGAGAGCCTGCGTGGACGGCGGGGTCCCATAGCAGACCACCGCGGCGCTCAAGCCAGGCTGCTCGGCAGCGTAGGCGAAGCTCACGCCGCCGCCCCAGCAGAATCCGACAACGGCAAACCGCGGCAGCGCCGCGGGGAGAGTGGTCGCGTATCTCACCACGGCATCACAACGCCGCGCGATTTCCGCGGGATCGAGTCCAGCGATCAGCGATCGCGCCGCGTCCGCGCTGACCGCCCTGCTTCCCTTTCCTCCCGGCGCCTTGCCGCTGATCAGGTCCGGGGCCACGGCAATAAAGCCTTCTGCCGCGAGCTGGTCAGCCGTCGCGCGCACCCAGTCCGAGAGGCCGAATATCTCGTGGATGACGAGAACGACAGGCGCCCTGTCGGGGCGCTCCGGGTAGACAATCCAGGTGTCCACCTTGTCGCCTCCGCCGGCATCCACGGTCACCCATTCACCATGACGGGGCGAGCTTTCCAGCCGCTGCATAGCCGCGGCCTCCCCGGGGGGAAGCCCCGCCGACTGGCCGAAGGCAGCAACGCTGGAGATTAACAGGAGGACAGGAATGAAAAACCGTGCCATGCAAGGAAGATACTGTCGCCGCCCGGCCGGCGACAATGCGCCCACGCGCGGTCTTCGTCACACTTTTTCGGTGCTGCTGAGGTGGCGGGCGAAAGCCCATTGTTGCGGCGGTTCTCGATATCTTATAGTAGCCCAGCCCGCGCGAACGCTGGTCCGGGAATCGCTCACTCATGGGGGTGCGACGAATTGAAACCAATGCCGCTTGCTCTGACTGTGGCGCTCGCTGTCCTCGTCTCCTGCGGCCCCCGGGTCAAGCAGATCTCGGAAGAGCAGCTCAGCTTCCTGAAAAAGCAGCAGGAGGACAGCCTCCTCGCGCAGACGGCGTACAGGCCGGGGAGTCCGGCTCCCTATGAAAGGGGCAGGAGCGGGGGGACCTGGCTGAGCAACATCACCAATGACCTGAAAACGTTCAACCCCGTGGTCGCCGTGTATGACGCGGAGAGCGCGGGCATCGTCGACAATCTCTCCAGCTCCCTCCTCGATTACGACGCCTACAAGAAGCAGTGGAAGCCTCTCGCCGCCTCTTACCAGGTTTCGGTGAGCGAGGCTGCCGGCACCATGGATGTGACCTTCACTCTTCGCGACGACATGTACTGGACGACCCTCGCCGATCCCCACACACGGATCAAGGTCACCTCCGATGACGTCGTCTTCTGGTACAACCAGATCGTGGGAGACCCCGCCCTCCAGCATTCCGCTTACGCGGGCCAGTTCGTGCAGATGCCCGATGGCACGAAAAGGCACATCGACATGGAGAAGCTCGACCAGAGGCGGTTCGTGATGCACTATCCCCGGATCGTCTCAATGCCCGAGCTTTCCAGCAATATGAACTTCGGGCCTCGCTACGTTTTCGAGCCGGTAAAGAAGGCGAAAGGCGTGGAGGGTGTGCTCAACCTCTGGACGATCAATACCGACCCGAGGACGATCCCCTCGATGGGTCCCTATTATATCGAATCCAACCGCCCGGGTGTTCAGGTGACGCTGGTCCGCAACCCGGACTACTGGAGGACGGCTGAAAACGGCGACAAGATTCCTTATATCGAAAGACTGGAGACGAAAATCGTCCCGAACCAGGAGACGGAGAGGCTGAAGTTCCTCGCGGGCGAGCTGGACGGCTACAACCTGCGTCCCGAGGACCTGCAGGAGATGGTGAAGAAGAGCGAGCGGGAGTACACGGTGTATTACGCGGGCCCCAGCCTTGGCGCGAGATTCATCTCGTGGAACCAGAACCCGAGAAACCTCAAACCGATGTACGTGAAGTGGTTCTCAAATACGAAGTTCCGCCAGTCAATGAGCTGTTTCTTCAATCGGGACAGGGTGGTCAGGGAGGTCTTTCGCGGGCTCGCGGAACCCGACCTCTCGTTCTTCGCAAAGCCGAATCCCTACTATGATCCTTCAATCACACAGCAATTCACGAACAAACCCGCACGAGGAAAACAGATCCTGGCAGAGATCGGGATACGGCAGGACGCCGCCGGGATCATGAAGGATGGAGAAGGCAACCCCATCACCTATGATCTCACCGTTCCCATAGAAACGAACATCACCATCGACATCGCGACGATCTACGCGGACGAGCTGAAAAAGGCTGGCATCATTCTCAACGTGAAGCCTGTCCAGTTCCAGAAGCTCGTCGACAGCCTGACCAAGGCGTATGACTGGCAGTCGATCATGATATCCGTGGGTTCGAACTACTTCCCGATCCAGGGGGACAATGTCTGGCTCTCCTCGGGCAACCTCCACCTGTGGAACCCGCTCCAGCCCCGGCCGGCAACCACGTGGGAAGCGAAGGTGGATGAGCTGTACTGGCAGGGGTACTCGGAACGCGACCCCCTGAAGGCGAAGAAGATCTGGGACCAGTTCCAGCGGATCCTCCTCGACCAGGTTCCCGTCATGTACACGGTCTATCCCGTGAGCTTCTCCGCATACCGCAACAAGTGGGCGAACATACGGGTCGACACCCTCTCGGCGCCGGATTTCAATTTTGTCTGCCTGAAGGCCCAATGAGCACCCCACACGCTGATCCGGTCCGCTTCAAGGCGCCCTCCACGCTCGCGCTGCTCAGGCAGCGGCATCCACTTGCCACCTTCCTCACCGGTCGGTTCCTCACCATGGTGGCGATGCTCTTCCTCCTTGGGCTCGGGGTATTCGGCCTCATGTCGCTCGCTCCCGGGGATATCGTGGACAACTATGCCAGGAGCCAGATTCTGCAGACCCGCGGCTTTGCATCCACGACGAACACTCTGACCGAAGACCAGATCAGGGAGGCGAAGCACCGGCTGTGGCTGGATCGGCCGTTCTATGCGCAGTACGTCCACTGGCTGCGCCAGGTATTCGTGGAGCGCGACCTGGGACGCTCCCTCATTTCCCGAGCTCCCGTTCTCTACCTCGTGGGCACGAGGATGCTGAACTCGATCATCCTCAACCTCATCTCCCTCGTCTTTCTCTCGATCATCTCGTTCGCCCTGGGCATCTATTTCTCCTCGAAGGCCGGCACGGGGATTGACCCGGTGGTGGCATTCGCGAGCCTCTTCCTCAACGCGTTCCCCGGAATCCTGCTGCTCATCCTCCTGCAGATGTTCGCCTCCGCAACGGGCATATTCCCGGTGACCGCCTATCCGACGGAAAGCTTCGACGGCAACCCGGTTGCATTCACCTTCTCCTATCTCTACCACATCATCCTCCCCCTCATCGGGGCGTTCCTCGGGAGC
>JBEKTX010000129.1:0-20755 GCA_049515615.1 Spirochaetia bacterium
CAAGCGTAAAGGCGAGGATCTCTGCTGCGTGCGCGGGGGGCGTGATTTCGCGACTCACGACCGATATAGTAGCATGGGTCGGGAGTTGATGCCATGAAGCTGATCGCGGTTCTCCTGTTTGTATGTGCCTTCCTGTGCGCCGGCAGTGGAGCATGGGGGCAAAATGCCCCGGCACCTGCGCCTCAGAAAGCTGCCACCGGACTGGAGCCGATTTTCCCGGCTGTGAATCCCAATCTCGAGTTTGTCGAGGCTGAAGACGCCCTGTCCACCAATTTCGCCCGGGAGCCCGTGCTGAACTACGGCGTCTCGGGTTTCCGCGCGCTGCAGCTCAACCGCGCGACGGGCCTCGAAGGGGTGGGCTCATTCTACGCGGACTACGTATTCACCCTCCCTTCCTCGGGGACGTGGGAGCTCTGGTACGGCGGGACTCCGCCGGGGCCTCGTGACGAGCTGTACACTTCCTATGCCTCTCCCTTTACCATCACAATCGACTCGGGGGAGAAGCAGCCCGTGACCAGGGAGAGCGTCTGGGTCGTCGAGAACTACACCCCGTCGTACTACTGGAACCGCGTTGGAGACCTCAGCCTGGACGCCAGCCGTCACAAGATCCGATTCGAGGTGACAGAGAAGAGAAGGACCGACGGCCGCTATGTCTTCTACATGGACTGCTTCTTCCTCGTGAAAAAAGAGGGGGGGCAGCGGATTCTCGCGGAGCCCTCTCCGGCGGTTTTTCCGAAAAACATGGAGGACAAGTCGATCGACGTCCCCTTCCCTTCCATCGATGACATGCTGATCAGGCTCCGGGACGACCCGACCGCCGTGGAACCGCTCATCCAGATCTCCCAGCTGTATTCGATGATGGGTGATTACCTCAACGCCCTGAAGTACCTCAACAGGGCGGCCGTATTGAAACCTCACGACCCGCAAATCGGGGTGCTCATTGCGAAGAACAGGATCTGGAAGGGGGATCTCCCGGAGGGCTTGAAGGCATACAGGGATGTTCTCGGCCTCGATCCGAAGCAGCGGGGGCTCTGGCTCGAAGCGGGAAAAGTGGCGGCCTGGAACGGGAGCTACCCCGATTCCATCTCGTTCTACCGGGACGCCCTCGCGGTGTTTCCCGGTGACCTGGACGCGACGGTCAACCTCGGGCTGACCTACCTCTGGGCCGGCAAAGGTCAGGACGCTGAAACAGCTTTCCGCTCCGCGCAGGCGCTGGCGGGCAATGACCCGGTCAAGCTGAAAAACCTCGCCCGGGTCTACCAGGTGAACGGGTACCCGGACCGGGCGGTGCAGACGCTCGAGGCCGCGGTGGGAGCCGCGCCGCGCGATCTGGAGGCCCGGCTTCTCCTGATGCAGGCAATGCTCTCAATGGGGAAGAAGACCGAGGCGGAATCGGTGAGAAAGGCAATCGGAGATTCGTATGTTCCGTCGCCCGAGCTCGCCTCCGCCCTGGATTCATTCCAGGAAAAGCAAGGCTTGAAGAACCAGATCCTCGCCGAGGACGAGGCGAGGCTTGCGCAGAACCCCGACAACCTCGTGCTCCGTCAGACTCTCGCGCAGAGCTATTTCTGGAACGGCTCGAAGAGCAAAGCGGTGAGCGAGTACAGGCAGATCATCGCCAACTACACGTATTCCGCCATTTCAGACATGGAATCCCGATCTCCCCTGCCTCACCTCCTCGACCAGGGCTATGCGATGGACGACTACTTCTTCCGCCTCACCGCACTGGTTCGCCAGGCACAGAATGCGCTCTCCGCGCAGATGGCAAAGCACGCGCAGGCGGGATCCGCAAGGGACGCGGCCCAGCAGGCGCTGGCCGCGGCCCAGCAGGCTCAGTCCAGGGCGAAGGAGGGGAAGGAGGCCGACGCGGCGCTGGAGGTGGTGCACAAGGCCGAGGAAAAACTCCAGGCCGCGGAGGACGCGCTGCAGAAGGCGGGCGACGATCTCTCGTCCCGGACGCAGGCGGCGGCGGGCCTGGCAAACCAGTACGAGCAGGTGACGGCGTCGGCCGCTGCGGATGCAGGCAGCTTGAAGGACCTTGCGGAGAAGGATGCCGCGGCCGAATCAGCATTCGCCCAGGCCACAAAGTTGAACGGGTGGAAGTTCGACCGGGCCGGCACTCTCGCCGAGCTAGCGCAGGACGCGCGTGACGATGATCTCAGCCGCGTGGTGGCGGCGAAAATCTTTCTCACCGACCGGCTGACCGAGAGGGCGCAGCTCCTGCTGGCCAGGGATGCGGGCAGCCACGCGGCCAGCAGCGCGGCATGGACGCTCGCCCAGAGCTACCTCTGGGGCGGGAAGGCAAAGCAGGCATCCGCCGTCATTGCCCGGCTCGGTGACGATCCTGGAAACGCGCGCATGCCGGAGTACTTTGCGGACTTTGCCACCCTTATAAAATCCCTTTCGGGCGCACCCGATCTTTCTCCCGCCCAGCTCTCGGACACCGACCCGCTGTCCGCCGCGAAAACGGCAGCCGCCCAGCTCGCCCCGCTGGAGAAGCAGGCGGTCGAGCAGCGCGCGGCGCTGGACAAGAACCTCAGGCAGCTCCAGCTCCTGTACCGACATGCGGTAACCCGGGCCGTCTATGCATCGGAGCAGCGAGTGTCGTCGATCCGCAACGAGCTGGGCGACTACTACCTCGCCGCAGACCCGCCGGCTCTCGATCAGGCGATCGTGCAGTTCACAAGGGTCCTCGCCGTCGATCCGGCTGACCTGGAGGCAACCTTCCGACTCGGCAAGGTCTACGAATGGAACCGTGACTGGAGCTCGGCGCTGAGCTCGTACCGGGCCGTGTACAAGGCCGACCCCAATTTCGAGAATGTCGCCACCCTCTACAACCACCTCGCACGGGTGCACGCCGAAGAGGTCTCCACCCTGACCTCAGGTTTTGCCGACACGCAGCAGACGCAGTGGCACGCGGAAGCGGGCTGGACGAGGTCATTCGACAGCACCCTGGGGATCTCCGCGGCATACAGCAGCGACGACATGCGGATCGAAAAAACCATGTACGGCGTGCCGGATCATTCCTCGTACCAGGTCCATGCCGTCTCTCTCGGGATGCCGATCGAGCTCTCTTCCCTCGACCTCAGGCTGACCCCGTGGCTGGGAGGAATTCTCTCCGGCAACGGCCTCTTCACGAACACGGGGGGCACGGCATCCAACGACCTCTTCGAGGTCTATTCCGGCCAGCCCTACGTGAAGCTCGACACGTCGATCGGCGCATGGAACGTGCTCTTCGCGAATGCCACCCTGCGATGGGGGCCCCAGGTGGAGACCCTGGACCCGGCGCGCGGGATGGTGCTCTATGACGCCTCGATGGAAGCCAACCTGAGCACGAACCTGTCCACTGTGGACAAGCCGGTCCTCAGGGACACCTCCCTTCGCACCTACGCAAAAGTCGATCTGGTGCACACGGCGGCGCTGGGCTACCAGAACTTCATGTACACGGCCCTGCAGGAGCTCACGGTCAACGTCCTCAAGGGCGGTTCGCCCTACTCGGTCCTCGCGCTCACGGGCAGCGTCACCTACCAGAGCAGCCTGTACTACGAGCCGTACCTCTACTACGCGCCGGACAGCATCTTCGTTGCGGGAGGGAGCATCACGGGATCCACGTGGCTCGGCATCGGCGGAAGCGGAGACGTGCTGGGGCTCAGCCTGAGGGCGTTCGGCGGGGACTACCTGGAACTGGCGTTCCAGCCCGGAACCATCCACCGGTTCAAGGGAGAAGCCGAGGCGGACGCGACCCTCACGCACGGCAACGGGACGTGGAAGTTGACCCTGCTGGGGAACACCACGTGGAACTTCGACACCCAGTCCTGGGACTACTGGTCGCTGTTCCTCCGACTGGGGTACACGCTGAAGTTGCCGGACCTCCTGGCCCCCTGAGGGCAGCCCTCAGGAGACGCCAAAAAGTCTCTGGTATTCCTGGTACAGGGGATCCCTGGCAAGCTCCTCAGAGTAGCCCTTCGAAAGTGCATCGACGTCCATTCCCGCAAGACAGGTGTAGGGAAGAAACCTGGCAAGGATGTCAGCCCTCAGCGGCAGCAGGCCGGAGTCCGCGATTTTTTCCGCGAACAAGCCGGCAACCGTCACCATGATGATGACGCTCTTGTGGGGCGATCCGATATTCTGCGATTCGTGCTCCTCGGCCACGTCGGCATACATCTCGGGGAAGTTCCATCGCTTCAGGAGAGCACCGCCGATCTGCCGGTGGGTGGCGCCGAATATCTGATCCTCGATGGTCTCCAGGGTCGTGCTGCCCAGCTTCGCCGTTTCCAGGGCCTGCTCGTACTGCTCGGGGCTGCTGTTGTAAAGGACTGCCTGGCCGATGTCATGCAGGAGACCGGCGATGAAGGTCTCCTCCGCTCCCGATCCTTTCTGGCAGCGTACGTCGATGCCGCGGGCGATGAAGGCGGTGAGGATGCTGTGCCGCCAGAATCCCGCGTGGAATGTGCTCTTGCGCATCCGGGGGAAAATGCTCGACGCGGTCAGAAGGAGGATGAGGTTCCTGATGTTGTTGAATCCCAGGAGCGTGATTGCCATCTGGAGGCTTGTGATCTCGCGCTGTCGGGCGTAGAGAGCGGAGTTGGCGATCTTGAGCACCCTGGACATGAGCGCGGGATCAACCTTGATGATGGCCTCCAGCTCCTTGAAAGAGATCTCCTTCCCGCCCTCCTTGAGATTCATGACCTTCGCCGCCACCTCGGGCATGACTGGAAGATCCTTCACGCGATCGAGAAAGGTGTCCACCACGTTCGCCCCCTGATATGTTATCGGCGAAACGTCGTTGGAAAAAGAGGGCGCGCTGCGCCGCCCACCTCACGCTGCCGGGAACCACTCTTGCAGGATCGAGCTCACGAAATCCAGCCAGGCCCGGCGGGCGGCAGCGTCGGTGCGCCGTAGTTCGCGCAGCACGTGGCAGGCTGCCTTCATTCCGCAGCGGCCGAGCACGGAGCGAGTCCAGAGGGCCTCGAGCGTCCGTACCGAGTCCTCCGCTGCATCCGAAGTGCAGAAAACGAGTCCCTTCTTGCCCTCGAGAAGGGGCTTCCAGCCCTTCTCCGAGAAATCCTCCCCCTCGAGGTCGTACGCCACTCCCTGGCGGAACACCCGGTCGATCCAGCCTTTCAGGACGGCAGGCGGCTGGCCCCACCACTCGGGATGGAAGACGAGGAGGCCATCGGCAGCGGCAAGCTCGGCGCAGTGCACCTGCACGAGTCCCTCGAGGCTGAAGCCGCGCGCGAGCTCGGGGGCTACCAGCACCGGATCGAACCCCTCCCTGTACAGGTCGTGCAGGAAAACTTCGTGCCCCAGCGATTCGAGCTTCTCCCGCGCGCTTGCGGCGAGCGCGAGATTGTAGCTTCCCGGCCTCGGATTGCAGAGAATCTCCAGAACTTTCATCTGGTTAATCTTGACTAAATTAGTCAGGTTTGTCAACTTATAGGAGAGAGAAAGAGTCATGGTGTCTCGTGATGAAGTAATGGAAGTGCTTCGAAATGTCGAAGACCCGGAGCTGGCCTTCAGCATCGTCGACCTCGGGCTCGTGTACCGGGTGGACGTCAAGGAGACCGCGATCGAGGTGGATTTCACCCTTACCTATCCCGGGTGCCCGGCAGAGGACATCATCCGCCATGACATCATCGAGACGGTGCGGGACGCATTCGGTCTGGTGGATGTGACCGCGACAACGGTGTGGTCCCCGCTGTGGGGACCCGAACGGATGAGCGAAGAGGCGCGGGTCGCCCTTGGCTATCCCATCTGAAGGGGGACGCATGGCACAACATCTGCAGGTGAGAAACCTCCAGGCATCGATCGGAGACAAACCGATCCTTTCGGGGCTCGACCTCGATATCCGCACAGGAGAGATCCACGCGCTCATGGGACCCAATGGTTCGGGAAAGAGCACGCTGGCGAATGTGCTCATGGGCCACCCCTCCTACCGGGTGACCGGGGGAAGTGTGACGCTTGACGGGGAAGACTACCTTGCCCTGAAGACGAGTGAACGCGCGCTGAAGGGGCTCTTCCTTGCGTTCCAGTACCCGGTAGAAATCGCCGGCGTAACGGTCGGCAAGTTCCTCAAGCGGGTCATCGAGCTGCGCGGGAACGGAACCGGCATGAACGTCACAGCGTACATCAAGCAGCTTCGCGAGGCGATGGACTTCATGGAGATGGACCAGGCATTCATCAATCGCTCGCTCAACCAGGGTTTCTCCGGGGGGGAGAAGAAGCGCATGGAAGTGCTGCAGATGCTCATGCTCTCTCCCGCCCTCGCGATCCTGGACGAGACCGATTCCGGGCTGGACATCGACGCTCTGAAAGTCGTGGCAAAAGGAGTCAACAGGCTGCGGGGTCCGGGTTTCGGCGCGCTCATCATCACGCACTACCAGCGGATCCTCACCCAGATCGTCCCGGACTACGTGCACATCATGTACAAAGGCAGGATCGTCACCTCGGGCGGCAAGGACCTCGTCGAAACCCTGGAGACGCGCGGGTACGACTGGATCAAGCAGCAGTATGGAATCGAGGAGGAAGCAAATGAAGGCGCAGTCGCCCGTCGTTGAACCAGCAGCCGCACTCGAGCGCGGTGACCTGGTTGGAGAATATCAGTTCGGGTACCACGATCCCGAGGAGTCCGTCTTCAAGACCAGGAGGGGCCTGGACGAAGGCATCGTCAACGCCATCTCGCACCGCAAAGCGGAGCCGGAGTGGATGCGCCAGTTCCGCCTGCGCTCCCTTGCCGCGTTCCGAAAGAAGCCGATGCCCAACTGGGGCGCCGACCTCTCCGACCTCGATTTCGACAACCTCTACTACTACGCGCGGCCCCAAGAGCAGCAGTCACGAAGCTGGGAAGACGTGCCGGAAAACATCAAGAAAACCTTCGAGCGTATCGGGATCCCCGAGGCGGAGAGGAAGTTCCTTGCCGGCGTGGGGGCGCAGTACGACTCGGAAATGGTCTATCACAGCATCAAGGAAGACCTCACGAAGCAGGGAGTGATCTTCACGGATCCCGAGACGGCGGTGCGCGAGCATCCCGACCTGGTGAAGCAGTATTTCGGCACGGTGATTCCCTACCTGGACAACAAGTTCGCCGCCCTGAACAGCGCGGTGTGGTCGGGCGGGAGCTTTGTCTATGTGCCCAAGGGAGTGAAGGTGGAAATCCCGCTCCAGGCCTACTTCCGCATCAACGCGAAGAGCTTCGGGCAATTCGAGCGCACTCTCATCATCGCCGACGAGGGAAGCTTCGTGCACTACATAGAGGGTTGCACGGCGCCGGTCTACGCCACGGAGTCGCTGCACAGCGCGGTGGTGGAAATCATCGCCCTGGAAGGCGCCCGGGTTCGTTACACCACGATCCAGAACTGGTCCAACGACGTGTATAACCTCGTCACCAAGCGCGCCGTCGCGTACAAGGACGCCATCGTGGAGTGGGTGGACGGCAACATCGGCGCCAAGCGCACGATGAAGTACCCGTCCATCTGGCTCATGGGTGAAGGGGCGCACGGGGAGGTTCTCTCCATCGCGTTCTCCGGAAAAGGCCAGGAGCAGGACACGGGCGCCAAGGCGGTGCATGCCGCCAGCCACACTTCCTCGATCGTCACCGCCAAATCGATCAGCCGAGGCGGCGGGATCTCCTCCTACCGGGGGCTATTGAAGGTCAACGAAGGCCTGCACGACGTGCGGTCGCGCGTCGTCTGCGATGCTCTCATCCTCGACGAGAAGTCGCGCAGCAACACGTATCCCTACATGGAGATCGACTCGGACGACGTGTCCATCGAGCACGAGGCGCGTGTCAGCAGGATCAGTGAGGAGCAGCTTTTCTACCTGATGAGCAGGGGGATGAGCGAGCAGGAGGCTTCCCTCATGATCGTGAGCGGATTCCTGGACCCGCTGGTGAAGCAGCTTCCCATGGAGTACGCGGTCGAGCTCAATCGGCTCATCGAGCTGGAGATGGAAGGGACGGTCGGATGATGCCCGCCGCTGCGGAACCGCTGTGGATATCGACCCTTCGCGCCAGGGCGAAGGACCGGTTCGAGGGCATGAAATGGCCGGTCACCTCGGAGGAGGAATGGAGGCGCACGGATGTGAGCAGGCTCGGCCTGGACGCGTACACCCCCATTCCGGCGCTCGCGCCCGCGTGCCCCCGGGAAACTGACCCCGGAGCCGGGGCCGGGCTCATTCGGTTCCAGGCGAACAAGTGCATCGAGGCAGGTCTCGCCGGGCAGTGGCAGAAGGCGGGCGTTCGCCTGCTCCCGCTGGACAATGCGGTGGAAGAGTTCGAAGCGCCCCTTCACTCCTTGTACGAACAGGCCCTCACTGATGCCGACAACCGGTTCCTCGTCTGGCACTACGCGTCATTGAGCCACGGGGCCCTTCTCTGGGTCCCACCTGGGCTTGAAATCCAGGAACCATTCTTCATCGATTTCGAAGAGGACGGCACAGGCGCGATGAGCGCGCCGCACGTCGCGGTCCTCCTGGGGGCCGGATCCCGGGCGTCCGTCGTCCAGCGCATCTCGGCGCGCAAGGGTACGCCGGGCGGATTGCTCTGCAACGCGATGGTGGACATCCGCCTGGCCGACTCGGCAGGCCTTCAATACTGGGAGCAGCAGGAATTGTCACCTTCGGACCTCTACGTGCGCCACGTGCGCGCGGAGGTGGGGCGTGACTCCTCCCTTCGGCATTTCGATGCGGAGCTCGGCGCCCGATGGGCAAAAACACGGGTCGACTGCTCCCTCGACGGCCCCGGGGCCGAGGCGTTCCTGGACGGCGCATACTACTGCGGAGCAGGCCAGCACATGGACCTGCGCACCGTGCAGAGACACCGCTCGCCGAAGGCGACGAGCAGGGCTGTCTACAAGGGTGCGGTTGCCGCCGGCGGTCGCACTATTTTCCAGGGACTGATCGAGGTGGCTCCCGGAGCTTCCGGAACGGACGCCTATCTTACGAATCGCAACCTGATCCTGGGAGTGGGAGCCCGCTCGGATTCCATTCCCACGCTGAAGATCGGAAACAACGACGTGAAGTGCAGCCACGGCTCCACGACGGGCCGGTTGAACGCGGAAGAGCTGTTCTACCTGGAAAGCCGCGGCCTCTCCGATGCGGAAGCGCGGGAGATGCTCGTTGTCGGCTATTTCGAAGACATTCTCACCCCCGCACCCGTTTCCTTCCGGGACGGCGCCCTGGACGCGATCAAGGGGCGTCTTCGCGCCGCGGCCTGAAACTCGTCATGAACGGCTGGGTCAGGGCGGCTTCCGCCGAGGAATTGGTGTCGACGCTGAGCGTCACGATCGACGGGGTTCCCGTGGCGCTGTTCCGCACCGAGGAAGGGATCTTCGCGCTGGACGATATCTGCTCCCATGAATACTCCCGGCTTTCTGAGGGCGACTTGTGGGCGGGGGAAGTATATTGTCAGAAGCACGGTTCGCGGTTCAACCTTCGTACCGGTGCCGTGACAGGGCTTCCCGCCACGAAGCCCGTGGCGACGTGGGAAGTGAAAGTGGAGAACGGGGAGATATGGATCGCGTCACGCGTGAAAAAGCACAGCTGATCGGCACGCGCAGCGTGAAGGACGTCCGGGGGGATTTTCCGATTCTCGACCGGACGGTGAACGGAAGGCCCCTTGCCTACCTCGACAGTGCCGCCACCTCCCAGAAGCCGCGGCTCGTGCTGGATGCGATCCGTGTCTACTACGAGCATGGAAACGCCAACGTGCACCGCGCCCTCCACACCCTCGGGGAAGAAGCCACGGCCGCCTACGAGGAAGCGCGCGGCAAGGTCCAGCGCCTCCTGAACGCTCGAGCAAGCAGGGAAATCATTTTCACCCGGGGCACGACCGAGGCGATCAACCTGGTTGCTTCCTCCTGGGCGGACTCGAAGCTGGCAACCGGGGACGTTGTGCTCCTGACGGAGATGGAGCACCACAGCAACCTGGTGCCCTGGCAGATCGCCTGCGCGCGCCGCGGAAGCACGCTCCGATTCATCCCCCTCGCCGAGGACGGCACCCTGGACCTGGAAGAGGCGGAGAGGACCTGGGACCCCGGCACGCGCCTCGTGGCCGTGACCTTCGTTTCCAACGTGCTGGGAACCATCAACGACGTGAAATCCATCGCTGCCCTGGCCCACGCCCGGGGCGCCCTCGTGCTCGTCGACGGGGCGCAGGCTGTGCCTCACATGCGTGTGGACGTGCAGGACATCGACTGCGACTTTTTCGCGTTCTCTGGCCACAAGATGTACGCCCCCATGGGCATCGGGGCCCTCTACGGCAAGGAGAAGATCCTGGACGCCATGCCTCCCTGGATGGGCGGCGGGGAGATGATCCGCTCGGTCTCCCTCGAGCAATCGACCTGGAACGACCTGCCCTGGAAGTTCGAGGCGGGTACGCCGAACGTCGAGGGCGCCGTCGGGCTCAGCGCGGCGATCGACTACCTGCATGCCCTCGGGCTTCCCGCCATCGGAGCGTGGGAGGAAGAGCTGGCGGCGTATGCACGGGAACGCCTCGGCGGCGTGCGCGAGCTGACGCAGTACGGAGCGGCGAAGCGGCGAAGCGGCGTGTTCCCCTTCAACCTCGGGGACATCCATGCACACGATGTGGCACAGTTCCTGGACCGTGAGGGCATCGCCGTGCGCGCGGGACATCACTGCGCGCAGCCCCTCGCGCGGAAGCTCGGCGTGGCGGCCACGGTCCGGGCCAGCCTGGCCTTCTACAACACGCGTTGAGGTTCTACGAGTGAGCGCCTTCGACGAGCTGTACCAGGACAT
This sequence comes from Spirochaetia bacterium, assembly GCA_049515615.1. Lineage (GTDB taxonomy): Bacteria > Spirochaetota > Spirochaetia > SZUA-6 > Fen-1364 > Fen-1364. The sequence goes on from JBEKTX010000129.1 coordinate 10,753, forward strand.
CATCATGGATCACTACCGCTCGCCGCGGGGAGCGGCGAAGCTCGACCATGTCCCGCAGGCCATGGTCCACGAGAACCCAACGTGCGGAGACTCGATCAAGCTGGAAGTCGTCGTGGGAGAGGGCGGACGCCTGGAGCGCGTGCGGTTCGACGGACGCGGGTGCGCCATCAGCACCGCCTCCGCATCCCTTATGACCGAATCACTGCGCGGGCTCTCCGTTGCCGATGCGCGTGAGCGCGCGGATACCTTCATCAAGGCGCTGCGCGGGGAAATCCCCGCTTCTGTTCTGGACTCGATGGGAGATCTCGCGGCCTTCAAGGGCATGGCGAGCTTTCCCGTTCGGGTCAAATGCGCGACGCTTGCCTGGCACGCACTGCTGGTGTCACTGCCGCGGTCACCGTAGGCACGGTTGTCGCCCTAGGCACGGTATTCCGTGCCGAGGTGACATTTGGCGCTTGAGGAGGCGAAATGTTCAAAAGCTACGATCCCCGGGAGGGACGGGTCCTGTCGCTCCTGGACGAGGCGGGGACGCTTGCCCCATTCCCCCACGGAATGCCGCGTCTCACCGACGAGCAGGCGATGGCGGCGTACAAGACAATGGTGCTCTCCCGCCAGGCGGACGAGTGGGCGGTGAGCCTCAACCGTCAGGGCCGCATGCCCACCTACGCGCTGAACAAGGGCCAGGAGGCCAATTCCGTCGGCGCGCTTATGGCGGTGCGGCAGGACGACTGGTTCGTTCCGGCTTTCCGCGAGCTGGGTGGAATGCTCGTCCGAGGAATCAGCCTGAAGCAGTACTTCCTCTACTGGTACGGAAACGAGTGGGCAAACCACATGCCCGCGGACACATTTCACATGATGCCCATTTCCGTCCCGGTCGGAAGCCAGATGCTCCACGCCGTGGGGCTGGCGTGGGCGGAACGATACAAGGGGAATGATCGGATCGCCCTCACCTTCATGGGCGAAGGAGCCAGCTCGGAGGGCGAGTTCCACGAGGCCTGCAACCTCGCCGGGGTATGGAAAGCGGGGGTGATTTTGTACGCGCAGAACAATCACTGGTCGATTTCCCTCCCCTGGTCGAAACAGAGCGCGAGTGCAACGCTCGCGGAAAAAGCTTTTGCGTACGGCTTCCCCGGAATCCGCATCGACGGCAACGACGTCTTCGCCGTCTATGCTGCCGTCAAGATTGCGGCCGAAAGAGCCCGCGCGGGCGAAGGACCCACCCTCATCGAGGGCCTCACCTACCGCCTCGGCGCCCACACGACTTCTGACGACCCCACGAAATATAGAAGCAACGAGGAGGTGAAGCAGTGGGAAGCGCGTGATCCCCTTCTCCGGCTGGAGCGCTACCTCATTCGTACAAAGCGCCTCACCGAGGAGGAAGCTGTGCGTCAGCGGGAACAGTCGCTGAGCTGCGCCCAGGCCGCCTTCGAAGAGGCCGAGCAGGCGCCGGATGAGGTCGTCGAGGACACCTTTCGCTACCTCTTCCTCGAGATGCCCGAAATCATGGAGGCGCAGCTGGAACGGAGAAAAACATGAAGGTCCTCACGCTCATCGAGGCTGTCACGGACGCGCTGCGCACCGAGATGGCGGCGGACCGGTCCGTCATCGTGTTCGGCGAAGACGTGGGAGTGGAAGGCGGGGTTTTCCGAGCCACCGCGGGGCTGCAGAACGAGTTCGGGGAGGAGAGGTGCTTCGATACGCCTATCTCAGAAGCCGGCATTGTCGGTGCCGCTGTCGGCATGGCCGTGGTGGGGCTGCGCCCCGTGGTGGAAATCCAGTTCTCGGGGTTCTCCTTCCCCGCCTTCAACCAGATCGCCAGCCACGTGTCGCGGATCAGGAACAGGACACGGGGGGCGCTCTGCGCGCCGATGGTGATCCGCATGCCCTACGGTGGAGGCATCCGGGCTCCCGAACACCATTCGGAATCCGTGGAGACGCTCTTCGGCCATGTTCCCGGGCTGAAGGTCGTCATCCCCTCCACGCCCCATGACGCGAAGGGACTGCTCATCGCCGCCATCCGGGATCCCGACCCGGTGATCTACCTGGAGCCCGCGCGCGCCTATCGCGCCGTGCGCCAGGAGGTGCCCGAGCAGGCCTACTCCGTGGAGATCGGGACAGCCCGCGTGGAAGTCGAAGGAAATGACCTGACGCTCGTCTCCTACGGGGCGCAGATGATCGAGGCGCGCCAGGCGCGCGCGGCGCTGGCCGCGGAGGGCAGGTCAGTCGAGCTCATCGACCTGCGCACGATCTACCCGTTCGACTCGCGCACCGTGGTGGAATCGGTGCGGAAGACCGGCAGGCTCCTCGCTGTTCACGAAGGACCGCAGAGCTTCGGCGTGGCCGCCGAGCTGATGGCCACCGTAATGGAGCAGGCCTTCGACCACCTCGGGGCCCCGCCCGCGCGCCTCGCGGGCCCTGATGTGATCTACCCCATGCCCCGCGGTGAGAAGCACTACCTGATCAGCGCGGAGCAGGTGATGGCGGAAGCGCGAAAGGTGATGTCCTATGAGCCGTGACGCAGGGTTGTACGAGTTCCGCTTCCCCGACATCGGGGAAGGCCTCACGGAAGGGACCGTGGTAGAGCTGAAGGTGGCCCCAGGTCAGAGAGTGAAGGCAGGCGAAGCCCTGGCGATCGTGGAAACAGACAAGGTGGTGACCGAGATGCCCTCGCCCGTGGAGGGAGTGGTCGTGGAGATGACCCTCGTGAAGGGACAGGTCGTGAAGGTGGGTGAGATCGTCGCCCGGATCAGGACGAGCGCCGCTCCCGCGCCCGCCGTGTCAGCCGGTGCCTCGCCTGCCGCGCCCGCGTCCGGCCGCGAGACCTCCGCCCACGAAGCGCCCCACGGGGAAGCAGGGACGGTCGTCGGGAGGCTCGACACGGGCTCTGGAGCCGTGCTCCCCCCGAGCAGTGAGGGCATCTCGGAGGCGCCGCCGCGAGCGGGCCGCAATGGCGTCAACGGGGACGGCGGCGGCAACGGGCACAGGGGCGGCAACGGGCACAGGGGCGGCGTCCGCGCCTCCCCGGTTGCACGCAAGCTCGCCGCGGACGCGGGGATCGACCTTTCGCAGATCAGCGGCACCGGGCCGGGCGGACGGATATTGAAAAAGGACCTCGGAACGCAGAGCGCGTCGCGCGCCGCCCCCTCGGTGGAGGGGCCTGCCGCCGACGGGACACAGGTGAAAAAGCTCTCCACGCTCCGTCTGGCCATTGCCTCTGCAATGGAAAAAAGCCAGGCGATCCCTGCCGCGGCGGTGCACGACTACGTCCTCGTGGACGACCTGCTCCGCCTGCGGCGAGACATGAACGAGGGCGTCCGGGAGAAAGTCGGCCTCCTGGCTTTCTTCGTGAAAGCGGCGGCGCGCGCACTCCAGGACTACCCCCTGCTGAGCTCCACGTACTCTCACGACAGGAAGGAATACCAGGCCTTCCCCACGCCGCACATCGGCGTGGCCGTGGACACAGATGAGGGTCTCGTCGTTCCCGTGGTGAAAAACTCCACCGAGCTGTCCGTGGCGCGCATCCAGGCGGAGATCATCCGGCTGACGGAGAAGGCCCGGCAGAGGACCCTTCTGCTCGAAGAGATCCGGGGAGGAAGCTTCACGATCTCGAACTTCGGCTCGTTCTCAGGAGTCTACGGAAATCCCATGATCCTGCCGCCCCAGGTGGGGATCCTCGGAATCGGGCGCGTGCACCAGGAACCGGTGGTCAAGGAAGGGGCGGTCGTCGCCGCCTCGATTCTCCCCCTTTCACTCGTGGTCGACCACCGGCTGATCGACGGGGTCTACGCCTGCAAGTTCCTCTCCCGGTTCATGGAGCTGGTCGCACGGCCGCTGCTCCTGCTGATGCCTTGAGCCCCACGGCCGGAGTCTCGCGCCTTCCCGCCGCTGCGGCCAGGCCGCGCGCGGCGGATTGTGCGCCGCCGCCCTGGGGGCGTCCCCCGCGTCGAAAAGTGCTGTTTACTCCGTGGGTGTTTTCATTCTGGCGCTCGGAGCCGTGCACTGAACGAATCGGAAAGCGTTTTTTGTGATCACCCGCGTCGATCAAGGGGAACATTCTACGGACAAGTACCCTGAGAAATGACGATCAAAGCGCCGCTAGGTTGAACGGAATGACTCGATCTCCATCCGGTTGGTGCGCGGAGCCTGGAAAGACCGCCCCGCCCTTGCTGCGGGGGACACTCTCCCGGGCAGGAATCAAGCCTTTCGCCGATCTGCCTGACGACTCCACCTTCATGGGGGAGAAGAGGCTCGCCATGGCCCGAGTCTACATGTGTCGGGACGATAAGAATTTGTATTGGAGGGTCGACTTTACCGAGACGAACCCGCTCCGAAAACCTCCGAATGGAACACAAGGGTCAATCCAATGCTGGCTCGAGGTATTTCCCGAACCGAACAGGAAGGTGGCCCTGGGGGCCTCATATGATCAATGCAATAGGGTGAGCCTTGAAATGTTAGATAATCTATGGAACACAGCCACGGGCGATAGAATTGCGCGACACCCGTTTCCTGGAGACATAAAGCTCAGCGACAACATGCTCGTCGCTCGAATTGGCCTTGACAAGGTCGCGCAATTTGGCGCAGTCGCGGTAATGTTCAAACTCGCTAACAAGCCCGACATCATCCAGTTGGACCAACCGAATACGACGCAGAAGGTTCCCTGCAATTGCGATTCCCGGAGCGGCTCGAATTCTTTCCTGAGCCATCGTGGGCAAATAACGTTTGCGCGCAAGGCAGTCGAGTCGCTTGAGATGACGCAAAGCTGAACCTGCAAAGCGGAACCTTGACGCGGCCGACGCGATCATGCAAGACTGGATCCAGTAGCGCAATTGTTTGCTTCTTCGAATGGGGGTATCCGGCAAGACCGGGAGCTCGCATGAGGGGGCAGAATGGAAAAGTGTCGGCTGACAAGAACCATCCTGGTTCTCTTGCTCGCGCCTCGCGGAACATGAAAAGAGGAGCGCCTGTGCTCCTTTTCGTGGTCGTTTGGGTCGGGACCGCCTGGGTCTGCAAGGCGCAGGGGCATGCGGATGTCGCGCAATCAATACTTGACGAGCACAGAGAAAGCATTGTCAGGGCTGCGCGTGAGTTTCACCAGGAGCCCCGGATACTAGCGAGTGTCATCTTTGCGGAACGCGCGCTGAATGTCCGCCCGGCGAAAAGCCTGGCAGAGGGCCTCGCGGCGAAGATCGGGTACAATGCTTCTCTCGGCGTGGCCCAGATAAAGGTTCAGACAGCGACTTGGATTGAGAAACATCTCGGAGACCTCTGCGGCGCTTTTTCTCCGAGTGATGAAACCAAGGAGCGTCTTGCCCCCTCCATGATGAGGGGAGCGTTGATCGACAGGCTGGAGGAGCCGTTTACCAACCTGCTCTATGCAGCCGCGTACCTCGCTCTCATCACAAAGATGTGGGCGGAGATACTTAACGCGCCCGAGCTTCAGGGTTCTCGCGTCGGCATAATCGCGACTTTATACTCTTTGGGGTTGCAGCTGCCCGACGGATCCCTCCGTGCACCTCATCGGCATCCCAGAATGAATCACTTCGGCGAAGTCGCTCAGACCTTTTATGACGGGTTCATCCTGCAGGAGGTGTTTCCCAAATAGTTCCAATACTGAAGGTCAGAAGGGGAGGATCGTATGAAGAAGGTTCTAGTACTCATGTGCGTCATTCTTATGGGGATAGCAATGGGGGCCTTCGCCGACATTCCCAAGGCTCTGGACAAAGTGCCTGTCTATCCCGGGGCGGCGATGGATCCGGCAGCCACCCAGGACCAGAAAGAGGTTGGGCTATCCGCAGTCAAGGAGAGTGCGGCGCAATACGCCCAAAAGCGAAAGGACCATCAGGCCTTCGCGAAGGAATATTTTGAGACCATAAACGAAGAGTTCGCAGCCTATTCCGTCGAGGCGTGGCCGGAGGAGGTTTTCAACTGGTATGCCACACAGCTCGGCGCGGCGAAGGACTCGTCAGAGAACTGGATGAGCGATGTGCTCCCGCAGACGAGCGCCTGCGCCTGTTCGCCCGTGGTGTACGATGTAACACCCCTGACTCAGTCCGAGATAGCCGACCTGACCAAGACAAGGGACATCAACGATCCGGAGAACAGGCTCATCGGGAGATGGGACGGGGAATGGGTGAAGAAGATTCTGCAGAGCCGGCCCAAGACACCCGAGGGATGGTTCTGGGGCGGCACCTTTCGGTGGATCTACAGGCAGGACAGGGCAGTCACGGTCTGGTTGACGGTGTCATTCGGGGCCCCTGATAACTGGCGCGCGGGTCACAACCTCGTGATGATCGACGGGATAGGCAAAAAACTTTCAAAGAAGCTCAGTCTTGTTCTCAGCGTCAAGACGGAAAGGCAGCATCCGGGTTGGGAGTTCGAAACCGGAAACCTGGACGACGCAGGTCTTGCAAAGCTCCAGGCCCTCTACGCCACTCCGCCCACGGAGAAAGATCTCGGCGCACCCGTGTACCCCGGCGCGGAGTTTGACTACGATACACTTATAGAAAACCCCGGGGCCATAGGAGTTCTCTACCCGTACACGACGACTGATCCGGCTGAAAAGGTGACGGCTTGGTACGAAAAGGCGACCGGCAAGAAAAGGCTACAAACCAACAGCGGCGTCGGCATCATCATCAAGGGAGACATGAAGGCCGCGGTGATTTCGGTCTCCATACGGAGCTTCTCTGGCATGGGGACGAATGAAACCATGATCACGGTGACGAATCAGACCAAAGGCACTGGCAGTCGTAAGTTGAGCGACGCGGATGAGGCGAAACTGGCGATGCTTCAGAAGAGCCCGCCGACAGAAAAGGATCTCGGTGCACCGATCTATCCCGGAGCTCAACTGGAGTACGAACAGCTCCGCAGCCTCATGCTCTCCGGCAGCATGAAGCCCGGCCAAGAGCTGTACCCCTATTCTGTAGTCGCTCCGTATGAGAAAGTAGTCGCATTCTACAAGGACAAGACGGGGCAGAGTCCGATGGAAATGGTTGAGGGCACGGCCGGTTTCTTTCTCAAGCGGGCGGCTGATCAGCCGTCCAGCCAGGTCCGCACGCTCCAGATTGTGAAAGGTGACCTGGGCACGACGAGCATAATGTTTGCGCGAACCACTGTGCAAATGTCCGGCCAAAGCGGAAGCTCTGCCACCGCGCCGGAGCAGCCAACTCAGGCCGCTGCGGCTGCGCAGCCGGCACAGCCGGTGCAGTCTCAGCCCGCGGCCGCGACGCCCCAGGCCGCACCTGTCGCGAAGAGCGTGCTCGATCTCGCAAAGACAGCCAGTCCCGAGGCGATCGTTGCGGCGATAAAGGACGGCGCGAACGTCAACGAGGCTGACACGTCGGGAAACACCCCTCTGATGTATGCGGCGATGTCGAATCCGAACCCGAAGGTGATCAGCGCTCTCGTCGCGGCCGGCGCAGCCGTCGATGCCCAGAACTCGACAGGCATGACGGCGCTCATGTTGGCCGCAAAGTCGACCAAGAAATCCGCTGTGGTCCAGGCACTTATTGACGCGCACGCAAACATGAAGCTGAAGGACGCGAGCGGAAAGACAGCTTTCGACTATGCGACAGGCAACGGATCCCTCAGGTTCACGTCCCAAATGGCTGCTTTGGGATTGGGGCGATTTTAGAGTCCGACGACGGGGGAGAGAGCCACGGGGATAAGGGTGCGTCAAACGTGCGTTTGACGCACTCTGCTGAATATCCTCTTGAAAGGTGCACGACCATGACAAACCTTCGCGAGATCCTCGACCGAAATGAGCTCTTTGTTGGATTGGGAGAAGCCTCGATGGACCGTGCCATCCGGCAGCTGAAGAGGGTCGTTTTCGAAAGGGATAGCATTATCTGCCGCGAAGGGGAGCCGGGCGTAAGCATGTACATGATCGTGGGTGGAACGGTTTCCGTGCAGAAGCGGACCGGCTGGGGAGAGAGAGAGCTGCAGCAGATGGGTGTGCACGAATCCTTCGGAGAGATGGCGCTGATTTCCCAGGAGGTCCGATCGGCAACCGTGAGAGCCTTGGAGAGGACTGAATGCCTCCAGCTGGAACAGGAGGGTTTCTCGACCCTGCTCGATCAGGACCCGTTGTTTGCGCAGCGCGTCGCCAAAGTCCTCACACGTCGGATCTCCGCTCTGGACAGGAAGACCTCTGATGAGCTGCTCAGCGCGTATCGCGCACTCATGTTCGGGTTTGCGGCGCTCACCGATTCCCGGGACCCTGAAACGGGAGCGCACCTGGAACGGACCCGAGGCTACTGCGTCCTGCTATCGCAGAAATTGGCCGTTCACCCACGCTACAAGGCAGACATTTCGCCGGATTTCATTGACGAGATGTACAATTTGTCCCCTCTCCACGACATCGGAAAGGTTGCTGTTCCAGACGCTATCCTCTTGAAGCCCGATCGGCTCACCGCTGAAGAGTTCGAAATCATGAAGACCCACACCACGGCTGGCGCTGCGGCATTTCAGAAGGTCATCGAGCAATGCAAGGCCGAGGTGTTTGTCATGGCGCAAAGGATCTGCCTCCACCACCATGAGAAGTGGGACGGAACAGGTTATCCCTCCCATCTGGCGGGGGATGCCATCCCGCTCGAGGCGCGCATCATGGCAATGGCGGACGTGTATGATGCCCTCCTTTCCAAGCGCGTATACAAACTTCCAATGTCATATGCGGCCACCCTGGAAGAGTTTCGAAAATCATCGGGCACGTTTTTCGATCCGGTCATGACCGAGATCATGATCGAGAACATTCAACTGTTCGAAGACATCCATAGGAGTCACAAAGATTAGGTCGTGCGGACTATTGTGGGAAATACAGCAACTCACAATGTGTGGGCAATGATGAGGGCGATTCCCCTGCTCGCGCTCATCCTGCCGGTACTCCTTACCCCGACACCTCTCGTGGCCGAGCCTGAGTCCGGGCGTGCTCGCTCTCCGACGGGACTCCGACAATGAACCTCTCGAATGACATTCTCAAACGGCTGTCATACTCGCTGAAAGTCTACCTGAAAGACAGCTCCTTCCTGGAGATCGATATCGCCTCGGTCCGGGGGCAGGGCCCAGTGCCGTTGGTAGCCATTCATAGTCCCATCTCCGGCCTCATCCGCCTTGGAAGCAACATCAAGTCTGAGGCCGCGGATTCCATGCTTGAGCTCGCTGTGCCCTTGCCGCCGATACAGAAATACCTAGCCGCCGGTCCGCTCAGCGCGGAGATTTGCGTGGCCAACGGAACGGAGAACGGTTGGGTGACCAATATGACAACCGGTGCATCGATGATCGATTTCCTGAATTGAGTGCGGCCCAGATCACTGTTACCTCCCTGCGAGGGACGACGTGTTCGTGGAAGAGAAGCACCGCGGGGCATTGGGAAGGTTGCAGACAGGACTGAAGAGAGGAGCAGCACATGAAAAAGATATTCCTGTTGACGATTGTCGCACTTGCACTCTCGGCGTGCCTCTCAACAAACGCGAAGAATCGCCTCTCAAGCGTCCGCCTGGGAATGAGCACCTATGAGGTAATGACTGTGGCGGGTCCCCCAGACCAGACAATCCCTCACGAGGTTCCCAACGGCAGACGTGTGGAGTGGATCTATCAGAATGCCGGCCATCAATCCGTTCTCCTGTTCGAAAACGATGTCCTGATCGCCGTGACATTATAGGCTTCGATTTCGGACAGGCTCAACGGCCTCTAAAGTGCGAGACGGTTCCATTCTTAAATAAGGTTGCGCCTGTCTTATACAAAGAGACCTCCTGTCATACTGCACATCTTTGCCAATTCATCCCCGGTGAAGTACCTTCCAGCGTTGTGGGACTGAGGTCTGTGCTCGCGGCATTCTTCGCTCTCTGCGTGCTGGGACAGGCCGCATGGCCGCAATCCGCCGCGTACCTCTGGCGCGCGGCAACGGGCGGGCAGATCAGGAGCCGGCCCGCGGTGGGATCCGACGGCACCACTTATGCATTGTCCGAGGACAGCTTCCTCTACGCGTGGGTTTCCGGCGGCAGCCTCC
>JBEKTX010000130.1:0-10576 GCA_049515615.1 Spirochaetia bacterium
ACCAGGCGCGCCGCGCTTTCAAGCACGCCTACGCGCACCTTGCCTCCGCTGGCGTGAAGCTCATGCTCACGACCTACTTTGGGGACCTCGGGGACAATCTCGATCTCGCGTTGAAGCTGCCCGTTTCGGGACTTCACGTGGACCTTGTGCGCGGAATCCGGCAGGGCGCCGAGATACTGCGGAAGAAACCGACTGAAACGGTGATTTCTCTCGGCCTCGTCGACGGCCGCAACGTCTGGAAGGCGGACCTGCGGAAGCTTGTGACCGCCGCGCTTCCGTTCGTGGATGCCTTCGGGAGCGACCATGTGATCGTCGCCCCATCGTGCTCCCTGCTGCACTGCCCGGAGGACCTTTCGTCGGAGACTGTGCTGGACGCGGAGCTCCTCGGCTGGCTGGCGTTCGCCCGTCAGAAGCTTGACGAGCTGGTCATCGTGTCCAAAGCGCTGAATGACGGCACGGCAAGCGTCTCGGCCCAGTTGGAAGAAAGCGACCGCCGGCGGCAGTCCCGCCGATCCTCACCGCGCATCCATGCGCCCCGTGTCCAGGAGCGCATGGCCTCGCTGACTGCCGAGATGACCCGGCGTCCCAGCCCGTACGCGGCGCGCCGCAAGGCGCAGGCGGCGTCCATCTCCCTGCCGCTTTTCCCCACCACGACGATCGGCTCCTTTCCCCAGACCCAGAAGGTTCGTGCCGCGCGCGCCGAACGGCGCGCGGGGTCCATCACCCAGGCCCAGTACGAGAAGTTCCTGGAGGAAGAGATCGAGAGGACCGTTCGGCTTCAGGAAACCATGGGCCTGGACGTCCTGGTGCACGGCGAGTTCGAGCGCAATGACATGGTCGAGTACTTCGGGGAGATGCTCTCGGGCTTCGCCTTCACCCGCAACGGGTGGGTGCAGAGCTACGGGTCCCGCTGCGTGAAGCCGCCCGTGATCTTCGGCGATGTCGAGCGGCCGAAGCCGATGACGGTCCGGTGGTCGGCCTATGCCCAGTCTCTCACCGGCAAGCCGATGAAGGGAATGCTCACCGGCCCGGTGACGATCCTCGCGTGGTCCTTCGTACGGGACGATCAGCCGCGGTCAACCACCTGCCGGCAGATCGCCCTGGCCATCAGGGACGAGGTCCGCGACCTGGAGGCGTCCGGCATCAGGATGATCCAGATCGACGAGCCGGCGCTCCGCGAAGGGCTTCCCCTGCGAAGGGAGGACCGCAAGGTCTATCTGGACTGGGCCGTGGAGTCGTTCCGAATCGCCTCCTCCGGCGTGAAGGACACGACCCAGATCCATACTCACATGTGCTACTCGGAGTTCAACGACATCGTCGCGTCCATCGCCGCCATGGACGCGGACGTGCTGTCGGTTGAATCCGCGCGGTCACGCATGGAGCTCCTGGGCGCGTTCCGCGACTTCCGCTACCCCAACGAGATCGGCCCCGGTGTCTACGACATCCATTCGCCCCGTGTGCCGTCCTCGGAAGAGATCATCTTGCTTCTGGAAAAGGCGCTTGAGGTTCTCACGCCGGAGCAGCTCTGGGTCAACCCGGACTGCGGGCTGAAGACGCGGCAGTGGAAGGAAACAGAGCCCTCCCTCGTCGCAATGGTGCAGGCGGCGATTGCCCTGAGGGAGCGCCATCCAGCCTGACTCGGGCTTCGGAGGCCGCAGAATGAAAGTCGATTTCCGCACGCGTCTGTCCCGGCAGCACCCCATCCTCTTCGACGGCGCCATGGGCACGATGCTCTATGAGAGGGGCGTCTTCCTGAACCGTTCCTTCGAGGAGGTGTGTCTCACCGATCCCCGGCTGGTGGTGGGCATCCACCGCGAATACCTCGAGGCAGGGGCGGATGTGATCACCTCGAACAGCTGGGGCGCCGGCATTCCCAAGTTGAGGGCAGCGGGACTGGCGGAAAAGTTCGCGGAGATCAACCGCCGCGCCGTGGAGCTGGCACGCCAGGCCATCTCGGATGCCGGCCGCGGGGACAGCGTCCTCGTGGCGGGCTCCATCGGCCCTCTCGGCGTGATGATCGAGCCGATCGGCGCCCTGGCAACGGAGGAGGCGGAGGAGCTCTTCGCCCGCCAGGCATCGGTTCTTTCGGACGCGGGCGCCGACCTGCTCATCCTGGAGACGTTCGTCGATGTCGGAGAGCTGAAGGCGGCGATCCGGGGTGTACGCAGGAGCGGCGACCTTGCCGTCATCGCCTGCATGACGATCAACGACGATGGCACCTCGCCGTATGGCACCGAGCCTGAAGTCTTCACGACGGAGATCCAGGATCTTGGTCCGGACGTCCTGGGGCTGAACTGCTCGGAAGGACCGCGCAGCATGCTCGAAGCGGCGGAACGGATGATCAAGGTCACCCGTCTCCCCCTGTGCATCCAGCCAAACGCGGGTGTCCCCGTGAACGTCGAGGGCCGCAACATCTACCAGACTACGCCGAAGTACATGGCGAAGTACGCGAAGCGCATGATCCAGTACGGCGTGCGCATTGTCGGCGGCTGCTGCGGCACCACTCCCGCCCACATCAGAGAGATCCGCAACGAGATCAAGGCCCTGGCTCCCGGACGGCCCCGGGAGAGCACGCGGGTTGCCGCGCCCGCACCGACCCGGCCGCCGGTCCCGCTGGAGAAGAAAAGCGCCTGGGCCGCGCGGCTCTCCCGGGGGGAGTTCGTGACCTGCGTCGAGCTGGTCCCCCCCAAGGGCATCGACATGACGAGGCTCATCGACAATGCCCGCCTCCTCCGGGAAAAAGGCGTCGACGCGGTGAACGTGCCCGACAGCCCCCGAGCCCAGGCGAAAATGGCCGCCGTATCCGCCGCCGCGGTGCTCCAACAGAGGGCGGGAATCGAGGCGATTCCCCACGTCACCTGCAAGGACAAGAACCTCCTGGCCCTCCAGGCGGAGATTCTCGGCGCGCACGCCCTGGGCATCCGCAATCTTCTGCTTGTCACAGGGGATCCTCCCAGCATTGGCACCTACCCCGACGCGACGGCCGTGTTCGACATCGACTCGATCGGGCTGTGCAACATGGTGGGCATGCTCAACCAGGGGTTCGATCTCGGGCGCAACCCGGTCGGGGAGCCGACGGGCTTCTGCTACGGAGTGGCGCTCAACCCCAGCGCCGTGAACCCGGACCGCGAGCTTGAAAGATTCAAGTGGAAGCTGGATGCCGGCGCGGAGTTCGCCATCACACAGCCGGTTTTCGATCCCCAGCCCCTGCTGCGGTTCATGGAAAGGGCCGTGGGCCTGCGGCACGTGCCCGTCATTGCCGGGATATGGCCGCTGGTGAGCCTTCGGATGGCAGAGTTCATGAAAAACGAGGTCCCGGGCGTTTCCGTTCCGGATGCGGTGATCGATCGCATGTCGAAATGCGACAGCAAGGAATCAGCGCTGCAAGAGGGCACCACGATTGCCCGGGAACTGCTGGAGGCGCTGAAGGGAGCCATCAACGGCGTCCAGCTCTCCACGCCCCTCGGGAAGATCGAATACGCGATGACGATCCTGGGCCGGTAAGCGGTGGAGGGAGCCCCTTGCCGCTTGCGGAACACCGGCTGAGAACCCTGACCATGGGAGTTTGTACTCGATTTTTGGGTACATCTTGCAGGGTCAAGCCATGGCGAACGCGATTTCAATAATGCAATCGACCTGCGTCTTGCCTCGACGGTGTATGACGCCGTGTACATCGCCCTTGCCCTGAGCTCCGATCTCCCGCGGGGCTTCTATGCCTTCGTGACCAGCGTGTCCGTCCAGTCCAGGCCCTTCTCGATTACCGCCAGCATCTCGTCGATCTGCGGCCTGCTGATCGTGAGCGGCGGCGAGATGAAAATATAGTCCCAGTTGCAGTACAGGTACAGGCCGTTGTCCATGAAAATCTTGCCCAAGGGCCCCGACACGTTGCGCAGAGCATCATTGTACCCGGCCATGGGCGCCTTGGTCTTCTTGTCGGACACCAGCTCGATGCAGGCCCACAGTCCCTTGCACCGTGTGTCACCAACGGACGGGTGCTTCGCTTCCATCGCTTTGAGCTTACCGGCGAGGTACTCGCCATCCCTCGCCGCCTTCTCTATCAGGTGTTCCTTCTTGTAGACCTCGATGTTGGCGATGCCGCACGCGCAGGCAAGGGCATGGCCGCAGTAGGTGAGACCGGAGGTGAACTTGCGCTCCTGGAAATAGTCCCAGATCTTTTTGCTCCAGACCGTGGCGCCCAGCTGCACGTAGCCGGAGGTGATGCCCTTCGCGGTGCTGATGATGTCCGGCACAATGTCGAAATGATCGATGCCGAACCATTTCCCCGCCCGGCCCCACGCCGCCATGACCTCGTCCGAGATGAGGAGAATGCCGTTCTCATCGCAGAGCTGGCGCAGGCCCTTCATGTAGCTCTTCGGCGGGACGATGATGCCGTTCGTGCCCACGATCGGCTCCACGATGATAGCGGCAACCGACTTCGGGTTGTCGTACATGAGCTGCTCTTTGAGCACGGCGAGTGTCCGCTGACCGCACTCCTCGGGGTCCGTGGTGCCGAAGGCGCACCGGTAGGGATATGGTCCGAAGAAATGCACGACGCCCGGGATGCCCGGCTCTGCCGGCCAGCGGCGGGGATCTCCGGTGAGAGTGATCGCGCCGGCCGTGGCGCCATGGTAGCTCTTCCAGGCGGCGTAGACCTTCTGCCGGCCGGTGAACCACCGGGCCGACTTGATGGCATTCTCGTTCGCCTCCGCTCCGCCGTTGGTGAACAGAACATAATCCAGGTCCCCGGGGGTCACGTCCGCAACCATGGAGGCGAGCTTCGCCTTGGCCTCGGTGCCGAAGCCCGGTGAGACAAAGCACAGCTTCTCCATCTGCGCCTTCATGGCGTCCAATACGTAGCGATTGCCATGCCCGAGGTTGATGTTCAAAAGGCCGGAGCAGCCGTCGAGTATCTTTCTCCCGTCCGTATCGTACATGAAGATGCCCTCGGCATGGTCGATCACCGTCGGCTTCCAGCCGCCCTGCTGTTTCCAGCTGTAGATGACGTGCCCGCGGTCGAGCGTCTGCAGTTCCTGAGTGTTCATTGCCTCTCCTATTTCTCGTTGGCCGTCTTCAAGAGGCAGTGCAGGAGCACGTTCGCCCCCGCCTCGCAGTCCGACCACGCAGTGTTTTCCACCTCGACGTGGCTTCGGCCGCCGATGCTCGGCACGAAAATCATGGCCGTCGGGCAGACCTGGTTCATGTAGCTCGCGTCATGCCCCGCTCCGCTCACCATGTGAAGGTGGGAATATCCCAATTCCTTTGCCGTGTCCATCACCCGCTGGACAAGCTTTTCGTTGAAGGGCGCGTGCGCGACGCGCCATGTTTCCTCGATTCGGATCGGCGTCCCCCGGCGCGCGGCGATCTCATTGAAATCCTTCTTGAGCAGCTCCCACGCCTCCACCGCATGCCTGTCGTCCCAGGAGCGGATGTCCACGGTGAAATGCACCTTGTCCGGGATGATATTGCGGGAGTTGGGATTGTTCTGGATCTCACCCACCGTCGCAACCATGTTGCCTTTCATCCGGTCGGGCAGCATATTGACGGCAAGGATCATCTCCGCGGCTGCGCACAGCGCGTCATGTCTGCCTTCCATTGGAGTCGGGCCGACCTGATTCGCCTCTCCTTCGAGATAGACGTCGTACCAGTGCAGGCAGAGGATGCCCTTCGGCGCCCCGATGGTCTTTCCCTGGCGCTCGAGCAGAGGACCCTGCTCGATATGAAACTCGTAGTATGCGTGTGTCGGCCATTTTTTCGCGGGAACCGTGCCCTTGTAGCCGATGCGGACGAGCTCGTCGCCCTGCTTCTTGCCCTCCTTGTCCACCCGGGCATAGACCCAGTCCCGTTCGAGGGCTCCCGCCCAGACGCCGCTGGAGACCATGGCGGGCGCGAATCGCGAGCCTTCCTCGTTCGTCCAGTCGACGATGATGAGAGGGCGCTCGGTTTCCACGTTGTTCTCGTGCAGGGTCCGCATGACCTCCAGGGTTCCCATGACACCGAGGATGCCGTCGAAGCGCCCGCCCCGGGGCTGGGAATCGATGTGCGATCCGCTCATCACGGGCGGAAGGCTGTCGTTCGTTCCTTTCCGCCGGCCGAAGATCGAGCCCATCTCGTCGATCGTCACCTCGAGGCCGATCTCCTTCAGCCATTTCACGAACAGGTCACGCGCGCGCCGATCTTCGTCCGAGAGGGCCAGGCGCTGGACTCCCCCGGGCGGGGTGGCGCCGATCTTCGCCATTTCCTCGAGGCTCGCGCGCAGGCGTGCCCCATTGATCCGCAGCTTCGATGTGTCCACGTGCTTCCTCCTTCGGTGCGCGGTCGATCAGAACGCGGCCAGAGGCGCCCTCTTCACAAAACGACCCGCGCCGGCCGTGCCGACGAACTTCATCTGGTCCCCGCTCCACTCAGCGACTTTCTTCCCGCGCGAGTACACGATCTGCGGCATGCCGGTCATCTCCCAGCCTTCCCACGGCGTGTAGTCGACGTTCTGGTGAAGCTTTTTCTGGGCGATGGTGAACTTCCTCTTCGGATCGAAGACCACGAGGTCGGCGTCCTTGCCCGCGGCCACGGCGCCCTTGTTCGAGAGTCCGAACATGCGCGCGGTGCTGGTGGAAAGCACATCCACCATGCGCTCCAGGGTGATCCTGCCCTTCACGACTCCCTCGGTGTGCATGAGCATGAGCATCGTCTCTATGCCGGGAGCTCCGTTGGGGATCACCTTGTAGTCATCCTTGCCGTTCATGTCCTTCTGGCCCTTGAAGTTGAACGGGCAGTGGTCGGTTCCCACGGTCTGCACGTCCCCGTCACGCAAGCCCAGCCACATCTCGTCCAGGCTTTCCTGGGGGCGGAGGGGGGGCGACATCACGTACTTCGCGCCGTTCCAGTCCGGCTCGTTGTAGCGGTCCTCGGTCAGGGTAAGATACTGCGGGCAGGTTTCCGCATGGACTCTGAGGCCCCGATCCCTGGCCTGCCGGATCTTCCACAGGCCGCGGCTTGAGGAGAGATGGACGACATAGATCCTGCTTCCGGTGAACTCGACGGCCTTCGTGCACCGGTCCACCGCTTCCTCCTCCGCGAGGATGGCATGCGCCTTCGCGTGCTGCATGGGCCCCATCTTTCCCGCGGCGGCGAACTGCTCATTCAACCTGCGGATCATGTCGAAGCTCTCCGCGTGCACTTGCACGAGCCCGCCATGGGTCTTGGTCTCCTCCAGGAGACGGATCATGGCGTAATCGTCCACCCGGAAATCGTAGAACAGGAAGATCTTGAAGCTCGGTGTCCCGTACTCGTGGATAGCTCTCTTCACCTCGTCAATGACGTCCGGCCGCGTGTCCGTGACGCCCGGGTGGATGCTGTAGTCAACGACCGTCTTCCCGTCCGCCTTGCCCTTCTGCCTGTCCACCGCGTCACGAAGGGATTCGCCCTTGCTCTGGGGGCTGAAATCGACGATGCAGGTCGTCCCGCCGCAGGCCGCGGCGACGGAGCCCGTTTTCCAGTCGTCCGACGAAGTGGTGCCCATGAAAGGCATGTCGATGTGGGTATGGGGATCGATCGCCCCGGGGAGGATGTACTTCCCGGTCGCGTCGATCGTTTCATCGGCTTTCATTCCAAGCCCCGAGCCCACCGCCTTGATGATCTCTCCTTCGATGAACACATCCGCGACGGAGGACCCGGCCGACGTGACAACAAGCCCGTTCTTCAACAGCACACTCATGTTCTTCCTCCTCCAATTCTCGATTTCACCGTTTCAGGTCAGCGGCAGGTCAGGGATCTTCACCTGCCTCTCCAGGGCCTTGTCCATGATCGCGGTGGGGCGCCGAGCCCAGCCGCTGGGCATCTCCTTGTGCGTGATCAGCCCCGGCACGGGGCAGATGAAGCTGCAGATCATGCAGCTCAGGCACTTGTCCTCGACCAGCTTCGGCCGGCGCGTCGCCTCGTCCCAGTCCAGAGCCTGCCCCCCTGCATCCCGGCAGACGATGTAGCACTGGCCGCAGCCGACGCACCGATCCATGTCGTACACCGCTATTCCCTGACGTTTCAGATCGAAGTGATCGGTCGACTTGAGGTTGGGCAGCGCCTTGCCGATCAGGTCCGCGGCCCTGGTGATTCCCCGGGCGCTCATGTAGTCGCTCAAGCCTTCGATCATGTCCTGGACGATGCGGTAGCCGTACTTGATGATGCCCGTGGTCACCTGGACCGTGGTGGCGCCCACGAGGAGGTACTCCAGCGCGTCGATCCATGTCTCCACGCCGCCCATGGCCGAGAGAGGGAGACCGAGCTCCGCGCACTGCGCCATCTCCGCGATGAAGTGCAGCGCGATGGGCTTTATCGCCGCCCCGGAGTACCCGCTCATCGCGCCCACCCCGAAGACGTTCGGCTTTGCCACCCAGTCTCCTAGCCCGATCTCGGAGATTGCCCTGAACGTATTCACCGCAGAGATCCCGTCCGCGCCCCCTTTCTTCGCGAACAGGGCAGGCTCGGTCATGTCGGTGATGTTCGGGGTCATCTTGGCGAGCACGGGGATGCTCACGGCGTTTTTCACCGTTGCCGTGAACTTCTCCAGAAGGTGGTTTGCCTGACCCACCTTGTGTCCCGAGCCTTCCACGGTCATATGCGGGCAGGAGAAGTTCAGCTCCAGCATGTCCGCCCCGTTATCCGCGGCGGCCTTCGCGAGGTACGCCCACTCGTTGTTGGAAAAGCCCATGATGCTGGCGATGAGGGGGTGATCCGGGTGCTTCTTCTTGAGGTACAGGAAATCCGCGAGGTTGTCCTTCAGCGGCCGGTCGGATATCTGCTCGACGTTCTGCAGTCCGACCAGCTGCTTGGCCTCGTAGTGATACGCGTTCATCCGCGGAGAGGGATGGATGATGGGGATCCGGTCGGAGTTCAGGGTCTTGTAGCAGACCCCTCCCCATCCCTGCTCGTATGCCTTCTCAACCATCTCCGCGCTGTTCGAAACCGGCGAGGAGGAAAGGAGAAACGGGTTGGGGAATCTGACCCCGCAAAAGCTCACGGAAAGATCGATCGCGCCGTTTTTCGCCATTATTGTGCCCTCCTTCATGCCAGCGCCGCCCGGATTGCCCGGGCCGCCCGCTTGCCGTCCTGCACGGCTTCCACGACGAGGCCTGCGCCCCGCGCGATATCCCCCCCGGCGTACACGAATGCCGCAGAGGTCCTCCCTGACGTCTGGTCCGTGATGACCAGCCCGACCCTGTCCGTTTTCACGAGCCCCGACCAGTCGGCAGCGTCCGGCCTGTTGCCGATCGCCTCGATTGCGAGCTGGGCCTCGAGAGTCCATTCGGATCCCTTGATCGCTTCAGGTTTCCGCCGGCCGGACGCGTCCGAGTCCCCGAGCCGGGTCCGCACGAGCTTCACTCCGGTGAGAAATCCCTTCCCATCCACCGCATATCCTACGGGCTGGTTCAGCATGAGGAAGTGCACCCCGAGGCGGAGCGCGGCAAGGCGCTCATCCTCCTCGGCGGGCATATGGGCGAACGATCGACGGTACACGAGGTA
Organism: Spirochaetia bacterium; assembly: GCA_049515615.1. Taxonomy (GTDB): domain Bacteria; phylum Spirochaetota; class Spirochaetia; order SZUA-6; family Fen-1364; genus Fen-1364. Next base: position 9,514 of record JBEKTX010000130.1, read on the forward strand.
CGCGTCCCGTGCGCCGAGCTTCGCCGCAGATTCCACGCAGTCCATGGCAACGCTTCCGCCGCCGATAACCGCAACAACCTTGCCTTCGACCTGGCGCCCGATCTCGTCGAAACGCTGCTCCCTCATCCGGGCGAGGAAGTCCACGGAAGTGAGCACGCCATCCACCTTCTCCGCGCCGGGAATTCTCTCCGCGGCCCAGAGGCCGGGGCCGAGGAAAACCGCCTTGAATCCCTGCTGCAGAAGCTTCTTCGCGCCCTGGCTTCCCTCGATGCGCGTGCCGCAGACGAACTCGACTCCGAGGTGCTGGAGGTCGGCCATCTCGTGGGCGAGGAAGGCCGAGTCGAAGCGGTATGCGGGCACCCCGTAGCGGATGACGCCGCCCGGCTCCGCGCGCTCCTCGAACACGGTGACGGCGAATCCTTCCCGGGCGAGCTCCGCCGCGCAGGAGAGCCCCGCGGGGCCCGACCCGACGACCGCCACCTTTCCGCGGTTTTTCGCCGGCGCCGCGAAGGGCTGGAAGCCGATCTTCCACCCGTGCTCGACCAGCGCGCGCTGAATTTTGCCGATCTCCAAGGGCCGGCTGATGCCGGTCGCGCTGCACTCCTTCTCGCAGAGCCGCGGCGTGGGGCAGAGAACGCCGCAGGCGCCGCCGAGGATGTTGTTGGTCTTGATCGTGCGGATGGCCCCGGTGACATTGTGAAGGCGAAGCTTTCGGATGAACGTGCCGGGGTCCGTCTCGGCGGGGCAGCCCTTCGAACACGGGGGATCATGGCAGAGCAGGCAGCGGTCCGCCTCGGCGATCGCCTGTGCGAGATCGAAACCTTTTGTCATCGTCTGAAAGAGCGCGGCGTTGCTCATTCAAGAGCCTCCTTGAGAAAAACGGCTGTCACGCACGGGATACACCCGAGCCAGTCAGGAATGACTCTTCTCAAAAGTTGAGGTTCGCTCGAAAGCCGCACCGGAAAACACCTCGACCCCGAGTGGGGGCAGCGAACTTTCTCTCGGTGCGGAATGGCTGATTATAGGTCGTGCCGGAGCATTTGTAAACAGAAATCTCACTCCA
>JBEKTX010000131.1:0-12342 GCA_049515615.1 Spirochaetia bacterium
CACTTTTGTTGGCCTCCCAAGTAAACCAGAATCCCGAAGTGATCGTTGCACTCATGAAGGCAGGGGCGGATATGACAATACATCGCAAATCCTTTACTCCGCTTATAGCCGCCTCTGCTTACAACCAAAATCCCGAGGTGATCACCACGCTGCTGAAGTTCGGGGGAGACGCCAACGCCAGAACCGGGGACGGTGGGACTCCGCTAATGGCCGCCGCTGGATTCAACCAGAATCCTGAGGTGATCACGACGCTGCTAAATCAGGGAGCTGACATCAATGTTCGAGATCAAAACGACTTGACACCTCTCATGTTTGCAGCTGGGGGCAACCCGAATCCTGACGTGATCACCACGCTCCTGAAAGCTGGTGCGGACGCGAAGGCGAAAGACAGTAAGGGGAAAACAGCCCTTGATTACGCGCAGGGCAACGCGAAGCTGAAAGGCACCGACGCCTACCGGCAGCTTCAGGAGGCGCTGAAGTTAGCGGCTTCGACGTATGCACAGACGGCGGACTTTTTTGAGCTGGTGAAGACCGGGACGCCACAGAGTATACAAGTCGCTATCAGCGAAGGCGCTGACGTCAACGCGAGGGACAAGGACGACGCGACAGCGCTGATGTGGGCTGCCGCGAACAACCAAAATCCCGAGGTGATCAACACGCTTCTGAAGGCTGGGGCTGACGTCAAGGCGAGGAGCAAGAGCGGCATGGCCCCGCTGATGTGGGCAGGGGTGGATAACCAGAACCCCGAGGTGATCACCACGCTCCTGAAGGCTGGGGCTGACATCAACGCACGGGACAAAGAGGGCAGTACTGTGCTGATGTCGGTTGCCATGTTCAACAAGAACCCCGAGGTGATCACCACGCTCCTGAAGGCTGGGGCTGACATCAACGCGAGGAGTAAGAACAGCATGACCCCGCTGATGTGGGCCGCCTTGCTCAACCCGAACCCTGAGATGATCACCACACTCCTGATGGCTGGTGCGGATATTAAGTCGAAGGGCGAGAACGGCGTGATCGCGCTGATATTGGCAGCGGGGGGGAACCAGAACCCGGAAGTTGTGACCACGCTCCTCAAAGCTGGCGCGAACATCAACGCGAGGAGCGATGACGGCGTGACTGCGCTGATGTTGGCTACCAAGATCAACCCGAACCCTGAGATGATCACCACGCTCCTGAACGCCGGTGCGGACGCCGAGGTGAAGGATAAATCAGGGAAAACCGCTTTTGATTACGCGCAAAACAACGAGAAATTGAAAGGCACCGACGCATACTGGAAGCTCAACGAAGCGAGGGGGGTATGATCACACGGCAGGCCGCCGGCACGTTCGTTGTAGGCCATTCGCGCGAGTCGGTTAACGGTTGTTCGACAGGTGAGGAGGCAGATCAAATGGCAAGAACGAAGGTAAAGCACGATTCCATAGAGATTCAAAAGCTTGTAACGGACTTCTGTGTCCATGCCGACTGGATTGAAGCGATTTTTAGGATGTATGTTGAATTGTTTTATTTCGATGACACCATCCAGCTATTCGACAGGAACAATCGTCTATTCTATAAGCTGCTTGGCGACGTCTTGGGTCGCTACATCGTGCTGGAGTTCAACAAAGTAACAGATCCCAAGGACTCCGGAAAAGGCAAAGAACACATGTCAGTCGACTATCTTGTTGATGCCATCGAATGGCCAATAGAAGTGGAACAAAAGTTAGACGATCTTAGAGAGCGGATGAACAGTTTTCGGAAACTCATAAAACCTGCACGCGTAAATATGCTCGCCCATCTCTCCGTAGAGGCGGCCAAGTCGAAGAAAAGATATGGTGCGTTTCCGGAAGGTAAGGACGGTGAGTTTGTAAAGAATCTCCACGAATTCTGCAAGATCGTATACAAAGCCTCGGTCCAAGACAATTCACCCATTCACACTGTCAGAATAGGCTACAAGCCCGACATCCAACACTTTAAAAAGACGCTTGCAAAATCAAAAGCATTCGATGCGTTTCTACTGGAAGCTGATAGTCAGGTGAAGGCCAGGCTGCGTTCGCTTATTGAGGAGCAGTTCATAACACCTCTGAGACCATCAACGTGGAACTATCTGCAACAACAGAAGCAGGAGCCCGCCGCGAAGTAGGGAGTGTGTACGCACAGCAGGCCCTTCGCGCGTTCGTTGTAGGCCCGCCACGCGCGTCGTTTAACAGTCTGTTCGACGGTGAATGCTTATTCGTCAGGCCTTTGTCTCCAGTCCAACTTTATGAGATTTGCTTGAACTGCTCTCAACGCGGCCTCAGTGTTGGTTTCTGTGTACGCCTTGCCCCAATATGTCGCGTTCTGCAGTCCAGAACCGAGCCTTACATCGCCGACCTCGGCTTCCGCAAGGATCGCGCCAGCATTATGCAGCTCACCACTCGGGTCCGTGCCCGCCCAATAATCGAACACCCACTGTTCGTCCTCTTTCCTGATTGCCGAGAACTCTCCCATGTAATCTGCTCCTTCCCTCAAAGACTTAGGCCAGCGTGTATCCAGCTCGTTTGTCGTCCGGCTCGACCAGGGGCGGGGACTGCTCCGGGGCGTGTGCCATTATATCACGGCAGGCCCTCAGCGGATCGCACCACGGCCCGCAAGGAGCGTCCCGGGGGCAATCCACGTCAAGGGGCGGCAGGCCCTACCACCAAACACCGCCAGTTTAGTGCTTGTTTAGGTCTTCGTCGTCTTCCTTGCTTCCTGCGGCTTGGTCAGTTCCTCCAGCCGGGCGCGGGCCTTCTGGAAGTCTATCTCCTTCCCCGCATCGTACAAGTCGGTCATCTCCTCGCTGTGGTGGCCGGTGAACCGGCGGAGGACGCTCTCGGGGATCGAGCCCCGGAGTTGGGTGTTGTACCAGTACCTCAAGCTGTGGAACACGATCTTGCGCTCCTCGCGGTCCTTGATGCCGATGCTCTCCAAGGCCGAGTAGAAGGACTCCCGGATGGGGTCCGCCAGCATAGGTCGGTCCGGCTGCTCGATGTCGCAGACGACCCAATTCTCAGGCCGTGTTGCGGGTGACTCACCGCGCCAATCCTCCAATGCTTCACGCACAGTAGACGGAAGGGGAACGTCCCGGTTGCTCCCGTGCTTGGCCTGATCGCGCTCGCCGTCGATCTCAACGTAGCTGGTGTGGATGCGCAGTAGCTTCGCGGCGGTATCCACGTCGGCCCAACGGAGTCCGCGTATCTCGCCCATACGCATCCCGCACAGGCCGCCGAGGGCGATGGCGACGTAGACGCGGGGATCGAGGCCCTCGAGGGCAAGGAGCTTGCGGAACTCCTCGACGGTCAGGGTGCCCCGCTTGCCGTACACCTCCTTGTAGGGCTTCACCGCAGAGAGTGGATTCCACGGCAACCGCCGCAGCGTCACGAGGTGGTTCAACGCGACGCTGACGCTGATCCGCGCCAAGTTGATCGTCCCCGCCGGGACCTCGTCGTCCGCCAAGTCCGCCATCCAGTCCTCGAACTCGTCGGCGGTGAGTGTGCGAATCCTCCGGCCCTCGAACGTGGGCTTCACGTACTTGTTGACCATGTAGCCCATGGTCCGGCAGTAGGCTTTGCTGATCGTCCCGCCGCGTGCGATCTTGCCCCGCACGTACTTGGACTTGTCGTAGTCCCAGAAGTCGAGGAGGAACGCGATCAGCTCCTCGCGGACGTTCCCGGCGGGGGCCTTCTGCACGGGGACCTTGCCCTCGTGGATCTGCTCGATGGCCCACGTCTCCGCCGCCCCCTTGGACGTCTGGCCGCTGGAACGCGGTGAGGTGACGGTGCCGTCGGGTAGGCGGAAGGCGACGTAGAACACGTGTTTGGAGTCCTTGGCGCGACGGCGGAGTACTTGGAAGGGCTTCTTCGGTCTGGACACGCTCAGCCTCCTCCCGGTCTTCAAGTTGAAGGCTCTCGAAAACCGAAGGATAAACCAAAGACCCGGAGACTGTAAACCGGAGGACTAGATGGTGTCTTTCTAACTCAGTTCAAATTAAGGAATTAAGATTGCCCGGAAGAGGACTTGAACCTCCACACCGTTGCCGGCACTAGACCCTGAATCTAGCGTGTCTACCAAATTCCACCATCCGGGCTCGTTCGAGAACGTAGCAAACTCCCGCTGAACTTGTCAAGGATACTCTCGGCCGCTATCCTCTCCTGATGGCATCGTTGCGCGTCCTTTTCATCGGGGAGATCGTCGGGAAGTCCGGAGTGTGGGTCGTGAAGGAGCTCCTGCCGAAAATCCGCCAGGAAAAGCGCATCGATTTCGTCATTGCGGACGGAGAAGGAGCCACCGGGGGATTCGGTATCGGGAAGAATCATGCCGTATACCTGCACAAGCTCGGCATCGATGCCATCACCACAGGCGAGTGCAGCTATTACAAGAAGGACATCGTCGAGCATTTCAACCGGGCTCCTTACATGATACGACCGGCGAACTACCCCCCCCGCAACCCCGGCCATGGGTTCATGATCTTCGAGAAAAACGGGCGGAAGATCGCCGTGATGTCTCTTCTGGGCGTCGCCGGGTTCAAGCGTGTCCACCTGAAGAATCCTTTCAGCCTCCTGCCGAAGCTGCTTGAATCGATCACAACGGAGACAAATGCTGTTGTGCTGGACTTCCACGCCGTGACCACCGCGGAAAAGGCCACAATGTTCGCGATGTCGGATGGAAAGCTTTCCGCGGTGATCGGCACGCACACCAAAGCGCTGACGGCCGACGACCACGTGATGGCGGGCGGCACCGGGGTGATCACGGATGCGGGAAGGACGGGCAGTCTCGCGTCGGTCGCGGGCCTGGATCCCGAGATCGAGATCCGCAAGCTCACAACCCTCGTGCACGAGTACTCAAAGGAAGCCTGGGCGATGCTGGAGATGCAGGGAGTCGTGCTGGAGATTGGCGATGACGGCAAGGCCGTCTCAATGGAAAGATTCCGTGAGCCCTGCGCCTCCCCACCGCCGGCTGCCAAGGAGCAGGACGTTCCCGCCGCGGATTGATGCGCGGGTCTCACTCGGCTACACTTAAGCTATCATGCCGAAGTGGCAGGACATGCTGCGCAATTCCGTCTCCAATGAATCCATCCGTGCGAGCACTCTGCGCAGGATCCCCCACTTGAAGACCTGTCCCTTCTGGGACAGGGCGGTGTTCCTGGGCAGAATCTCCCACAAGGTGAAGGTTGCCAATTATGAGGGCGGATTGGTGAAATATGACGGAAGGCTCTACTTCGTGAACAGGTCGCAGATTGAAGCCCTGCAGGGCTTCGTTCACTGGGATCTGAGAAAAACCATTACCGTGATGGACGACTAGCGGCGCGTCAGGGATTGGGGAGCGCGGCTAGTCCGGCCCTTTCCCCGCCCACGCCTGCGCCGGCAGCCACGACACGATCACGGCCATCCCTTTTCGCCTTGTACAGGGAAGCGTCAGCAGCAGCGACCAGCTCGTCACGCGTGCGCCCGTTCCCCGGGTAGACTGCGACCCCAAGAGAAACGGTGACCGGGCCCAAGGCAGTCTCCATGTGCGTGACTTCGAGTTTCTTCGCGCGGGCGCGAATGTCCTCGGCCCGGTGCACGGCTGCCTCCTCGTTTGCCTCGGGAAGGATGAGCAGCATCTCCTCCCCGCCGAAGCGGCAGGCGATGTCACCCGCCCTCAGGTGGGAGAGCAAGAGTGCCCCGATGGAACGCAGCATCTGGTCACCTGCCGCGTGCCCGAATCCGTCATTGAATGCCTTGAAGTGATCAATGTCGAGCATGATCACGCCAATCGGAAGTTCCTTCCGTTCCGCGCGGCGGATCTCGGTCTCCAGCGTCTCTTCCATGTAGCGTCGGTTGTACAACCCGGTGAGGGGGTCATGGATTGAGAGCTGGCGGAGATCGCTTCGCAGCATGAGGTTGGAAAGGGCAAGCCCGATGTGCTCCGCAACTGATTCCGCGAAAGTGTGCGCCGTTTCGACGCATCCCGTGACGTGCAGAAGTCCGATCGTCCTCCCAATGGCGGCAAGGGGAATGCAGAGCGATATGTCTGCGCGCCCTTCCGCGGTGTGTCGGCAGGGGAGATTCGCGCTGCTCTGACTGACCGCATGCGTTTTGCCCCGGCGCAGTGCCCAGCAATCCTCAGCCTTGAATGCCGGATTCGCCGGTGGCTGCTCTCCCCATTTCGCCGTCGGAAAGAAGAGATCCTTCACCGGATCGTGCACGAAAAGCGTGCCTGATGTCCCCGGGAGGAGAAGCGGAGCGTGAACGGACACGGTGGAATACGCCTCCTCGCTGGCAAGGCATGACTGCAGCGAGTCTCCGACCTCGTTCAGCATCTGGATCTGCTGGTTCTTCTGGTTGAGCTGCACGACCTGCGCCGTCAGCGCGGACCGGGACTCGGCGAGTGCGTTTTCAAGGGTTTCGTGCTTCGAGATCTCCACGGCAAGCTCGTGGGTACGGTCGGCGACCACTGCCTCCACCTGGGCGGCACGGCGGAGCCGTCCCCACAAAATGATAACGGAGAAGCCGGTGAGGAGCAGGCCGCCCGCCAGGATAGTCCATGACTGCCACGTGCGGTGTCGGAAGATGAAGCTCGCGGTCGGGTAGGCGATGAGAATCCACGTGTGCTCTCCCGCGTTGATCGTGGTGCTCCATTTCATGCCCGTCTTCACTACGCCATATGCCACGTATCCCGGCGGTCTCGACTTGTGATAGTACAGCGACTGCTGGCCCGCCGGGGCGTTCGCATCCAGAAGCTCCAGGTCGATTCCCGCCGGGCTCAGCTCGTTCAGCGCGAGCTCCACCATCTGGTCGATTCGGAACGCCGAGGCGCAGATTCCCAGCAGACCCGCGCGCGCCGAAGGCTCCCCCACCGCGGACTCGCTCCTGTAGACGGGCAGGAAGTTCCACACAACCTGGGGCCCGGACGCCGAGAGCGGAAGGTCCACCGCTCCGCTGGCGGTCCTCTTGCCGCTGGCAAGTGCGTGCTCTATTGCCTCCCGCAAACGGGGAATGGAGGCGACATCCAGCCCGAGAATGCTTCCGCTGTACTCCACGGGCTCGGAAATCGTCACAGGGTAGTAGATCGCGCGGTTGCCGGCCTGTCGGAACGTGCCCCCCGGACCCGACTCTCGGATCGCGAAGCTGGCGTTCACCTCCTTCTGCATGAGCGCCTCGAAGGAGGAACGCCCATCGGCAGGAAGTGCAGAGATGAATGCGAGGACCTGCGTGTCCTCCTCGTGGATCGGAATGCGCCGCACCAGACGGCCGAACTCCTGCACGAACGGCCCCAGCTCACCTCGCCGGTTTTCCCTGGAGGCCGCGACGTAGGAGGCAAGGAGATCCAGCTCGAGTGCATCTTCGGCAATGGCGGATCGTATGGCCTGCGCCCGATCGGATGACATGTTCTGGAAGTCCGCGCGCATCCGGGCCTCTTCCTGCCCCAGGAAGATGAAAAAGACGACAACAGTGATGACCGCCCCGACGGCTGCCGTAATCAGGAGGGGAAGGCGCCTGCGCGCCGCCCCTGGGCCCGTGACATCTTCCATATTTTCAGTATATCACGCCTCCGGCACGATCTGGATGCGCCCGCCCGTTGTCGGGACCACCGCGCTGCCGGTTCCTCCATTGAGGCGGTCGTCGTTTCTTGCTATAATCCAGTCCCCATGAGCAAATACATTTTCGTCACGGGCGGAGTCTGCTCTGGGCTGGGAAAAGGTGTCGCTTCCGCGTCCATCGGCAGCCTCCTGGAGAACAGGGGCTTCAACATCCGCATGATCAAGATCGATCCCTACATCAACGTGGATGCGGGAACAATGAACCCCTACCAGCATGGGGAGGTCTATGTCACCGAGGACGGCGCGGAGACGGACCTCGACCTCGGAAACTACAGCCGCTTCACCTCTTCACCGCTCGGGCGTGACAATTCGATCACCACGGGCCAGGTGTACCAGGCCGTCATCACCAAGGAGCGGGAGGGCCGGTTTCTCGGCAGGACCGTGCAAGTCATCCCGCACATCACGGATGAGATCAAGGCGCGCATCATCCGGGTCGGCGAGCAGGCGGGCGTGGATGTGACTCTGGTGGAAGTGGGAGGCACGGTGGGCGATATCGAGTCCATCCCCTTCCTCGAGGCAGCCCGGCAGTTCATTCACGACCTCGGCAAGGAGAACGTGGTGTTCATCCACCTGACCCTCGTGCCCCAGGTCTACTGGGGAGAGCCAAAGAGCAAGCCGACCCAGCACTCGGTGCGGGAGCTGCGCGAGATAGGGATCCAGCCCGATCTTCTGCTCTGCCGTTCCTCCGGCCTGCTGGACGAGGACTTGCGGCGGAAAATCTCGTTATTTACGAACGTGGAGAAGGAAGCGGTAATCTCCGCCTACGACGTGCGCACGACGATCTACGACATCCCGCTGATCTTCGTCGACCAGAAGGTGGACGCGATCATCATCAAGAAGCTCGGGCTCGAGGCGAAGGGCCCTGCGCGCGACGGGTGGAAGCAGGTCGTGGACCATTTTGCCAACGCGAAGCGGACTGCCCGGATCGCCATCGTGGGCAAGTACACGGGCCTCCACGATTCCTACATCTCGATCTTCGAATCGCTGTTCCACGGGGGAATCGCGAACAGGGCGCGCGTGCAGCTTGTGAAGTTCGAAAGCGAGGACCTGGAGGACGGGCGCGACCTTGCCGCCGCGTTCGCCGACTGCGACGGCATCCTCGTCCCCGGCGGGTTCGGCCTGCGGGGGATCGAGGGCATGATCCTCGCTGCCCGGTACGCACGGGAAAAGAACGTCCCCTACCTGGGAATCTGCCTGGGAATGCAGATCATGGTGATCGAGTACTCGCGGGCGTGCCTGGGATTGAAGGACGCGAACTCCACGGAGTTCGAGCCCGAAGCGAAGCATCCCGTGGTGAGCCTTCTGGAAGAACAGGTGGACATCAAGGCGTACGGCGGGACCATGCGGCTGGGCAGGAGCGACACACACCTGAGGCCGGGCAGCCACATCCACGCCGCCTATGGCGCTGAGGTGATCTCCGAGCGGCACCGCCACCGCTACGAAGTGTCCAACCAGTACCGCAAAGGACTCGAGGACGCAGGACTGATCGTGAGCGGGCTCACCCCGGACACCACGCTCGTGGAATCGGTCGAATGGCCGGACCATCCCTGGGGAGTCGGGGTGCAGTTCCATCCCGAGTTCAAGTCCAAACCCCTGGCTCCCAGCCCGTTGTTCTCCCGCTTCATCACGGCATGCCTGGCAGCGCAGGAAAAATTAGCGTCAGCACGGGTGTGAGCCGCCGACGCCGGTCTGCAATCGTGGTCTCGCTGCGGGCGCTTCCCCTGGCGATCCTTCTTGCCAGCTGCAGCATCGATTACAAGGGGGCGACGGTGGAGGAGCAGGCGCCCTCGAGCATTCCCGACACCGTTACAGTCGGCCTGCTCCACCGTGTCCACAAGGACGGGAGACTGTCGATCGAGCTCGAGGCGGCCCGGGCGGAGACCTGGAACGCGAAGAACCAGACGATCCTGACCGACGCGCATTTCACGGAGTTCGACGACAAGGGCGGAAAGGCGACTGAAGGGCAGGCCCGTACGGTGATCTTCCACTCCGACACGGAAAACGCGGAGATATCGGGCGGCGTCCACGTCCATTCTGCCGCGGAGAAAGGCGATGTACGCGCCGATATCCTGGATTGGGAGAACAAGGCAAGGCGGCTTACGGCGCCTCCAGAAGAGCAGGTGACCATCGGGAAAGAAGACGGATCTTCGCTTGTCGGAACTGGTTTCACCGGGGATTTCATGAAACGCCAGGTCTTCTTCAAGGGTCCCGTGCGGGGCATATATGTGTGGGAACAGAAATAGCGGGCAGCCTTCACTCGCCGGACTGATTTGCCACCCGGGACGCATCGCGGCTGTCGTGCTGTTCGTCGCAGCCGCGGCGCTCCTTCACGCCGAGAAGTTCAATTTCTCCGGGGACTCCACGACCATGACCCTGGCTGAGGGTGGGCAGCACGCGCTCCTCACAGGGCATGGCAAGGTGGAATCCCAGGACCTGCGCATCACTGCGGACAGCATCGAGCTGTTCGGCAAGGATTTCATCTACGCCCAGGGTCACGGGAATGTGCACGTCGTCGATGCCCGCCGCGGCCTCGACCTCACCAGCCAGGAACTCTTCTACGACCGGGACCGAAAGATCGCACGGATCCGCGGCAACGCGATGATGGCCGACGTGAAAAACGAGATGGTGGTGAAAGGCGGCTTCATCGAGGACCGGGACACCGAGCAAATCACCATCGTGCAGATCGGCGTGCGGATCTTCAAGAAGGACATCGTCTGCCGCTCCGAGTTCGCCCGCTACCACCGGGACAAGAAGATCCTCGAGCTGTCCGGCATGCCCTGGGTGTCCAAGGGCGGCGATGTGTACCAGGCGGCGCGCATCACGATCAACCTGGACACTGAAGAGATCACCCTGGAGGGCAGCGTCCAGGGCACCCTGGAGGACAAGGGGAAAAGCACGACGGACACCACCGGCGCCGGCCCCGGCTCGACCACCAGCACGACTCGACCACGAGCAAAGGCAACGCCTCCGACTTCCCTCCCGCCAAGGGGACGGGCAGTGAACGGTAGGGGCACACTCTTTCTCGAAGGTCTCGAGAAGAGCTTCGGCCGCATGCAGGCGGTGAGGGAGGTCACCTTCCGCATGGAAAGCGGTGAGGTCGTTGGTCTGCTCGGTCCGAACGGTGCAGGCAAGACCACGGTCTTTTACATGGTGGTCGGATTCATTCACCCCAGCTCCGGCAGGATCTGGTTGAACGGAAAGGACATCTCGGGCCTCCCCATGTACCGCCGCGCCCGGCTGGGCGTCTCCTACCTCCCACAAGAGCCTTCGATCTTCAGGAAGCTGTCCGTGGAACAGAACGTTCTTGCGATCATCGAGACACGCCGCGGGCTTACCAGCCGCGAAAAGCACGTGCTCCTGGACAAGCTTCTAGAGGACCTGGGAATCAGGGCGCTGCGGAAACAAAAGGCATATACCCTTTCCGGCGGTGAGCGCCGGCGCACCGAGATCGCCCGGTCCCTTGCGATCGAGCCCAAGTTTCTCCTGCTGGACGAGCCTTTTGCCGGCATCGACCCGATCACGGTTTCAGAGCTGAAGATGATCGTCCAGGGTCTCTCATACCGGGGCATCGGCGTGCTGATCACGGACCACAACGTCCGCGACACGCTGCAGATCACCCATCGCTCGCACATCATCAACCGCGGGGAGATCCTGGTGAGCGGGACCCGCGAGGAGCTGCTGGCCAGCGAGGTCGCTCGTTCGATCTACCTGGGGCACGAATTCCAGATTTGACACGCCACTCCGTTCAAAACCGGGGTTGTGGACGATCTTTCGCCGCGAAATTGCCTCGGGCCTCCTTCCGCAGGCTCTCGCCGTCTGCTGCGCAGCCCGAATGCCGCCAGGAGCGACCGGGCTGCCGCCCTGACGCATCCCTGTGCTCGTCGGCCCTTGCAATCCATGGCTACGGCTGAATTGACAAATCACCCGGCCGTGCCGCACAATCGTCCCGGAGGCGTCGTGCAGTCTCAGAGACCGATCCTGAAACAGGTGCAGAAGCTGAAAATGACCCCGCAGCTTTACCAGGCTGTGAGGCTCATGGCGCTTCCCCTGCAGGACCTGAAGACCACCATCGAGGAGGAATTGGAGAAAAATCCCGCCCTCCAGGTGGAAGAAGACCGTTCGACGGTATCGCTGGACTCGCTTCCCGCCCGGGAGGGCGGCGACGGGGAGGGGGACTGGTTCGATCACAGCTCGGATTCAGGATACTCGAGGGCGGACGGGGAAGCGGCAAGTGACGCGCGCCGCCAATTCATCGAAGGCGCCCTTTCGCAGCCCGAGAGCCTCCAGGAGCACCTCTTGTCGCAGCTCGCGCTGCAGCCGATACCTGAGGACTGGTTCCGCATTGGAGAGCTCCTGATTCGCAACCTCGATGAGAACGGTTTCCACAAGGAGCCACCCGAGCTCCTGCTCCAAGACGAAGACAAGGAGCTGATCCCGCAGGTCGTCGAGCTCGTGCAGGGCTTCGATCCTGTCGGCACCTGCGTCAAGGACGTGCGCGAGAGCCTCCTCGTGCAGATCCGCACCCATCCCCATCCGCATCCCCGGGCGGCAGGGCTCGTGGAGAACTGGCTGGAAGCGCTGGAAAAGCAGCGGTTAAGAGAGATCGAAAAAGGAATGCGCATCTCGGAGGCTGCCCTGAAGGAGATCATGGCCTTCATCCGCACCCTGGATCCGCTCCCCGGACGCAACTTCTCCCGGGATGTTGTCCGCTATGTTCTTCCTGACGTGCAGGTCGTTCTCCAGGATGGGGAGTTCGTGATCGT
>JBEKTX010000132.1:0-10505 GCA_049515615.1 Spirochaetia bacterium
CTGGCGTCCTGTTCTACGACATAACAGGAATCCTGGTGAACCCGAAGGCCTTTTCATACTGCATCGACCGCATGGAAGAGGCATACGGGAAGTCCGAGGTGGACGCGGTGGCGGCCATTGAATCGCGCGGATTCATCTTTGCAGCGCCTTTTGCCGTTCGCCGGGGCCTTCCTCTCATCCTGCTTCGCAAGAAAGGGAAGCTGCCGGGGGAAACGTACGGAATCAATTTCACCCTCGAATACGGCCAGGATGTGCTTGAAGTTCATCGCAGCGACGTTTCGAAGGGGCAGAGGATCCTCCTCGTGGACGACCTGATCGCCACCGGGGGCACACTGAACGCGGCTGCCCAATTGCTGGCCCTTGGCGGGGCGAAGGTGATTGGGATATTCGGGGTCGTGGGTCTTCCCTTTCTTCACTATGAAAAAGTGCTCGGCAGCTATACGGTGAGAACCCTCATCCAGTATTCCAGCGAGTAGCTGGCTCAGCAGATCCGCGGGAGCAGCAGCCCCCGCGGGAAATCCACAAACCGCGTGCCGCCCACCCTCGTCGTGACGAGGACCCTGCCTGGTGCATCGGCTGACACGCGGCCGACAACCCGCGCGTCCCTGCCGAGGGGGTGCGAGTGCAGGACGTCCAGGGCCTGATCTTTGGCGCTCCCGGCCACCACGGCGATGAACACCCCCTCGTTCGCGATTTCCAATGGGTTCAGTCCCAGCAGGCTCGAGACGGTCCGAACCTCATCGGTGACCGGAAAGGCTTCATCCTCCACCGCGATTCCCAAGGGCGATGACCGCACGACCTCATTCAGCACCGAGGCGATGCCTCCTCGGGTCGCATCGCGCATGAATCGAAGCTTTTCAGCGAGCGGAAACAGAGCGCTCACGGAAGGGTAGAGACACGCCATGTCCGAGCGGAGGGACTCGGCGACGGGAAGCGATTCGCGGGCAGCCAGAACGGTGAGGCCGTGTGAGCCGATGGGCGCGGAGACGATGAGCGCATCGCCGGCCTCCACCCGTCCGGGCGACAGGGGAAGGGGGAACACCCGCCTGCCCACGCCTGTTGTCGTGATGAAAAGGCCGCCTCCCTTTCCCCGGGGCACCACCTTCGTGTCGCCCGTGATTATCCGGACCTCAGCCCCGCGCGCGGCCTCCGCCGCCGATGCCAGCGCCCGGCGGAGGTCGGCAACAGGGAATCCTTCCTCGATGACAAGCGCGAGGGAGATGCAGATTGCTTTCGCGCCGCTCACCGCGAGGTCGTTGCAGGTGCCAAAGATGGAGAGGCGGCCGATGTCACCGCCGGGGAAAAAGGGGGGATCCACGACGTACCCGTCGGTTGTCATGAGGAGGTCCGAACCATCTTCAAGCGGGCCGGCGTCAAGAAGCTCGGAGTAGGAATCGCTCCTGAAAAACGGGTGAATCACATTCTCGACGAGATCCCGTGAGAGCGCACCGCCGCTTCCGTGCTCGAGCCGGATTTCCCCGTCATCTTTCATTGCGCGCCACCGTAGCGGAACCAGGCCGCGCAGGTTCCTTCGGAGGACACCATGCATGGTCCCACGGGGTCATCCGGCGTGCAGCGGGAGCCGAACAGCGCACATTGTGGCGGCGTGGACATGCCCGCGATCACCCGGGAACAGAGGCATCCCGGCGGCTCCCGGTCCTCCGCGGGCGGGATCTGAAACACCTTCTCTGCATCTGATTCCGCCAGCCAGGACTGCAGTCCGAGCGCGGCACCGGGGATCCTGCCCAGCCCCCGCCACGTGTCGTCACGGGGCCGGAGGGTCCGCGACATCAGCTCGAGGGCACGCGTATTTCCCCCGGCCTTCACCGCGCGGGGGTACGCGTTCAGCACCCTGCTTTTCCCTCTCTGGATTTCCCTGAGAAGCTCAAGGATCCCGGTCAGCATGTCCAGCCCTTCGAATCCTGTGATCACCCCGGGCTTGCCCCCGTCACGCTCGAGGAACTCGTAGGCATCCGCGCCGATGATGACCGACACATGACCGGGGAGGAGGAAACCGTCGATGCCATGCCCGGGATTGGAAAGAAGGAAGCGTAAGGCGGGCGGAACGGTCTTCAAAGCCGTATAGAGGAAAAGATTTTCCACACCGCCGTCGCGGGCCTCCAGGAGGGCGGAGAGAATCGTCGGCGCGGTGGTTTCGAAACCCACGGCGAGGAAGACAACAGGAAGAGCGCTTTCCCGTGCGATCCCCACGAGCTCGCTCGGCGAGTACACGAGCTTCACACGTCCCGTGCCCGCGAGAGAGCTCAGCGTGCGTCCCGACGCCCCCGGCACCTTCAGCAGGTCGCCGAAGGTCGCCACCTGAGCGCGGCCTTCCGAGACGAGCCGCATCGCATTGTCGATGTACCCCGATGGAGTGACGCACACGGGGCATCCTGGACCGGAGACGAGCGTGACGGCGCGCGGCAGCAGGGACGGGATCCCCTGCTTGCGCAGCTCCACGGTGTGCGTGCCGCACACCTCCATGATCCGGACCACGCGGCCGATACGTGCCGTGACCGATTCTATTTCCGAGACGAGACTCCGGGCCAGCCGGCTCTCATCGCTCATTGCGCAGCGCCGGGTTCTCCCGACAGCTCGGCCAGCTTTCTGAACAGCTCGAGCCGCTCCTCCGCATCCGCGAGGCTGAGTGTCTCGATCGCGTACCCGGCATGAACGATCACGTGATCCCCCGGCCGTGGGTCCTTCAGGAGGGAGACGTCGATCTCCACTTGCACCTTCCCTTCGGATACGATGGCCCGTCGAGCGTCCAGGATCCTTTCTATTTTCATCGGTGTCGCAAGACACATGGGACCACCTCCGTCACCGCAGGCACGGTACCCCGTGCCGAAGGTGACATTTCCTAGCTTTCTTCGAACCACGCCTGGCCGACGGCGAGCCCGCCGTCTCCCGCCGGTGCGCGCACGTTCAGGAAAACCTCAAATCCCTCCTTGATCAAGAGGGGAATGAGCAGCTCCCGAAGGAGGAGATTCTGGAAGACACCGCCCGAGAGGGCGATCAGCGATATGCAGGTGTGCCGGCGCATTCTTCGCGCGCCTTCGACGGATGCCATGGCAATTGCCTCATGGAACAGCAGCGAAAGGCCGGGAACCCTTTCATCTGCGCGCGCGCCAGCCTGGTCTTCCATGAGCGCCGCCAGGAGGGGACGGGGATCCACCAGGAACAGCCGCTCGTCTCCTGGACCCGGCATGAAGGGAAGCAGGTCCCCGGTGTCCCGGTCCATCCGTCCTTTCGAGCCTGCCGGGCGAGCATGCAGGCCCTTTCCCTCCAGCCTGATCGGCCCTTCGCCCTCGTAGCTTGCATGATTGACGAGCCCGAGGATTGCCGCGGCGGCGTCGAAGATGCGCCCGAGAGAGGTAGTGACGGGACAATTCACTTTTCCAGAAATCATGGCGCGGAGAAAGGGCTCTTCTGTTCCGAGGAGTCCGGGGATCCTGCCGGAGGCGCGATCTCCAAGAAGCGCAAAAGCGATCCGCGGCGGGTGAAGAACCGCTGCATCGCCGCCGGGAAGGGGGAACGGGGCAAAGCTTCCCAGCCGGGTGAACCCTGCGCGAGTGGCGTGCAGGAACTCTCCTCCCCAGATGCTGCCGTCCGTCCCGTATCCGGTTCCGTCGAAGGAAAGGGCCAGCGCCTCGTCCAGGCCGTGCTCAGCCATCACGGAAAGGGCGTGGCCGAAGTGGTGCTGGACCAGGATCCTGCGCGCGCCCCGTGGAATGCTCCACCGGCTGGAATGGTAGTGAGGGTGCATGTCGTGTACGACGATATCCGGGGAGACACGATACAGTTGCAGGACCTGGTCGATCTGCGAGGAGAACTGGGCGAGGCTTTCCGCCGAATCCAGGTCTCCGTTGTACGCGCAGAGATGCAGGTCCCTGCCTCGCGCCAGGGCAGGGGCGTTCTTCAGGTCTCCACCGAGCGCCAGAATGACTCCCCGCACATCCCGCGACAGCGGAATCAGCCGGGGAACGTACCCGCGCGACCTCCGCAGCAGGACCGGGGGAGAGGAGGCGCCGACCCTGACGATGGAGTCGTCGGCGCGGAACGCGATCCGCCTGTCGTGGCAGAGGAACATGTCCGCCGCATCGGCAAGCTTCAGCCGGGCAACGCCGGGATCCGTGATGATCGGCTCCTCAGCGCGGTTACCGGACGTCATCACCAGGGCGCGCCAGGAGATGTCGAGATCGGGATGGACGAACAGCAGGAGATGCAGCGGGGTGTAGGGGAGCATCACGCCCAGGGTGTCCGTGTCGGACACGAGCGACGTCCACGCCGGCGCCGGATGCTGACGCGGCGCGATGACGATCGGCGCCTCGGGCGAAGCCAGGAGCGTTTCCTCCCTCTCCGTGAGCAGGCAGAGTGCACGGGCTTCGTCCAGGTTCCGGACCATCAGCGCAAACGGTTTGCGCTCCCTTGCCTTTTCCCGTCGGAGCTTGTGCATTGCATCCGCTGAGCGCGGGTCTGCGGCAAGGTGGAAGCCCCCGATTCCCTGGATTGCGACTACCTTGCCCTGCCCGAGCGCCGCGATGGCGGCGCTGATCGGGTCTCCCAGGACAGGATTCCCTGTCCCGTCGAGGCACGCGAGAGCGGGACCGCAGGTTGGGCAGGAGTTCGTCTGGGAGTGAAAGCGGCGGTCAGACGGATCCGCGTACTCGGCGGCGCAGGCGGGGCACTGGCGGAAAGGGAGCATCGAAGTGTTTTCTCTGTCGAACGGCGTGCGTTCCACGATCGAATAGCGCGGCCCGCACTGGGTGCAGGTGATGAACGGGTAGAGGTAGCGCCGATTCCCCGGCGCCAGGAGCTCCCGGGCGCAGTCGGGGCAGAGCGGGAGGTCCGGCGGGATCGGGGGGAACGCGTAGGAATCCAGTCCGCTCTTCATGATTCGGAACCCGGTTTCCTCAGCCCGCAGAAGAGAAGTCGTCACGGTCATCGCCTCGATCCTCGCCGCGGGGGGCATGGCCGCGGCAATGCCGGCGGCGAAGCGGGAGAGCTGGTCCTCATCGCCCTGTGCTTCGACCACCACCTCGGATCGCATGTTTTGCACAAATCCCGTGAGCCGCATCGACACCGCGAAACGAAAGACAGCGGGACGGAACCCGACGCCCTGGACGGTTCCCCGGAACGTGAAGCGCTTTCGCACCATTGCTGGCAAAATACTCCGGCCTCCCTTCGATTGACCACTCCCTGATCGGGGTGTAGTGTAATGCCATGGCAAAGGTGATTCTAAAGGCTGAGGACCTCGACGGGTACCTGAAGACTGAGGACAAGAGCACGCTCGAAGGCATGAATACGACGTTCGCGCGGGCGCTGGAGCTGTTCAGCGTGCTTTCCGACGCCTCCCTCGCTGCCCGGCACGACAAGGCCTCCGCGGACCTCATCGCGCTCTTCAATGAGATGGGGCACGCGATGCAGAAGATTGTCGCGCGAGAGGATCGGGTTCACGTGTATTCCTTCTCCACGCCCCGGGAGGTGCACGGTGAGGTGTCGCGACTCATCGCGAAGCTGCGTGATGCCCGCACCGAGCATCCCGAGTTCGTCTATTACACGCAGCGCGCGTACGAGCTTCTTTTCAATTTCGCGTTCGGCTCCGCGGCCCTGGAGAAGAAGAACCACTTCATCGTGCGCACGCCGGTGACGCTGCCCGTGCAGAACTTCGCCGTTCACAAGATCCCGGACGTGGACGAGCTGATCGAAAACGCGGTGATGTGCGTCCTGCTCCGGGGCGCACTGCTGCCCTCCATGATCATGTCCAAAGAGATCCAGGAGTACTCGTCCCGCGGGTACGTCACACCCTTCGCGCTTTTCAAGATCTCGCGCGATGACACCAAGGTGGAGAGCAACATGGAGTACGTGCTGGACCTCGACCGCTCGTATTTCGACCTTGAAAGCCTCCACGACAAGGACTTGTTCTTTGCGGACCCGATGAATGCGACCGGCGGCAGCCTCGTGACAGTCGTGAAATACCTGCTCGACCAGGGCGTCCGGCCGCGGTCGATCAAATTCTTCAATTCGATCTCGGTGCTCAAAGGGGCCCTGCGGATCGTTCGCGCGGTGGAGAAGGCGGAAATCTATACATTGTGGATGGATCCGGTGCTGAACACCAAGGCGTACATCCTCCCGGGCCTCGGGGACGCCGGGGACCGAATCAACGGACGGGATGACGACTCCCGGCCGCGCAACATCATACAGCTCATCGCTGACTATGGCACGCACATCGTTTCCCTCTACCGCGAGCAGGTGCGCAAGATCGAGCACACGGTGCTGGGGGGCTAGATGTTCCTGTTTCTGGTCGCCTCTCTGCCGCTCTTTTTCTTCCTGGTGACTCTGCTTCCCTGGGGCACGCGCCAGGCTCCGCGCACCCTCACGCTGCTCTCCACATTCCTCAAGGGGATCCTGCTTTTCTTTCCCGGCTACCTGGGGCTCCTGATCGTGCGGAGGGTCTGTGGGTTCTCCTATGACGGGCTCCTCCTTTTCCTGTCGCTCCTGCAGCGCGATCATCTCTTCCCGCTCCTCGGGGCGGTCGCGGGATTCCTCCTTCTGCAGAGATCGCTCAGCATACCTGGCACGGATGAGAGCATCTTTCTCACGGTGTTTGCCTGCGTTTCGGGCTTCCTGTCGATGATGAATATTGCCGACTGGCTCCGAACCTGGGGGAGCTGGGACGCGTACGTCCTGTTCCTCCTGCCGGCTCTGCGTCTTGCGGCTGCCCTGACGGTTGCGCTGGCGGCGCAGCGTTTCTACCGGTGGGAAGGCCGCGACGGAGTGCTGTTCTGCGGCGCGGCCGGGGCGTGCGCTGTTGTGCTCACCATGATCAGTTTCCTTTTCGCCGTCAGCAGGGTGGGGTTGTCGATCCTTCTCTGTGTGCTCTTCGCAGTGGCCGGGACGGCCGTGCTCGCGATGCGTTTTCCCCGCGCGGTGCGGGGATAAACTTTCAGCTACATTCTCACCATCGTTTTTATCGCTTCATCCGGCATCGTAGCCGCGAATTCGAATGCCTTGATCGCGTCTTCGAAGTTGTAAAAGTGGGTGATGAGTGGCCTGACATTCAGGGTGCCCGAGGCAATCATCTTGATGGTGCGCTGGTACATATTCCGGTACCGGAATATATGCATGATCCGTATCTCTTTCACCTGGGCGGCGACGACGTCGAAGGGCGCAGGGGCCGGAGGCATGCCTATCATCACGGCTCGACCGTTGGGGCGTAGATACCGAACAAAGCTTCCAATGACCGCGGGGCTTCCGGTGGCTTCGAAGACGATGTCCACACCCTCCGGGGCGAGCGAGAAAACCGCGTCATCCAGGGACTGCTTCGCCGAATTGACGCAGATGATGTTCTGCGAAAAATTCTTGCGGACAATTTCGAGCTTCTTCTCCTTCACTTCGGCGAGAACGACCTTGGAGCAGCCAGAGGCGAGGGCCGCCAGAGCCGTGACGATCCCTATGGTCCCCGCGCCGAAAACAAGGGCAATGTCTCCGGGCTGTATGCCGGCTGTATTCGCCGAATAGACGCCTATCGCGGCAGGCTCGACAAGAGCGCCTTCTTCGAGCGAAACGTTGTCAGGAAGCTTGAAGGTGAAACTACCGGGGTGCACGACGGTTTCGCGCATGCAACCGTGAATCGGAGGCGTAGCCCAAAACCTGACGGCCGGGTCCAGATTATAGAAGCCGGCGAAGGTGGCGGGACTTCCCGGAGACGGAATGCCTGGTTCCATGCAGACCCGATCGCCGACTTTCAAGTGCCTGACATTGCTGCCGACGTGGAGCACTACGCCACTGGCCTCGTGGCCAAGAACCATCGGCTTTTCGACGACGAAGTCGCCGATCCGGCCATGGAGATAATAGTGGACGTCGCTGCCGCAGATTCCCACATCCTTGATCTGGATTCTCACGTCGTCCGGCGTGAGTGGTTCATCCATCGAGAAATCCTCGATCGCGAGCCTATTCTTGCCTTTCAAAACCAGCGCCTTCATACCGGCCTCCGATCCTCGTACACATGCCTCTGCCCACATCAGAGGAAAGCCTTGTCGAATTCCTGCACTAAACGGCAAACCTGTCAATAGCAAAAATTAAAAAATTGGTATCTATTTGCGCAAGCACTTTTTGAACCAGGAACTACTAGTCTGGAAATATGGCGTATTGATCCCAAGATCTTTGTATGTATATAGATACATGAAAGCAAACGGACGGGAAGTGAGGCGCGGAAAATTCACAAATATTAGTTTGACAAACACTTTTTATAGGTCTATAATGCTGAACTCTGAACGCAAGAGAGAGCAATATTTGCGGCAAAATGATGCGCATTTATTGCGGTTCTCAATTGCGTTACATCTTTTGACCACGGGACGTGGTGAAACAGGAGGTTCAAGATGCTAAAGAAACTGTTCCTTACAGCGCTGGTCGCGTTGGCTTTAGTGGGAACTGTCTCCGCGCAGGGGAAGGTCTACAAGGTAGCTTTCGTTGCGCGCGCACAGGCGGATGCCTTCGCGGCATGGCTGACCAATTCGATTGTGCAAGAGGCCGCGAAGTACAAAGACATCAAATTGACTGTTTTCGACGGTCAGGCCAACGACGACGTCGAAAACTCGCTCATCGAGAATGCCATCACCAACAAGTTTGACGTGATCGTCATCCAGCCCAACAACGGCGAATCCCAGCGCCCCTACGCCGTAAAGGTCGTCCAGGCGGGGATCTTCTGCATCACGACGAACGCTCGCATCGCCGGCATAGCCGGAGCCTCCTCGGTCGACGCCGACCCCTACATGCAGGCGGCCGTCGTCGCTCGACTCGCGCTCAAGCAGGTCCCGCAGAACGCCAAGGTCGTCGTTCTCAACGGCCCTCCCGGAAACTTCCACGCCGATTCCCGCCGGGTAAGCTGGCAGAAAGAGTTCTTCGACAAGCGCCCCGATGTGAAGATCGTCGGCGAGCAGATCGGGCACTGGAACAAGGACGAGGCGATGAACTACATGGAGGACTGGGTGCAGGCCAACCCCAAGATCGACGCGATCATCTCCATGAATGACAATATGGCCACGGGCGCCCTTGAAGTCGTGAAGGACAAGCCCAGCTACAAAGGTATCCTCTCCTACGGCGTTGACGGCACTGCCGAGGCCAGCCTCCTTATCAAAGCGGGCACCATGACGGCTACCTGTCTCCAGAACGCTTATACCTTGGGCGAGAAGATTCTCGACACCACTCACAAGCTCGTCACCGGTCAAGCGGGACAGATCAACGTGGACATCGATACCCCCCTCATAACGAAGGCCAATGTCGATCCCGTCATCGCTATGCACAAGAAAGCGGGCGCTATAAAGTAACGCTCGCAACCGGCCTTGAAGGCATGCCTGGGCTTGTCTGGCGGGCTGGCCGATTCGAAACCGCGTCCGAGCGGTTTCGTTCGACAGCCCGTTGCGCCCAGGCCATGCCTTCCATAGAATTCCCCTGATTCGAGGTCGCCATGGATTCCTACAAACTCCAGGTCCTTCACATCAGCAAGTCATTCCCTGGGGTCCTGGCCTTGGACGACATCAGTCTCAATGCGCAAAAAGGTTCCGTCCTCGTGCTCTGTGGTGAGAACGGGGCCGGCAAATCGACGCTGATGAAAATCATCAATGGCGTCTACCAGCCGGACAGGGGCGAGATACTGATCGATGGGAAAAAGGTCCATGTCCGAAGCCCCATCCAGGCGCGAAAATTCGGCATCTCGATGATCTTCCAGGAATTGAATGACGTCCCCGAGATGACCGTCGAGGAGAGCCTCTTCTGCGGACGCCTTCCCACCAAGGCCGGGCGGGTCGACTGGAAGACTGTGCGCAGGCGAACTCTCGAGCTCCTTGAGAGGGAGAACCTTCCCTACTCACCAACGATGCGGATGAAGGACCTGTCGGTATCGGACATCCAAATGCTCGAGATACTGAAGGCGATCTCCATTGACGCGAGCATTATCATCATGGACGAACCGACGTCCGCGATCGCACAGCGCGAGGTCGAACGGCTTTTCAGCAAGATTGCGGAGCTCAAGGCGCGCGGCACCTGCATCATCTATATCTCTCATAAAATGGACGAGATATTCCGAATCGCCGACGATATAGCAATCCTCCGAGATGGGAGAGTGGTCGAATCGCGGCCTCGCAGTGAATTGGACATCGACAAGGTCATTTCGCTGATGGTCGGGAGGAAACTGGAGAGCAATTTCCCCAAGCGGAAGATCGAGATAGGGGAAGAGGCTCTGCGTGTGGACAAACTGACCGCGCCGGGCGTCTTCAGGGAAATCAGCTTCTCCGTGAGGACGGGCGAGATTGTGGGCTTTGCCGGTCTCATGGGCGCAGGCCGGACCGAGGTCATGCGCGCCGTCTTTGGCCTCGACAGGTTCGCTTCGGGTGAAATCAGGGTCCGCGGAAAGCGTATCCGGATCGCCTCGGTCAGGGACAGCAAAGCAGCAGGGATTGCGATGCTGTCAGAAGACCGGCGAAGATACGGTCTCATTTCGGTGC
>JBEKTX010000133.1:0-10444 GCA_049515615.1 Spirochaetia bacterium
GAGGATCCTGTTGGCGCGCGCATTTTCCCTGTTGCTGCTCCACAGCAGTGCCGCGGCGAACAATCCTACCAGAAAGCCTCCGCCCGAAATGAAGAATAGAAGAATGTCGAACGTCACGGGCGCATTGTAGTCAAGACCAGGACGAAAGTCCTGGATCGGGCTCGGACCAGATTCATGGAGCCGTCAATCGCGTCGGCAAACCACATCGCGCCAACCCGCGCTAACGTACGTCTCAGCGCTTTCGCGTGTGTTGTCCTGGGGTTATATTCTCGGCAATGGGAAAGCCGGTCGAGCTGATCGCCTCATATTGGACAATCGCGGGAGTGCTTCCGAACGGTCGACAGGAGTACAGCCGATTCGATTTCCAGGACCGCGTGAAAGCGGCGTCCGCGGCGGGCTTCAGGGGCCTGGGGATATGGCACGCGGACCTGGAGCATATCCGGGAACACAGAACGCTTGCGGACATGAAAAGGATCCTCGACGACAACGGCATGGGGTATGTAGAGGTGGAGTTCATCACGGACTGGTTTCTGGACGGAGAGAGAAAGAGACTTTCCGATGAGCGCAAGAAGACTCTGCTGGCGGCTGCCGAGATTCTGCGCGCGAAACAGGTGAAGGTGGGCGACTTCAACCGCGAAACGTGCCCTTTTGGCCGACTTGTCGAATCATTCGCCGCATTGTGCGCCGATGCGGCGCGGCACGGGACGTCGATCGCGTTCGAGCCCATGGGAGCCGCGGTCCTGGACAATCTACAGGACTCTCTCCGCATGGTGTCGGAGGCCGGGGCGAAAAACGGCGGCGTCATCCTCGACATCTGGCACGTCGTGGATCGCGCAATGCCCTACGAGGAGGTACGCCGCATTCCCGCGCGCTTCCTGATGGGTGTTGAGCTCAACGACGCGTTCATGGACGGCTCCAGGATTCGGGTAGATGAGGCGAACCCCAGAACGTTCTGCGGCGAAGGGGATTTCGATATCAAGGGTTTTGTGAAGTCCGTCCAGGAATGCGGCTACGCGGGCCCGTGGGGCGTCGAGGTCATCGGGCAGGACCTCGTGACGATGCCGCTCCACGAGCTTGCACAGCGGGCATATTCCACGACCGTGGCTCAGTTTGACCGGTGACCCTGCGACGCCGCGCTTTAAGGCTGTGTTCTACCTGAGCGTCCACGGAAGCGCGTCGAGGTCGACGTTTCCTCCCGAGAGGACAATCGCGGCGCGTTTTCCTTTCAGATCGATCTTCGCTTCCATGATCGCTGCCAGCGGGACCGCCGCGGAGGCCTCGATCACCACTTTCATGCGCTCCCACACGAAGCGCATGGCGCGAACGATTGCTTCCTCGGTGGTTGTCACTATTTCAGATACATAAGAGCGGACCAGGGGGAAAGTGTTCGCCCCCAGAGAAGTGCGAAGGCCGTCGGCGACAGTCCTTGGATTGCCGGAAAGGAGCAAGGTTCCTGTTGTGAAGGACCTGAAGGCATCGTCCGCGGCGGCAGGCTCCGTGCCGACCACGCGGGTCCCGGGGGAAACGCCGCGCACGGCAAGCGCCGTGCCGCTGAGGAGCCCGCCTCCTCCCACTGGCGTGATGACCATGTCCAGGTCAGGGATCTCTTCCATGATTTCAAGGGCGCAGGTGCCCTGGCCGGCGATCACTCGAAGGTCATCGGAAGGATGGATGAACTCCGCCCCGGTTTCTTTCACGACTTCTTTCAGCGTGCGCTCACGGTCTTCAGGTGCATTACCGGAAAACACGATGCGCGCACCGTAGCCCCTCACGGCGTCCACCTTGACCCGCGGAGCATCACCGGGCATCACGATGCATGCATCGATCCCCCGAAGACGCGCCGCGAGCGCAAGCGCTTGCGCGTGGTTGCCGGATGAATGCGTGGCCACGCCGCGCCGCGCGGCCGCGCCGTCCAGAGAGAACACGGCGTTTGCCGCACCGCGGAACTTGAACGCGCCCACTCTCTGGAGGTTCTCGCACTTGAAGAAAATGGAGGCGCCCGTCATCGAGTCCACCGTGGCGCTGGTGATCACGGGCGTTCTATGCGCGTACGGCGCGATGCGCGCTGCCGCGCGGCGAATGTCCTCCAGGCCGACCGGCGGAAGGGGTTCGTTCATTGTGCAACGGTAGCGCCGGCGTCCGACCGGTGCAAGGACCTGCCCGGCCTGCGATATCGAAGCGCGCAGGGGTCAACACTCGGAGATGTTGTCAGATTCTGACTCCCTTCGCTACAGCGGCTCCGAGCGCAACCGGGAGCCCGTGGGCAGGACAGAGAAACTGCCGCCGCGCTAGCTGGAAAGGCCCTTCGCACGTGCGAGAGCCTCTGACACCTTTGCGCACAAGAGCGCGAAGTCGACGGGCTTCTCCACGAAATCCACGGCGGGCAGCCACGTGGGATCAAGGTCCCTGTTGCTGAAGCCCAAAGGGAAGGACTGGTTCACCGCTGTCAACAGTATGACGGGCAATTCCCCGAAAGTCTTCCGGATGGACCGGGCGGCCTCGAATCCCGCCTGGTCGTTTTCCGGAAACATGACGTCGAGGATGATCATGTCGGGGCGCCGTTCATGGATGCGATCGATGGTCTTCCCGCAGTCAGTTTCGATGCTGATCGTGTGTCCCTGCTTTTCCAGAATGGTCCCCACCGCAGAAGCGAAATCAGCGTCGTCGTCCACGATCAACAGGTATGCCATCTACGCACCTCCTGGGGAAGCGGGAAAATCGAGCGTCACAACCGTGCCGACGGCCGGGGCGCTTTCCACGCGCACGCCGATCCCGCCCGCCAGCGCGCTCTGGCGGACGATGGCCAGCCCCAGCCCGGTGGACGCGCGATTGTGCGTCACTCCCTCGGTGGTGCGGAAATAATCGTCGAAGATTCGCGGCAGTTTTTCCGGCAGGATTCCGATGCCGCTGTCGCGAACGACCACGATCGCCCCACCCGCAGGTCTCGGCCGGGAGGACACCGACACCCGCTGTCCGTCCTTCGAATAGTTGATCGCATTCGACAGGATGTTTTCGAGGATCATGGCGGCGTGATCGTGAACCGCCAGCACGATGGCAGGCGACACGTCCTCCTCGAAAACGATGCCGCGTCGAGTCGCCTGGAGTCTCAGGCCGGCCAGGCACGAGCGGATCACCACCGAAAGGTCGAGCGGAACCGGCGCGGGCGGATCCTGGGCGCGGGACCGCAGGTTCGCCAGCTGCAGCATGGACTTGATGCCGCGCGAGAGCATCTCGCAGCGCACCGCGATCTGCTCCACCACGGCGATCGCCTTGCCGGGCAGCGGGCCGCAATACCCTCCGAGAAGGAGCTGCGTGTTCGCGTGAATGGCGGCAAACGGCGCCTTCAGCTGGTGAGTCGTGCTGAGCATGTGACCGGCCCGTTCATCCGTTGCGGCGATCAGGCGCCGATTGATGGCGGCGAGCTCCTCGTCACGCTGTCGGAGAGCGTTCGAGAGTCGGGAGGCAAGATACCAGACCGTCCCCGAGACGAATATGACGGCGCCGCCATGCCACGCCTGGACTGCCCACGGGGTGATGCGGTCGGGCATCATCGAGCCTGTCAACACGGATCTCGGCGGGAACACGCCGGTGCCTTCCAGGACGAGACAGACCAGGTACATCCCCATGGCAGCGAGGGTCACTCCCAGACTCTGCGCGTAAGGGAGGAAGATGCACGCCAGCACGATATGGAACAGGTACATGAACGGCGCGAATGTCCCAAGGCTGCCAATATAGTGGACGACCACCGTCAGCGCCGCCAGATCCAGGAGGATCTGCAGCCAGAGCACGCGCCATGCCAGCGTGGCCTGCCGCGCGCTGCGCGAGGCCCCGTGCGTGATGAGGAGACAGGTCACGTTCAGCAGCAGGAGACTGCCGGCGACCAGGAAGGGCCAGCCCGGTTCCAGTTGGAATCCGAGCGGAGCGGTGACGGTCTTCGCGACCCAGCCGAGCAGGCCGAGCGCAGCCAGCGCAGCGATCGCGAGCCACCGCAGCGAACAGAACCACGAGTCGTTGCGGAGCAGGATCTGTTCGTCGGATTCCCGGGGGGGCGGCGGTGAATCTGCTGACTCCGCGTCGGGCCGCTCCCGCAGCGGCAGGTCGTAGGCGGTCCAGACGGTATCGACGCTCAATCCACTGTCCAAGTCGTCCCGGCGTTCAGGAGTCTCGACAGATCCCCGGGACCGTTCCTGGCTATCGCGCTGTCGATCTGCGCCGTGAGCAGGTCCTCGTATGTCGGTTTCTCAACCTGGCGAAAGATCCCCAGGGCCGTGGGAAACGCCGGCCGCGGGAGCTCGGCCACCCACATTGCCGGGACGATCGATTCCGCGCGCGCATCATGGATGAGGAGGTCTTCTGCCCTCACTCCGTTCTGTCCCACGACTCCGACTTCGGGCTGCATTGCGCGCATGAGAATCCCCTTGTTCTCGTCCTTTCCGAACCGTATCGGCTTGCCCTGCTCCAGG
This sequence comes from Spirochaetia bacterium, assembly GCA_049515615.1. Taxonomy (GTDB): domain Bacteria; phylum Spirochaetota; class Spirochaetia; order SZUA-6; family Fen-1364; genus Fen-1364. Next base: position 4,464 of record JBEKTX010000133.1, read on the forward strand.
TAGGCCCAATGCTCTCGACGAATGGATTTGTCATTGAAGCTTTCAAGCGCGTCGTCGTTGAACACGCGGCAGTCCTGACGGATCTCGATGAACGAGGTGCCCTTGTGACGGGCCCCCGCCTCGAGAACCATTCGCATGTGCTTCAGGTCGGCAGCCACCGTGCGCGCGACGAAAGTCGCGCCGGCGGTGAGCGCGATTGCGATCGGATTGATCGGCTGCTCAATGGATCCGAGGGGGCTCGACTTCGTCTTCTTTCCGAACTCCGAGGTCGGCGAATATTGTCCCTTGGTCAGGCCGTAGATCTGGTTGTTCAACAGCAGGATGTTCAAATCCAGGTTGCGCCTCATGCAATGAATCAGGTGGTTCGTGCCGATCGAGAGCCCGTCCCCGTCGCCGGTGACAACCCACACGGACAGATCAGGCCTCGCGCATTTCACCCCCATGGCGATTGCCGGCGCACGACCGTGAATGCCGTGAAATCCGTAGGTGTCGAGGTAATAGGGAAACCGCGATGAACACCCGATGCCGGAAACGAACACGATATTCTCCCGGGGGATGCCCAGGCGGGGCAGAACGCCCTGCACTTCCGAGAGGATGCCGTACCCCCCGCATCCCGGGCACCACTTGACGTCCTGGTTGGATTTGAAGTCCCGCTTCGTCAACACCGGAAGTATTGTTTCGGGGTGGTCCTCGGTGCAGGATCCGGATTGTGGTACCTTCATTGGCTCTGACCTCCCAGCATTGCCTCGATGCCTTCTTCGATCTCGCTGATGCGGAACGGCCGGCCCTCAATTTTGGGGAGCCCCACGGCATCCACCAGGAACCGGTCACGGAGCATTGAGCGGAGCTGCCCCCTGTTGTTTTCCGGAACCAGAACACGCGTGTACTTCGAAAGTATCGAGCCCACATTCGCGGGAAACGGATTCAGGTAGCGGAGATGCAGGTGCCCGACGCGCCGGCCCGCGCGCACCTTCTCATCGACAGCAGCGGCGATTGCGCCGTAGGTGCTGCCCCAGCCGACGACCAGCAGATCGCCTTCAAGAGCGCCCTCGACGTGTGCGGAGGGGATGTCCCGGGAGATACCCTCGATTTTCTGAGCGCGCATCTCGACCATCCTCTGATGATTGGCCGCATCGTAGCTCACCGAACCCGTCACGTCGGCCTTTTCCAGGCCGCCGATCCGGTGCTCCAGACCGGGGGTTCCCGGAACCGCCCAGGGCCGGGAGAGCGTCACGGGATCTCTACGATAGGGAGCGAATTCTCCCTGAGCGGTTCGTTCGATATTCCGCAAGTCGGGCAATTCATCAGGAGACGCCACCCTCCACGGCTCGGCGCTGCTGGCCAGGAAGCTGTCCGAAAGCATGATCACCGGCGTCATGTACGTGATGGCCAGGCGAACGGCTTCGAAGGCCATCGGAAAGCAGTCTGCGGGCGTGGCCGCGGCGAGCACCACGAGCGGACTCTCGCCGTGCCTCCCGTACATCGCCATCTGGAGGTCCGCCTGCTCCGTCTTGGTGGGCATTCCCGTGCTCGGGCCCGCGCGCTGGACGTCGATGCAGACGAGCGGCAGCTCCGTCATGACCGCAAGGCCAAGGGCCTCGGCTTTCAGCGAAAGGCCCGGGCCGCTTGTCCCCGTGGCGCCGATGGCGCCCGTGAATGAGGCGCCTATGGCCGCGGCGCACGCAGCGATTTCGTCCTCGGTCTGCAGCGTGCGCACGTCGTACTCTTTGTGTCGGGAGAGCTCGTGAAGGATCTCGCTGGCCGGCGTGATGGGATAGCTCGCGTACACAAGAGTCCGCCCGGCGCGGCGGGCGGCCGCGATCAACCCCAGTGCCGCGGCTTCATTGCCCGTCACGCGCCGGTAGCGTCCCCTGGGGAGCCGCGCCCGGGCGACGGTATGCTGCACCCGGAACAATTCCGCGGTGTCCGCAAAGTTGTGCCCGGCCCTTACGCTGGCTCCGTTGGCGGCCATCAGGGCGGGGTTTGCGCGAAACTTCTCCATCAGCCATTCGAGCATCGGCTGCAGCGGTTGATCGTACAACCAGAGGGTCAACCCCAGGGCGAAGAAATTCCTGCACCGCACGGCGTCCCTGGCGGGAAGCTGATGGCGGCTCACGGCTTCCTCGTTCAGCCTCGTCATGGCAACGGGAATGACGCGGAATGCCGACAGCTCGCTGTCCGAGAGCGGGTTGGAAGAATAGCCCGCCTTCGCCAGGTTGTCCGGCGTGAACTCATCCTCGTTCGCGATGATGATGCCGCCGTGCTGCAATTCCGGCAGGTTGACCTTCAGGGCCGCCGGATTCATGGCGATCAGGACGAATGGCGCATCACCGGGGGTGCGGACATCCTGATCGCCAAAACTTATCTGAAAGCCGCTTACCCCGCCCAGCGAGCCCGTGGGCGCGCGGACCTCAGAGGGAAAATCCGGAAGAGTGCGCACGACTGTCCCCGTCAGCGAAGCGACATCCGCGAACTGGGTTCCCGCCAGCTGCATGCCATCTCCGGAATCGCCGGCAAACCTCACCGTGGCGCTGCGCACCTGGACAAAAGTCTTTTCCATTTGGGCCATCGATAAAAGATACTTCAGAAGGGGGCCTCGTGGGAAATAGACTTGCACCGGCTCGGTCCTGCTCGCCTACGTGGGCAAGGCCGTGGAGCAGTCCCGCCTTGTGCGGGAGGCAAGCGACCTTCGACACCAGGAGAGGAATGTCGTCAGTCCGCTCGCGCAGGGGGCACCTTGATGTCGAGCACCATGATGCGGTGGGAGAAGTCCTCTCTGATCGCGCCGCATCGCGGACAGGAACGGCGTCCCCGTGTCCGCCGTGCCGCAGGAGACGCTCTCTGAAATGATGAGCTACCAGTGGCCCGGGAACGTGCGGGAGCTGAAGAACGCGGTGGAACGCCTTGCCATTACCTCCCGCGACGGGAGTGCCGGCAGCTTTGCCCCGGATCTCCGCTTCGACTCGGAGAGACTCCTCTCTCTTCCCGCCGGCTCGGGACGGCTGCGCGAAGAAATGGAACAGGTCGAAAGGTCCGTGATTGAGTGCGCTTTGAAGGAATGCAAGGGGGAGATCAATGCCACGTTCCACGCGCTGGGAATCTCCCGCCGCGCCCTGTACGAGCGCATGAAGAAGTACGGCCTGGACAAGCAGAGCTTCCGCTGATCGCCAGCCGGGGTCTGCGGCAGGCGACATCGCTCTCAAGGCCAATCGACCGGCTGGCTGGCGACAGGCGTTCCCTGGATTGCTCCCGTGCTGTCAGTCGGCGTGATGATGACGCGAAACCAATGCGCGTAATCTCCGGATTTAAGTGTGTAGGTACTGCCAGTCCCGATCGGGATCGGAGAGTCAAATGACTGCGCGGAAGTTGGAGATTTTTGCCATTGGTACGTGGCGCTGTTGCCGGGACTTGATGCCTGAAACGCGACCTGAAGGATCTGTCCCTGCGTTGAGATAGCAATGTCAGGAGCGAGTCCCTGTATGCTGATGCCCCCAACACTATCATCAATTTCAGAAACAATGCTGCCCGAACCCGACCATCCCACGAAGGTCGTTGGCGGGAGGGTGCAACGGGCGTAACTGCCGCCGGTGCTGGAAGCGATGACATTGCCCGCGCCGTGCGTCAGGTGCCAGGTGCCGCTCGAGTCTATATACACGGAACACAACGTGCCTCCGACCACTGCTTCGTAGGCGCTGTCTGCTGTGTTCCATATATATGTTGCCGGGTAGGATCCCCCTTGGAGGACGATCTGCAAGGTTGCGCTCGGCGTCTTGTCATAGGGACTGTCGAACACGAAACAGCCCGTCAGGCTCAGTACTGTCGCAGCGAGTGCGGCGATCCTCATTGTCGTGATGCCTGCCCGAGCTGACCTATCGCATCGTCCAGGGCACGAATCCGGTTCTCCGTCGGGGCTGTCGGAGGGGCGATGAGCTGAAGCGTCAGGGACGTGGCAAGGGCAAGTCCCCCGACCACTCCTGCTGTGATCGCCACCGCACGGTTGAACTGCGTCTGCTGCCTCATCCCTTGCGCCTGCCCGACGCTCGTGGCGCCCCTGTACTGGGCGTATGACGCGAAGGCCTGGTAAAGAAAGTATCCCATGGTTCCCGTGGAAGCGACTCCCGCTCCAAGGGAGATCCAGCTCCCCACATTGTAGCCCTGCCGCAGCCCGATTTCGCGCTGATGCCGCTGCTCCAGGGCGGTGCGCTCGGCCAGGAGCGAGGCCGCCGTTCCGCCGGGCAAGGTGGATTCGATGAGGGGAACCTCGGCGGGCTCGGGATTTGGTATCAGTCTCAGTGGCGGGAAAAAGATATCTTCGGTCGACGCAAGGACGGCCGCGGGAGCAGAAAGTGGAGCGACGGCGGGAGCAGGTGACAGGGCTGCCGCATTCTCGGGCGGCGGCGGGATGCGTGCAAGCTCGGGAACGTTTTCCGACGTTGCGTCTGGCGCGACCAGCGGCGTCACGGCCGGTGGAACAATCACCGGAGATACCGGCGCCCGGGCTGTGTCAGCGGAGCCGGTCAGCCAGGCAGCCCTCGCGTTGGGGTCGATAATGCGCGCGTAGGGCATGACCGCGCTGACGAATGCGGTCTCTGAGGCCCGGCCGCCGCTGCCCCACGCGTTGCGGGCAATCATTTCACCCTGGCCGTAGATCGTCCCCAGAAGGAAGAGCCGCCTCTGTGCTTCCCGTGTCCATGTGCCCGCGGGATATGTGACAACGGTGCGGTAGTCGTCGATCGCCGGTGCCAGCTCGCCCAGCTCCTCGTGCGACCGGCCCCTGAAATAGAAGGCTTCCGCAAGCTGCGGATCTTCCTTGTGCGTGACGATGAATCCCGACAGCAGGTCAATCGACGCTGAGTAGTCCACGAGCAGATATGCCTGCCGGGCCCTGTCCAGGTCCGTTTGCTTTCCCGGAAGGGCGGCACTTCGTTTCAGCTCCAGGAAGTCGAGGAATCCCAGAAGTTTCCATGCGACCAGGCTCTGCTCCCTGCCGGGATTCTCGGAGATGACGTCCGTGAGAGTGACGCGCGCGCTGCCCACGCTGTTGAGCATCGAATCACAGAACGCGACATGCAGCATGGCGTTCGCGCGGAGCTCCGTCCCGAAAGGTATCTCCGGCAGCACACGGATGTATTCGCCTCGTGCCTGCCGGTAGCTCCGGCTGCGCTCCCGCAGATAGGCGACTTCCAGCGTGGCGAGCGTGGCGTCTTCCTTCTCGGGATGGATTGCGCCCTTGCCCAGCATGAATCGCAGCCCGTTCAGGAAGGCACGAAGGGGCCGGACCAGCGAACCGATCGCTGCCGGAGAGCCGGAGGAGAACGGTCTGCGGGGCGCGGTCAATGCCTGAATCCGCGCTTCCAGCCCGTAGTTGTCCACCCGGCTTTCTCCCTGTTCGAGCCGCCGCTTCAGCAGCTCGAATCTCCCCAGGATCGCCGAGTTGTCGAGCAGGTCCTGCGCACCCGATGCATCTTCCAGGAGGTAGTTCAGCTCCGAGACGCGCACCGTCACGAGGTTCGAGTTGAAAAAGACCGTGAAGAGGAGGAAGAGCAGGAGGGGCAGGGCGCGAAGGGCTCTCTGCACGTGCTACTCCCGCTTTCCCGAGATTTCGGCCGGCAGCGCCTCCGTCGCGTCCTTACGACGGTCGATCGCGAATCGCGAGCCGCTCGTGCCTTCCGCTTTCTTTGCCAGCTTTTTCAAATCCGCCGCGGTCTGCGCGATCTCCTCGTGCCGTGAGTACGAGCGCCATTTGTTCGTAACGATCGCCACGGACACCGTCATCAGTGGGAAGCGCTGCCGCCTGCCCTTGCGATCCACGGATTCGAGGAAGCCCTTGGCGCGGTCGGCCTCTGAGTAGAGCAGCGGAACCCCGGCGTCGAAGAGCTCCATGAAGCGCCTCACGCACGCCTCCCAGGAATCGAATCCGGTAACGGCGATGAAGTCGTCGCCCCCTTCATGGCCGATGAACCCGTCCCGGACGCCCGGTT
>JBEKTX010000134.1:0-16460 GCA_049515615.1 Spirochaetia bacterium
GTCTTTCTAATCTCCTCCTTCTCGTCGTCAGGCTTCAGGACAAATCTGCCGACGGCGACATCGAGAATCTTGTTCATATTGGCGTGGTCGCCTGTCGTTGAGTTTCTACGACTGGCAAAGAAGAAACGACAGAACTCTTCCACCTCTTCGGTGAAATAGACCTGGTAGGAAGCGAGTTTGGTCTGAATCTCATAGAGTTTCTTGTAATCGACCCGCTCGCCGACAATCGTCTTCTCGTAGTATGGCTGGAACGCCTCCTGGATTTCCTCTGGCTGATTGACGAAATCCAAGACGAAAGTGTCTTCCTTACCTGGACAGATGCGATTGAGACGTGAAAGCGTTTGGATCGCTTGGATGCCAGCGAGCCGCTTGTCGATATACATCGAGTGTAGGAGTGGCTGGTCAAAGCCCGTCTGGTATTTCTCGGCGACGATCAGGACGCAGTAGTCGGGCAGGGCGAACTTTTCAGGCAGTTCCTTCTCGCCAAACTTGTTGAACCCCACCTCGGTGTATCTGGCTACTCCGTCGCTAACTTCTCCAGAGAAGGCAACCAGTGTGCGGAGTTCGGCGTAGCCTTTTGCCTTGATGTAGTCGTCAAACGCCATCTTGTAGCGGACGGCGTGGAGGCGGCTGCGAGCGACTACCATCGCCTTCGCCAGCCGTCCGATCTTGTGCTTCGAGTGGTTCCTGAAATGCTCAATGATCACTTCGGTTTTCTGGGCGATGTTGTGCGGGTGGAGCGAGACGAAACGAGCGAGTGCCGCCGCCGCTTTTCTCTTGTCGAGTTTCGGATCGTCCTCGATGGATTTGACGATTCGGTAGTAGGTCTTGTAGGTCGTGTAGTGCTCCAGGACATCGAGAATGAACCCTTCCTCGATTGCCTGCCGCATCGAATACAAATGAAACGGCTCCGGCGAACCATCCGCACCAGGCGTCCCGAAGACTTCGAGCGTCTTGTACTTCGGCGTGGCGGTGAAAGCGAAGAACGAAAGGTTCGGCTGCTGCCCCCTCTTGCCCATCGCCTTGATGATCTCATCTTCCTGGTCGGGATAGGTGCTTGTCTCATCCTGATCGTCCTGACCCGAGGCACCAAGCACCCCTTTCATTTCGGCTGCGGTCTCGCCTCCCATAGATGAATGTGCCTCATCGACGATGACGGCGTATTTTCGTGATTGAATGTGTTCGCCGACCTCCCCCAGAACATACGGGAACTTTTGGAGCGTCGTGATAATGATCGGGGTTCCCGTGTTGAGGGCGTCAGCGAGTTGTGCCGAATCCACATCAATCTTACGGACGACACCCGCCTTGTGCTCGAACTGGTAGATTGTGTTCTGGAGTTGCTGGTCGAGCACAACACGATCCGTGATGACAACGACGGAGGAAAAGACCTTTTCATCCTTGTTGTCGTGAAGAGAGGCAAGCCGGTGTGCGAGCCATGCAATAGAGTTCGACTTGCCGGAGCCAGCGGAGTGCTGGACGAGGTAGTTGTGTCCGGCTCCTTCGATCTTCGCCGTCTGAACCAGTTCCCTGACGCATTCGAGTTGGTGATAGCGGGGAAAGATCATCGACTCTTTCCTAACAACCTTATTGCCGATCTTCTTGTCTTCGACCTGGATGTGAAGGAAGCGGGCAACGATGTCCATCAAAGAATCACGAGCAAGAACCTCTTCCCATAGGTAAGCAGTTTTGTAGCCCTTCGGATTATCGGGATTGCCAGCCCCTTTGTCTCGACCTTTGTTGAAAGGCAGAAATGAAGTGGTTGCCCCAGAGAGTCTGGTCGTCATGTAGGCTTCGGCGGTATCGACGGCGAAATGAACGAGTGCTCGTTTCCTGAAAGCGAACAAGGTGTCGTTGGGGTCTCGATCTGTCTTGTATTGGTGGACAGCGTTCCGCCAGGTCTGCCCTGTCATCGGGTTTTTCAGTTCCAGCGTTGCGACAGGAATCCCGTTAATGGTCAGGACTATATCGACACTCTGGTCGTGTTTGTTGCTGAAATGGGCTTGCCTCGTGATAGTCAGAATGTTGGCGTCGTAAAGACGCTTGGTCTCTGGATTCATTCCCGACGCCGGAGCAAAGAAGGCTGTGCGGATCAGTTTCCCGTAGCACTTAAACCCGTGGCGAAGCACATCGAGGCAGCCCTCGTGTTCGGAGTTCAACGCTCGCACAAGGTCTTCAACGAGGACGCTTGTCGTGGAGTTCTTGTGAACGCCAAAGAGATAGTCCCACTCTTTGGGTTGTGTCGCCTTCACGAAGTCGATGAAAACCTCCGTGTCGAGGCAGAGGTCTCGGTCGAAGTGCCTATTCTTACGGCTTGTGAAACCGCCCTGCTCCATGAGAAAGACCTCAATCGCTGACTCGAAGGCTGCCTCGTTGTATTTGCTCATTGGTCCGTCCCATTTTTCATTGTGGGTACATCAATCTGACCGGAGACGGCGGCGGTAATGAGAGAGGATCGGTATTCCAATAGAACCTTGATTGACTCGGCGATCCTACCAATGAGGTATTCTATCCGACTGGTTTCCCCGTCAAAGAAGTCCGCTAACGCTTGCTGCTCGGTTGCGGGGGGGCAACATATCATCAACTTCCTGATCTGTTCCACATTTATTCTCGAAAATGTTGATCCAATGCTGTCTGTCTGAATCTGGTGCTGGGTGACTGGCGAGTTTAGGTAGTAAGTGAGAAAGAGTTGATTCTCTTGTTCGGACTTTATCAGACAGACATCCTGTCCCATACAGAATGGTTCTTCAGTCTCCACATAAGAGGCAACGCCGAGAGATGCGTTCCTGCTGTATATGATGTCCCCGCTATGGGGTCTCCTGCCTCCATCTGTGAGACTGCGATAGAAGACCTCCGTAGTTCTTCTTTTCGTTTCGAGGGAGAGTCTTCCCGGCTTTACTTCGGTTGTGCTGATTACAGGATACCCTTCGTCGATGTATTCGGCTGTTTGGTGCTTACAATCGATGACATTCCATCTTCGCCGCAACTCCGCCATTTCCCAACGTTCCGGTATCTCCCCGATCCACGCCACCCCCGAATCCTTCATCTTGGCATTCGGGTTCAGCCCCTTCGTGACGGCACGGGTGATGATAGCGGTGCGTTTCTCTTCGAGCAGTTCGATCTGACGCTGCTTCTTGGAAATGAGTTCGTCGATTCGGGCGGTCTCGCCGTCGAGAAACGATACTATTCTTTCTTGCTCTTGAAGGGGTGGGAGTGGAATGGGAATGTCTCCCACTATGTCAGTATTCAGGTTTAGTTGAGTCCCTAACTTGCCGAGACCCCCGAAGGGCGCTCCCGAAGAAAGGACATAGAAGAGGAACTCCGAGTTATCCCTGTATTGAGGGAAATAGACAAAGCCGTCGTGGATACAGCACTTAATCTTGGCAATAATGGGCTTGCCGACCGACCCCGCAATGCTCAAGAAAACCGCTCTTGGCTCCAAAGCAACGCTCAGACTCTTTCCCAGGAGAGAGAGTCTTTGTTCGGTCGTTTCGAGGTATTTCTTGCTCGCAGAAACATCCGAGATGCGAACCCAAGAATACTCTCCGTCATCGTCGAAGTATTTGGGGTCATCAATCGGTCGAGGGGAAGCGCCACGCTTGACTAACGTCAGGCGGCGTATCTTTGCGGTTTTCCAGTGGTCAGGTATTTCGCCGATCCACTCTACGCCCGACTCCTTCATTTCCGTGTTCCGGTTTTCAGCAAGTCCGCTATCTCGTCCTCAATCTTCTCCAAGTCCTTCTCGATTTCCGCCACTGGTCGAGGGGGCTTGTATTCGTAGAAGTGGCGGTTGAAACTGATCTCGTAACCGATCTTCGTCTTGGTCTCATCAACCCACGCATCGGGGACATAAGGAAGGACTTCCCGCTTCATGTAGGCGTTGACGTTTTCACCGAGAGGCACATTCTCGTAATCCCGAATGTCTGCGTCAGGCATCTTGTTTCCCTTGTCGTCCTTCACAACATCTGCTGTCTCATCTCGTTCAGAGAGGGCGTCCAGGATCGCCTTGTAGAGGGGTGCCTTGAGTCTTAGCCCGTTCTTTTCAAGCGCTTTATACAGGCACTTCTCAAACTCGCTCCGGTTCTTCGACACGCTCCCATCGGAAAGCGTCTTCAAGACGGCGAGAACCTGCTCCTGGAGCCTGCGACCTTCCTGCTCCTCACGGGAGATAGCAGCAGTGTCCTTGCGTTTCTTGCTCTCCGCCAACGCCTGGAACTGACTTGTCTCCTTCACTCTCTCCAATCGTTCGTCATTCACGCAGAAGTTGAGTTTAAGAGGGCGTTCGACAACGATCCGGTTGTAGCCAAACTGCTTGTTCTCGAAAATCTTGACAAACTTCCCTGGGTGAAAGTCGCCGTAGATTCTGACGATCTCCTCCCGCTGATCGTCAGAAATCTCGTTTCGCTTGTTGCCCAGGCTTTTCCTCATCTTGGAAAAAAACGAGGTAGCGTCTATCAGTTGAACCTTGCCCTTCCGCCTCGCTTCCTTCCGGTTCGAGACGATCCACAGGTAGGTGCTTATCCCCGTGTTGTAGAAGAGTTGGTCAGGCAAGGCGATAATGGCTTCAAGCCAGTCATTCTCGATGACCCACCGCCTTATGTCGCTCTCGCCTGAGCCAGCCCCTCCGGTAAAAAGAGGAGAGCCGTTGAAAACGATCCCCAGCCGAGTGCCGCCTTCCTCTGGCGGTTTCATCTTGGAAATCATGTGTTGGAGAAAGAGGAACGAGCCGTCGTTGATTCTGGGCAAACCCGTACCGAATCTTCCAGCGAACCCTTTCTCATCATGCTCCTTCTCGATGAAGGTTTGTTCCGGCTTCCACTCAACACCGAACGGCGGGTTAGTGAGTAGATAGTCAAACTTGCGATCCTTGAAGCCATCTGCGGTAAAGGAATCGCCAAAGACAATGTGTTCGATATCCTGTCCCTTGATGAGCATGTCGGAGCCGGAGATCGCATACGACTGCGGATTGAAATCTTGTCCGAACGCTTCTAGTCGGGCATCGGGGTTGTGATCGTGAAGGTGATCCTCGGAGATGGATAGCATTCCACCTGTCCCCATCGCAGGGTCGAGCATCGTCTTCACGATTCCCTTCGTGGTAAGAACGGCTGAATCAGGATCGAAAAGTATATCGACCATCAGCCGAATCACCTCACGGGGAGTGAAGTGATCTCCCGCCTCTTCATTCGACGCTTCGTTGAACCTTCTGATGAGTTCCTCGAAGACGTAGCCCATCTCGTCATTCGGAACTCTGTCAGGGTGAAGGTCGATGTCCGCAAACTTCTCCACAAGGAGAAAGAGCCGATCCGCCTTTTCCAACCGCTCGATATGTTCCTCGAAGCCAAATGAGTCGAGGATGTTTCTCGCCTTGTCAGAGAACCCTTTGATGAAGTTGACAAGATTCGGAGCAACACCATCGGGGTCGCCCTTCAACTTGGCGAAAGTGAACTTGCTCGTGTTGTAGAATGGGACGCCCGTGATCTTTTTGAGACGGGCTTCAAGCACCCCTTTGCCCTTGCTTTTCAGTGTCTGGTATTCAGCCAGGACTTTCGCCTTCGTCGGTTCCAGAACGCAGTCGAGCCGTCGAAGGACGACCAAAGGAAGCATTACATCCTTGTATTGGTTTGGGCGGTAGGGACCTCGGAGCAGGTCGGCAACAGACCAGATGAAGTTTGCTTTCTCTGCGAAGTTGATCGGCGTCATCTCTTGCTCCGCTTTTGCCCTTTGGCTTGGCTGCCTTGAAGCCACTTGTCGATTGCTTGCCGGTGAAACCGCCAACGCTTGCCGACTTTCCTTCCTGGGATTCCGCCCTGACGAACGAGTTTGTAGAGGCTGGAAGGAGCGATTTTCAGGTAAGCAGAAAGGTCTTTGAGCGTTAGTATTTCGCTTGGAACTTGCGGCATTCAGCCAGTGTATCATCCATCCAAAATCTGTCAATAACGAGCAGGCAGACTTTCCTTGACCCGAACGCAGTATGGCAATACGATGCCTGTATGGATGTCTTGAAGTTGGTTCGACAGGTTGCTCCCTACGCAGTCCCTCTCCTGTCGCTTGCGCTTCAAGGATATGGAACCTTCAAGAAGTCGAAGGTCTCTTCAAGTCCCCGCTCGCTGGGTACTATACTCTTGAACACAACTGAAAAGGCACTTGACAACACTAACCTAATAGGTTATATTGGAGTTTAGGTCGTGGGTAAGAAAAAGCAACTGCCCGAATACGACCTAGAAGAGGTTCAAGACCTGATCAGAAAGGGTCAATGGTCGATGAGCGACAAAGCAGAGAGGGACATCCTCAATCGAGACTTGACCCTCAATGATGCGTTGGACATTGTGTGCAAGTTGAGTCCAAGTCAGTTCCAGAAGTCGATGGAATCTAACAATGCTGATTACGCCGGATCGTGGCAGGATGAATACAGGTACTGCGTTGGCAACGATGACTGGTATATCAAGGTACAGGTTCTGGAAGATGAGGAGGGTATCCGAAAAGCCAGAATCGTTTCCTTCCGGCCATGGGGTGTTCACTAAAGGAGAAGCGAAATGGCTAATGCTTTCAAGGTTGGCAAGAGTCAATGCCCCGAATGCGGGGCAAAGACAATCCATGATGTTCGAGATGAATCCTACACCTATCGTGGTAAGACCCACACCTTCAAGCAGCCAGGCACCTACTGCACCAAGTGCGACAACTGCGATCTATCACCCGAGGAGGCACGGCTGGGAGAACGGGAGATACAGGCGTTCAAGAGGGGAGTTGATAAAGAACTGACTGAACTCCCGCCGTCCAAAATAAGGGCAATACGGGAAGAGTTGCATCTCACCCAAAAGGAAGCGAGCGAGTTGTTTGGCGGCGGTGTGATGGCTTTCTCGAAGTACGAACGGGGTGAATACAACATCTCCGAGCCGCTTGATCTACTTCTAAAATCCCTTATCTGCGGTGCGATACGCCTTGACGACCTCCGAAAAGTAAAGTCCAGAAAATGGTGTTGATCCAAGCGTCCAGGGGTTTCGGGAACTCTGGACGAGTGGCTGGCGGAACAGATCGATCCAAAATGAGTGGCGTTTTCAAGTTCGTAAAACCAGTGCACATTCATACCATCCTTGAAGGCAAACTGCATTTCCATAAACAGCCAGATCGGACGCTGGCGCTAAAACACAACGAGGTAGAGTACAAGGAAGCAACCGATCTTCTTGGCTGTTGTTTCTCAAGTCAAGATTCTGCCTTTACGAACGCCGAGATGTGGATGGGTTTTGCCGATGACCGCAATACTATCGTCAACGGCAACATCATTGGCGCTGGGAAGGGCAACGGGATGTGTTTCTGGTTCTCAATCTCCTGCAACATGACCTATGGCAGCGCCAGTGGCGATCTTCAACTTGAACTCAAGCGAGCACGGGAGCGCTTGAACATCCCAATGACCAATCCGGGTCTCGATATGGAAGGTGTGCCTGTCTACAAGGTGGATACACCTTATGGGGTTGTCTATAGCGATGCTGCTGCAAACGCCCCAGCGCAGACCATCTCATCTTCGAGTAGCACTTCTCTGCATTCAGTAGTAAAAGAGAAGAAGCACGAGAGCGAAAATGAAGTCAGGTTGTTCACCGAGGCAAGACCATGTGAGGTCGGGCGAGACATGGCATTCACAAATGCCGTAAATGGCTTCTTGAGATTGCGAGCGACATTTTTCGGAGCGGACTTTGATCATAGTCAAAGGGTTGCGATAAGAGACACCATCAAGAACAAGTTCGGTCAACAGGTTCTCGTCTTCCAAATGGATGATCAAATGGGCTTCCACCTGTGTTGAATTTGCGATAATGGACGGCGGTCTGGGAGCCGCTGCTGCTGATGACGCCGCTGCTGCTGATGACGCCACTGCTGCTGATGACGCCACTGCTGCTGTCGGTTCCACTCCAGGCGCTCGCCGCATACCGAACAGGTCTCGATCTCGCCGTGGACGACGAAATAGCTGTAGTCGTGGAGCATGGGGGTGGGTTGTCCGCAGAGTCCGCAAGGTACCTCCCCGCAACAGCATTTCAGCGATCAAGGGCAGTTGGTCTGGTGTCAGCGTGTCAGGGTTGATGGTCAGAAACTCCTGGGCAGTCATTTGGGTGCGAGCCGTCAGGCACAAGGACGAGAGTCGATTGGATCACTGGGCCGGACTTACCGGCTCAGGCAGGAGTCAACCACCCTTGCTCTGCGATTCTGCAGGTGGGTGAGTGGGGCCGGTGGCTTCCATAGATGCCTGATCGAAGACCAAGCCAGCGATACGATCAATCGTTTCCACATACGAACGAGTTTCCTCATATGAGTATGGAATGACCTTGAAACGAACTGGCTTACCCGCTGCGATCCACGCATCAACGAACACCTCAAGTATCTTGGAGCCAGCCATCTTGCTTTCATTTGCTGCTTGGCGGAGTCGAGTGAGTGCGTCCGTTGCTCTGTCATGGTAGCCATCTTTCCTTGGGTTACTCATATGAGCCACATCAAAGTATGCTCTGGGAACACGATGCATTGAGAAAGCGGGGTTCCCCGCTCGACTCTTGCCCCCTCTGGCGACTGCGTGTGGGCAAGGCGTTCCTACGAGCGTGCCAGCCCCGCAAAGCCGCCAGAGGGGACGGGGGCTTACACGTCCCCCTCGTCGAAGTCCTTCGGCACCCGAAACTTGGTTCCTTCTTTCACGAGAGTGCGAATAGCACGCATCATGTCGTTGATCGTCTGCTTGTCAAAGACATCCCAATCGTTGCGAAGGCACCAGATGAAGTGGCGATACTGACGCTCGCTCTTGAAACGAACCTTTTCGTCAAGCTCGTCGCTCACTTCCTGTTCCACATCCGCTTGGCTCTCGATGAGATAGGGGATGCCATACCCCCGTTTCTCAATCTCATCAAAGAGTTCTCCGTTGGAGAACTGGTCAATCGTCTTCTTTGTCGTTTTCCTCATAGCGTGTTCGTTGATTCCTCCATTACGCATTACAGGCATTACACCCGAACTGCCTGATACTTCTTGGTGCCCGTAATCCTTGAAACCTGCCCCGCCTCCACCATGCGGTGCAGGAGGACTCTGGCGGAGTTCGCCGTGATTCCCATCTCCTTGGCGAGTTCGGCCGGTTCCTTCGGTTCTTGCAAGACTTCCAGCGCGGCGGCGCGGCTGGCGGATACCTCGTCCTCCGGCCCCGGCGCTTCGGACATCTCCCACACCCCATTGACCAGTTCCAAGTGCAGTTGAATCTCCCCGGCGTCCCGACTCGTCATCGAAAAGGTTGCCCGTGTCTTGTTGCGAGGTCGGCGGAGGTCTGCCACCGCATCCGCCACCGCCGTGATGCCTTGCGATCCGATGGGAGACAGAACGAAGTCATCCTTCTTGTTCTTGGACGAGTGATGCATTGCGATCAACGCCAGGTGGTAAGTGTCAGCGAGGTTTTTGAGTTGCAGCAGTGAGTGGTAGGTGCTGGTGTAGTTGTTGCCAAGCACGATTTCGCCGCCCAACTGCGCCAGGGTATCCACGACAACCAGCTTCGGGCGGAACTTCTTGACCTTCGCCTCGATGGTCGCCATCGCCCGACCAAGAGGAAGGCGGTCGCAGGTGATGATCGAAAGTGAGTCAAGCGGGGTTCCGTTCCGCAGCCTGGTGAGGCGGTCTTGGACCCGGCGCTGCCCATCTTCCAGTGCCAGATACAACACCTTCTGCCTGCGAATCGGGCGGTCGAAAAACCGCTTGCCCGTCGCCACCGAGGTCGCAATCGCCAGCGACAGCAGCGACTTGCCGACTTTGGGGGCACCCACCATTATCGTGAGTCCCTCCACCAGCACATCGGGTATCACCCAGTGCAGCGGATCAAACCGCTTGCGAAGGAGCGACGATGCGCTGATGACTACATCATCAGGTGCTCTACTCATCTCTCATTCTCCGTCCAACCTGTCGGCAGACACGGAGCCGCCGACAGCGGTTGAGCCGCCGGGCTGCTTGGTTCAGAAGGTATTGAGAATAGTTGGGGTTCATGACGCCACTCCATTTTGGGCGTTTACACCAGCCCTCCGGCTCGCCTAATGGCGGTCTTGGTTGAGGGGTCTGGGAGGTAAACTAGGAGTGGGGGGTCAGGACATGCCCAAAATGTATCGCCTGGATTTGTCCAAGTCCATACTGCCCAGGACGATTTGCGTTATCTGCGGTTCAACGGGACAGGGGCAGGAGTTGAGCGGTGCGGATCACGAGGGCAAACTGGCTTTTTGCCCCGAAAGTCGTGTAGCCATTAGTGTAGCCACTTCAGCCCACTTTTTGGCGGTTTGGAGACTTGGCTGCCCGGAGCACAAAGGCACAGCAAAGACACCGCTAACACAGAAACCCTGTAAAACACAGGGTGTCGTGACATCCGTGGGATTCAGGTCAAGTGAAGCTATTGCCGCCAAGGGGAATCGAACCCCTGACACACGGATTTTCAGACCGTCTGAGCTACAGCGGCGACATCGGCTCATACTACCGGGGGTCTTGAAAAAGTCAAGTGCTGTCATGCGGCGTCCAATATAGTATGTTCATCTCATGCCGTCCCATTTCGCCCATCTCCTGTTTGCGGAGGATGCGCTGCGCGCCGCCCTCGGGGAAAAGGCGGATGAGATCCTCGACGCGCACGGCAACCTGTTCAGGTTCGGCGCCCAGGGACCGGACTTTTTTTACCATAACCAGCGCACCATGCCGACGGGCCTCCGCTACGGGGTCGCCCTCCATCGGCACGGCTACGGCTCGTTCGTGCAGGAGCTCGTGAGGGAAGCGGCGCGACTGCGAGCGGGGCCCGGCTCCGAGCTCTCTGCATTCACCCTCGGCTTCACTACTCATGCCCCTTTGGACCGGATCACGCATCCCTTCATCGGCTACTTTGCCGGCTGGGTGGATCCGAAGGAAGAGGCAGGCACCCGGATGTACCACGCCCATCCCTTCCTCGAGCGGATCCTTGATGTCCTTGTGCTCCGCGACCGCTACGGGTTGCTCCCGTCGCAATTCGACTTCCTTTCCAAGGTCCGCTGCGGCGCAACCCTCCCCTACCCGGTGATCAAGGCAATGGTGAAGGGCCTGAACGCGGTCTATCCCGCGTACAACTTCAAGAGCCGGAACAGGCAGCGGATAGAGAACGCCTATCACGACACCATTTTTTTCTACAAACTGTCGAACCACCTCAACCCTGATCTCATGAAGCTCGCCTACCGCAAGGATCGAAAGGAGGGATTCCGCGAAAAAAGGCTCGGACTGCTCCACCCCCGGGAGGTCCCTGAGGGATACGACTTCCTCAACCTCTCTCACCAGTCCTGGTGCCACCCGTGCGACAGCAGAGCGGTGACGAACGCGAGTTTCCTCGACCTCTACGACGAGGCGCTGAAACGATCCATCGTCATGGTAGGCGACGTCTACCTCGCCCTCTCCGGGCAGGCGCCCGTGGAAACACTTGGCTCGCGTCTGGGCAATGAGAGCCTCGATACCGGTCGGGAGAACTGCACGCCGGTGCACTCGAAGCCGCTGCCCCTGCGCGAGATCTTGGACGAGATGTACAGGAAGATGGGAGTCGAAGGAGAGCGCCCCTAGATGCGCTTCACCTCGGCGAGCATCGCCGCGATGTCATCCGTCGGGAGGGAGCAGGTGAAGTCCCTGCACACGTACGCAGCGCATTTCCCATTGACAGTCCGCACCGTCGATGTAAAGGGGGCCAGCCTGACAATCAGCTGGCCTGCCGCGTCCGACTGCTTCAGAAGGAGCACCGCATTGGGGAGATAGCTGCGATGAAGGGCGCGGATCATCTCCTCCGCGTCCGGTGCGGCAGGATCTCCGGCCACGACGACTTCGCATCCAGGACCCGCGGCGAAGTCCGCAGCCGCGAGAAAGAATGAAAAGGAGATCGGGTCGGCGGATGCGGTCCGCGGATACAAAGAGAACAGTTGCTCCGCCTTCTCCTGGTAGTCACGACGGCCGGTCATCCGGTTGAGCGTGAGCAGGAGAAGCGTCGCCGCCGAGTTGGCCGATGGGATGACGCCATCGGCGAATGGCTTTCGGCGCGGGACTTCTGATCCTTCCGTTGTGGAAAAGAAACCGCCCGATTCCGGATCCCAGAAATGCAGAAGCAGATACTCCGTCAGCGCAATGCATTCCTCCAGCCATGTCGCGTCAAAGGTCGCTTCGTAGAGCTCGAGGGCTCCCCAGGCCAGGAATGCGTAGTCATCGGCAAACCCGGCGATCGCCGATTCCCCGTCACGATGCGTGTGGAAAAGACCTCCGTCCGCTCGGCGCATGCGCCGGGTGACGAATCGCGCGGCGGCGCCGGCGGCCTCGACGAGTGACGGCTCACCGAAGGCTCTGCCCGCGCGCGCGAGGGCGGCGATCATCAGCCCGTTCCAATCGGCGAGGATCTTGTCGTCCCGGAACGGCCGCGTGCGGCGAGCGCGCGCGGCGAGAAGAATGGCCTCCGCTTCTCCCGCGGGCATCCGGTCGGAAATCGGCCGGTGCAGAATATTCGGGCCGGCGGCATCAATGCCATAGCGCGCGCAAAAGTCATCGGCCCGGCTTCCCAGCAGGGAGCGCAATTCAGACTCGGTCCAGACGTAAAACTTCCCTTCCACACCTTCGCTGTCGGCGTCCTCCGCCGTGGCAAACGCACCCTCCGGCAGGGCAAGATCTCTTCGGACATACGCGCAGATCTCCTTCGCGGTTTCCTTCCAGGCCTCCACGCCCGTCGCTTGCCAGGCCTCGGTGAAAGCAAGGCAGTGAAGCGCCTGGTCGTAGAGCATCTTCTCGAAATGGGGCACGAGCCATTGCTCATCCACCGAGTACCGATGAAAGCCGAAACCCACCTGGTCGTAGATCCCGCCGCTTCTCATCGCTGCGAGAGTGCGCTCGACCATTCCGAGTGTCTCTGCGTCACCATCCCTGCGCCAGGAGCGGAGGAGCAGGCCGATGAGCGTCGGCATCGGGAACTTCGGCGCGCCGCCGAACCCTCCATGCCTGCTGTCGAACATTCCCGCCAGCGCGCGGGCGGCGCCGACCGCCGCGCCCGGCCCCACGACAAAGCCCTGCGCGGCGCGGCGGTCGATCTTTCCGATCCCCGTCGCAATCGCGTCCGCTGAGCGAACGACCTCCTCGCGGCGGTTCTGCCACAAGTCGCGGATTCTCGGGACAAGCTCCCGCATCCCCATCCGGCCGTACGTGTTCTCACGGGGTATGTACGTTGCCGCGTAGAACGCCCTGCCATCCGCGGTCAGGAGTATGGACAGAGGCCACCCACCCGTACCGGTGAGCAGCCGGCTCACGTTCATGAAATGCTCGTCGAGATCCGGCCGCTCCTCCCGGTCCACCTTGATGGAGACGAACGCCTCGTTCATCAGTGCGGCCACGCCGGGGTCCGCAAAGGACTCGCTCTCCATGACATGGCACCAATGGCAGGTGGAATAACCGATGGAAAGGAAAAGCGGCTTGTCGTTCTGCCGCGCCGCCTCGAACGCTTCTTCCCCCCACGGGTACCAGTCCACCGGGTTGCCGGCATGCCGCAGCAGGTAGGGGCTTTTCTGGGTTGCCAGTCGGTTCAAGCCGACCTGCCCGTCAATGGCACGCGCGCGCCGTTGATCGTCGCGGCCTTGTCTGAGCAGAGGAAGAGCATCGCGGCAGCGATCTCCTCCGCGGGCGTGGATCTCCCATAGGGCTTTCTCGGTTCACTGCCGCGTGTCTCTGGGAAGTCTATTGAATCGACGACGACGAGGTTGGCCGTAGAGCCTGTTCCCCGCAGCTCGTCGGCGAGAGCCAGCACGAGCGCGTCGGAGGCAGCCTTTGCCATCGAGTAGAGCGCGCTCTTTGCCGTTGGCGCCTGCGCCTTCGGAGAAGTGACGCTGATGAACCGTGCTCCTCCTGCCTTCAACATGCCCGCAAACGCGCGCACCACGCTGAGCGTTGTGCCGATGAGCATGCCATGCAGCTCGTCCCAGTCAGAGAGTGAAAGCTCGCTGAGGGAGGCGCCGCCTTTGTATCCCCCGACGAGGTGCAGCACGACATCAACCCTGCCGAACCTCGCTTTCACCGATTCGGCCCATGACCGGGCCGCTTCCGCGTTTGCGAGATCCACGCCGGAAGCGAGCCGGCGATCAGTCGGGACGCCGAGCAGGTCCAGCAATCGAACGAGCTTCTCCTCGGACCTGCCTGCCAGGGCGAGGGAAGCCCCCGTTTCGAAGAACGCGCGCGCGACCGTCGGTCCCAGCCCGCCGGCGGCCCCGGATATCGCCACAACGTGTGCCTTCGCCATTCTCAACCCTCCTCGACAATTTGAGTATAGTATCCTCATGCGGAACGTGACCGGGCAACAACCGACGGATCTATCTTCCTCCGTGGCGCTGCGCAACGGAGTTTCGATACCCTGGCTCGGGCTGGGGGTATTCAAGTCTCCCCCGGGAAAGGAGACTGAGCAGGCAGTGCGCTGGGCACTGGACATCGGCTACCGTCACGTGGACACGGCCGCCTTCTACGAGAATGAGGCGGACGTCGGACGCGCCCTCAGGGACAGCAGCGTTCCGCGCGAGGAAGTGTTCATCACGACGAAGGTCTGGAACTCGGACCAGGGATACGGGCCAACCCTGAAGGCTTTCGACCGCAGCCGGAGAAATCTCGGCGTCGACGTCGTGGATCTCTACCTCATTCACTGGCCGGTGCGGGGAAAATACATGGACACCTGGAAGGCCCTGGAATCGCTGCTGGCCGATGGGAAGGTGAGGGCCATCGGGGTGAGCAACTTCCTGGTGCACCACCTGCGGGACCTGATGAAATCGGCCTCCGTCACTCCTGTCCTGAATCAGGTGGAGTTCCACCCTTTCCTGGTGCAGAAGGACCTTCTCGATTTCGATGTGCGGGCGGGAATCAGGCACGAGGCGTGGTCTCCCCTGACAAGGGGACGCAGTCTCGATCACCCGGTGATCGCGGGCATCGCACACAAGCACGGCAGAACCAACGCCCAGATCGTTCTCCGGTGGGACCTGCAGCTCGGCGTGGTCACGATTCCGAAGTCCGTGCACCGTGAGCGGATTCTGGAAAACAGCAGGATCTTCGATTTCGCACTCGATGCGGGAGACATGACGAGCCTCGGGAGCCTGGACGCCGGCGCCCGCATCGGGCCGAATCCTGACACCATCGCGTTTTGATTGTAGAATAACGGGCATGTCACGTCCCGAGGACGCCTACCGCAGGGAACAGAGAGCGGGAAAAAAACACAAACCGCAGCGGGATCCGAGCATCAAGGGCTTCATCAAGGAAACCAGCCGGGACACCGGTTACCGCAAGGCGGCACAGTTCCTCATGCTCCTCGGAAAGGACGAGGCGGCGCGCGTCCTGCGGCATATGTCTGCGGAGGAGGTGGAGGGCATCACCCTCGAGATCGCTCGAACTCAGCACATCGAAGAGAAGGAAGCCTCGAAGATCCTGGAGGAGTTCGGGTACATCCGGGAGACCAAGGACCTCATCGCCAGCGGGGGCATCGAGAAGGCGCAGGAGATGCTCCTCGCCTCAGTGGGAAAGGAAAGGGCGGACGAGATCCTCGAGAAGGTGCGCAAGGACATGGCGCCCCCTCCTTTCACGTTTCTTCAGGATATCGATGTCCACCAGGCCATATCCCTCGTGCGCAGTGAATCGGTGCCTGTGGCCTCACTGATCCTCGCGCACCTCGAGCCGAAGCTCGCCGCGCGGATCCTCCAGGCCTTGAGCCCGGAGGTGCAGCGGGAGATAATCCCGCGCATTGCGAAAACCCTGAAAGTGGACGCCGAGGTGCTGCGAAAAGCGGAGGAAACACTGCGCAGCAAGGTCCGTGACATGGGCGAGCCGGTGACCGAAGAAGTGGACGGGAAGGCAGCCCTTACCGAGATCCTGCGTTACATGGACCCCTCGAAGGAGCAAGCGATTCTGGCCGAGCTGGAGCCGAACACCGCCAACCTGATAAGGAAGAAGCTGTATACGATCGACGTCGTCTATCAGATGCCCGACAAGGACCTTCAGCGAGTCCTGCGGGACTACGCGGACAAGGAGCTGGCCCTTGTGCTCCGCGGTGCTGAGGAAAAGACCCGGCAGCGGATGCTCGCCTCGGTCTCAGAGCGGCGGCGCGGTCTCATCCGGATGGAGGAAGAGTTCAGCGGCCCCGCGCGGAAGGCGGACCTGGACCGCGCACAGCAGGATTTCCTGGAATACATTCAACTTCTCGAGCAAAAAGGCGAGATCGTCATCCTTCGGGAGCGCGAAGAGTTCGTCTAGTTCACGCTCTGGGTGCCCGCCCGGAAAAACGCGCCTGCCCCGCACATTGCGCAAACCGCAAAAAGCGCAAGCAAACTGCACTTTTTGCGGTTTTCCGATCCGGACGTATTTCCGCCTGGTAGGTTTCAAAGGTGAAAAAAGCGGGTTCCTGACCCATGATTGGACCCAAACGGTTTACCCAACACGTTCGGCCAGTCAAAGGAGGAACCCCA
>JBEKTX010000135.1:0-10427 GCA_049515615.1 Spirochaetia bacterium
GCACCCGAAGAGTTTGCGGAGGTGAAGGACCGCTTCGAGTTCCTCAGCGGCCAGCTCGGAGATCTCAGCCGTGCGCGGGAGGACCTGAAGAGGGTCACCACGGAAATCCGCACCGAATCCACCGAGCTATTCCTCGACTCGTACAACAAGATCAAAAAGAACTTCCATACCGTGTTCCGTCGACTGTTTGGCGGTGGCAGGGCGGAGCTTCGCCTGGAAAACCCCGAAGCGCCCCTGGAGTCGGGCATCGAGGTCTTTGCCCAGCCCCCCGGCAAGAAGCTGGAGAACATCAACCTGCTCTCGGGCGGCGAGCGCTCGCTCACCGGCGTGTCGCTCCTGTTCGCAATCTACATGGTGAAGCCGTCGCCTTTTTGCCTGCTCGATGAGATCGACGCGGCGCTCGACGATGAGAACGTGGGAAGGCTCACGAATCTCCTGAAGGAGTTCTCTGCAAATTCCCAGTTCATCGTCATCACCCACAACAAGCGGACTGTCGCGCGGGCCGACGTGCTCTATGGAGTGACGATGGAGGAGTCCGGTGTCTCGAAGCTGGTTGCCATCAGGCTGGAAAATCGGGAACAGACTGAACAAGCTCATCCCGCGGCTGCGCGTTGAGGTGCTTGCAATCGTCGGCTTTGCACTGGTGGCATTCGTGATCACTCTCGGCGTGGTCGCCTCCTCGGCGGCCGGCCGGTCGCGACGCGCGGCAGCGCCGACTCTCGAACAGAACGCCCGAGCAGGGAAAGAGCCGTTGATCACAACCGAGGAGCTCGCACTGGGCGCCGAGGACTTCATCCTTCCACCGCTGGACAGGCCCGGGGCAAGACTGGAGTACACTCCTTTCCGGCCCCGGATCTCCCGGTGGAGCCACGAGCTGGCCTCGAAGTACTGGGTGTCACCCCGCGACATTGCGGCCGAACTTGTGGAATCCATCAACGACCAGAACATGCAGCGCCTTTTCCAGGACGTGCCGTAGGTATATACTCAGGACTGTCACCGAGGTGCGGTTTTTCTGGGAGGGGAACCGATGAAGAATACAACCGTGGCTTTTTTGGCCGCAGGCGCGGCTGTGCTCATGGGGTCGTGCGCCACGGCGCCTCGCATGCCGTCTCTCAGTATTGAGTTGTTCGATTCGAAGGCGGCGCCTGTCGCCGGACACGGAACCCCCGCTCCTCCGCCCGATCTTTCTCTTCCCGCTCTCCCCGATGCGGCAGCCCTTCCCGTCACAGAGAGCGCCGCAGGTGCAGCGTCTGCCGAATCCGCCGCAGAGCTGCCGGCGGTTCTGACGCCAGCGCCGCCGCCTGAAAAGATTGCCCGCCCCTCCGTCGATGCAGGATTGACCGTTCCGATCCCGCCCAGGGTGAGGGATTCATTTGTGCTCGCCGCCCCCCCTGTTCCATCTGCGGTTGTCGCTTCAGCGGCCTCAGCCCGGCCAGCCGCAGCTGCGAAGCCGGCTGGTTCTTTCGCACCAAAGGCGGCTTCCGCGAACGCTCCCGCAGGCAGGCCTCCGTCCCCGGTTCCTTCTATCGCCCAGCCCGCGCAAGGCCCGGCGGCCTCGGGCGGAACAGCCGTAGCCAGTGGAATGGCTGCGACGGGCTCATCGACATCTACCACCTCAGGTCCCCCGGGATCGGGCCCTCAGCCGGCCCCGTACGGCAGGCTGAGGGAGATCTATGCACGGCAAGGCGACGTGCTCCAGGTAGGCCTCGATGGCGTTGGCTACCTTTTCCTCGGATTCCCCGACGCCAGGGGCCAAGCGGATGGAATGTCCTTCAAGTCCAAGGAGAATCGCAATAACAAGACGTGGTTCACATTTCAGGCGCTGAAACTGGGCACGTATGACCTCGATTTCCTCCAACAGGACAACACGGCCGGCAGAACCGCGAGGGAAACCGTGCGGGTCCATGTGGTCTCGGACCAGGATTTCAACGCTACCGTTGTCCAGCCGCCGGGTCCGGATTCTGCCGCAGCAGGGACCGACGAGACCGGGGACCCGGTGTTTGCCCAGAAGCTTGCCACTCTCGGCTCATACCAGGCCGCGGTTGTCGAGTTGCTGAAGGGCTACAAGGACGGGAACCCGGCGCTGAACGACCAGATTGCCGGCCTCTACATGCGTATGGAAAGCTACGACGCAGCGGGGAAATTCTACAGAAAGAACCTCAGCCCCCAGAGCACGTTCACGCCGAGCGCCGTCACGGGGCTCGTGCGCATTGCGGTGCTTCAGAACGACCAGCAGGGCTTGATCTCGTACCTCAGGCAGTTCCTCGCGCTGAAGGTCCCCGCCATGGAAGAACCCCTCATTCAGGTAGTGCGCATGGAGAGATCTCGATCAGAGATCGGGATGGCTCTCGACCTCGCCGGCGAATATGTGAAACGTTATCCGGAGGGAGCCTGGCGGGACGAAGCGGACTACCTTACCGCGCAGCTTCTCGAAGCCGACTCTCAGTTCCGTGACATCGCGCGCGCCCGTGACCTGTACAGCGGGATCCTGTCCAACCATCCTGAGAGCGCGTTTGCGGACGCCGCCCGCCGGCGAATGCAGTACATCGACAGGCACTTCATCCAGGTGAGGTGAGCAGCCTGATCCGATGCTGACTGCTCCCGTCGAAAACTGTATACTGCGTCCCCCATGCTCCGATCGATTTGCGCCGCTTGTTGTCTTGTTCTGGTCTGGGTCCTTTCATCGTGCGCTTCTCAGCGCCCGCTGCGGGAGACGAGCCCCATCAGGATCGGGATGTATGCCGACCTCAGCTCCAACGGTGCGCGCGAGGGAAACGATGCCCTGAAGGGCGCCGAGCTTCGTATCGACCAGACGAATGCAGGAGGCGGCATTGGAGGCCGTCAGATCGAGCTGATTGTCCGGGACATGAAGCAGAGCGCCGCGGAGGCAGTCAAGGCATTCACACAGCTTGCACAGGAAGAAGGGGTCTGCGCAGTGATCGGCGCTGTCGTCCCGAACTCGGGACTCGCGGTGAGTCCTGTCGCAGACCTTACGAAAGTACCCCTCGTGTCGCTCAGCATTGACGACCGGGTGACCAATCCCGGCCTGAAACCGGAGAACCTGGAATTCGCCGGATCCGTCCGACGGTTTGCATTTCTCCTCCAACCGTCCGCGGCCCAGGCAGCCGCGTCTCTTGCGGGCTACACCGTGGAACATTTCATGTTGAAGCGGTATGCCACATTCTACGATCCTGCAAATCCCGTCTCGGTCATACAGGCTCACGCGTTCGAAAGCGTCGTGAGGAAATCGGGAAGGATTGTCGCCGCCTCAGTGGCGATGCCGGAAGGAGACTTGGCGGCTTCGCTGCGCACACTCCGTGAAGCGGGAATCGATGCGGTATATGTCTGCGCGTCCACGGAGAAGAATGCGGCGGCGGCGAATGGCATTCATGAAGCTTTGCCGCAGGCTGTCCTTCTGGGAAACCAGGCCTGGTATGCGCCGCTGGCCACCCAGGCCGGCGATGCCAAATCCGCCTTCGGTGATGCAGCCAACAACGCGTGGTTCTGGTTGTCCGTCGCGCCCGACGATCCGGGGCTTGCCGACATCGCTCCCGCGTTCCTGTCACGATTTGGAGAAAAGCCGCGGCTTTCCGTGGTCCCCGGCTGGGATGCAGTGGGGCTCATCATCGCCGCGGTCCAGAAGGCAGGGACTTCCAACCCACAGAACGTGCGCGATGCTCTCGAGCAGATGACCTCATTCCGGGCCCTCCAGGGAATTTTCGACATGGACAGGAAAACACACAAGCCGGCAACCCTCCCTGTGGCGATCATGCGCATTGTGGGCGGCGCATATGTGACAGCGGACCCCCGGTACGTGTACAAGCCCCCGCGGACTTCTTGACACGGTCTTGCAAGCTCGGTATATATTTGCCTGTTTTACAATTAGGAAGCACACGGGCGCATTGCGCTGCCCACAGAAGAACGGAAGCGAATGCTTGACAGATTGAGCGGCAAGCTGGGTGATCTGATCCGTCAGATCGGCGGCAAGGCGCATATTTCCGAAAAGAATATCCAGGACGCGATCAACGAAATCAAGATCGCACTCCTCGAGGCTGACGTGAGTCTGCGCGTCGTGCGCAGGTTCGTGAACCAGACCACAGAGGATGCCCTGGGCGAGAAGGTCCTGCGCTCGGTCACCCCGGGCCAGCAGTTCATCAAGATCCTCTACGAGAGGATGGTGGTGCTCCTCGGCGGGGAGAACCAGGGCCTCGCGCTCAAGGGACCGGACACGCAGTCGGTGATCCTCCTGGCAGGGCTCCAGGGATCGGGGAAGACGACCACCGCGGCGAAGCTCGCGCTGCACTTGAAGCAGGGAGGCAGGCATCCTCTCCTCGTTGCCGCCGACCTGGTCCGTCCCGCCGCCGTCGAACAGCTCGTCGTTCTGGGAGAGAAGGCCGGCGTTCAGGTTCACCGGGAAGCGGTGGGAGACCCTGTGCGTGTCGTGGAAGGGGCGCTTGCGCGCGCAAAGCGCGAGCAATTCGACGTCGTGATCGTCGATACCTCGGGCCGCCTTCAGGCGGATGACGCCCTCATGGCCGAGCTCGTGCGGATCCGGGACGCCTGTCGTCCGTCCGAGGTCCTGCTGGTCGCGGATGCGATGACCGGGCAGACCGCGGTGGAGATTGCGAAAGAGTTCGACGCGAAGGTGATGCTCACCGGCGTCATCCTCACGAAATTCGACTCGGATACCCGTGGCGGTGCAGCGCTGTCCGTGAAGAGCATCACGGGAAAGCCCATCAAGTTCGTCGGAGTGGGCGAGAAGCTGGACGGGCTCGAGGCATTTCACCCTGAAAGGATGGCCTCCCGCATCCTGGGAATGGGCGACGTGGTCACCCTGGTGGAAAAGGCCCAAGCTGCCATGGAGATGGGTGAAGCGGAGAAGCTTCAAGACAAACTGGCCTCCGAGACTTTCACCCTGGAGGACATGCTCGATCAGTACAGGCGGGTGAGGAAGATGGGCAGCCTGCAGTCCCTCGTGGAAATGATCCCTGGGTTGAAGGGCTCGGGAGCGGAAGAAAAGATGGACGAGGCCGGAATGAAGCGTGAGGAGGCGATCATCCTTTCGATGACACCGGCTGAGCGGAGGAACTACCGCATTGTCGGCCCCCGCCGCAGGGCGCGTGTGGCGCGCGGCAGCGGCACCTCGGTGTTCGAGGTGAACAGGTTCTTGAAAAAGTTCGAGAAGACGTGTCTCATGATGAAGAAGATGTCGAAGAACTCGAGATACCAGGCCCAGGTGCTGTCGCGGCTCGGCGGCCAGGCATAGACATGGATGTCGAGCCGCGCCGAGTACAGGGATGTACGAGAGGCGCGGCCTAGCCAGGGACGGCGAGAGCGAGCGAGGCCAGGGATGGCCGTGAGCGAGGTCATAGCCAGGGACGGCGAGAGCGAGCGAGGCCAGGGATGGCCGTGAGCGAGGTCATAGCCAGGGACGGCGAGAGCCAGTAGCAAGAACAGGAGGACGCCAGTGAGCGTGCGCATCAGGCTGAAGAGGTTCGGAACGAAGAAGAAGCCTTTTTATCGGATCGTCGTGATGGATTCCCGGACTCCGCGTGACGGCCGGGTTCTCGAGGAGATCGGGCTGTACCATCCCATCGAGAAGCTGGAAAAGCAGGTGTCGGTGAACGAAGCGAAGGTGAAGGACTGGATCGCCCGAGGTGCCACACCATCGAACACGGTGAAACAGCTTCTGAACCGCAAGCCGTCCAGTATATAGAGGGCGCGCGGTCGAAAGGAGAGATCCGTGGAAAAGGATCTTGTCGAGTACATAGCAAAGACCCTTGTGGACGACCCGGCCGGGGTCGTTGTGAACGTCATTGAGGGTGAGAAATCGACGATTCTCGAGTTGAAAGTGGCGGAGGGGGACATCGGGAAGGTAATCGGGAAGCACGGCCGTATCGCCAAGGCCGTCAGGACGCTGCTGAGCGCCGCGTCGACAAAGGCGGGCAAGCGGGTGGTGCTCGAGATCCTGGATTGATCGAAGAAATACGCCTTCGGCGCTGCGAAGAGAGTCCGCCTCCGGCGGCGTGGGAGCGCGGCGCATGAGCCGGGGAGAGAGGGCCGCGGAGCCCTCCGCGTTCCTCGCGGTGGGCGTCATCGCGTCCACCCACGGCATCGGCGGGGAGCTGAAGGTGCGAAGCCTCTCGGGCCAGATCGGGCATCTCCTTGCGCTGCGGAGCGTTCTCCTCAGGAAGGGGCATGTCGAGAAGCCGGTGCATTTCGAATGGGTGCGGCGCCAGGATCCCGGGGTCATCGTGAAGGTGGCGGGATTGGATACGCCGGAAAGAGCGCGTTCCCTTGTGGGCTGCGAGATCTGGGTGCCACGAACGGCGGCGGCGCCGCTCGTGGCAGACGAGTACTACGCGGCGGACCTCTGCCGTTGCAGCCTCTGGTTCGGTGAAGAGGAAGTGGGGGTCGTTCGCTCGGTTTGGGAAGGAGGGCCGGCGCAGCTCCTGGAAATCGTGGGGAAAGAGGGAAAGACCTGGCTTGTTCCCTTCTCAGAGCATTTCATCGGCGACGTGGACATTGGAGCGGGAACGATTCGTCTGAAAGATGACGAGATCATTCGATGACGATCACGATCCTGACGCTCTTTCCGGGGCTGTTTCGTGGGTACCTGGAAAGCTCCATACTTGCGCGGGCGATTTCCCGGGATCTGGTGGGCGTGAAGGTGCTCGATATTCGGGATTTTGCCGTGGACAAGCACCACGTGTGCGACGACGCGGCGTACGGAGGGGGTCCCGGGATGGTGATGAAACCCGAGCCCATTGCCGCGGCCCTTGACGCGACCACGGCCCCGGGCGCGCGGGTGCTTTACCTGACGCCCGCCGGGCGGCTTTTCACACAGCGCACGGCACAGGAGCTGGCGGAGGGGCCGGATTTTACCCTCCTGTGCGGGCGGTACGAAGGAATCGACCAGAGGGTGATCGACTTCTTCGTGACCGACGAGATTTCCATCGGCGACTACGTCCTTTCCGGGGGCGAGACCGCGGCGATGGTAGTAGTTGATTCGATTGCCCGGCTGTTGCCGGGCGTGATCACGGGGGAGTCCCTCCGGGAGGAGAGCTTTTCCGAGGGGCTCCTCGAGTACCCGCACTATACCCGGCCTGAAGTGTTCCGGGGAGTACGGGTTCCCGAGGTGCTGGTATCCGGGCATCACGAGAAGATCCGCCAATGGCGGCTTCTTAAGAGCGTTGAGAAGACGATGAGGTATCGCCCCGAGCTTCTCGATTCCGTGGACCTCTCCACCGAGGCGCGGGATCTCGCGGGGCAGATCAGGAAAGAAGGAGACGGCCATGGACGTGATGAAATCACTTGAGGCGGAGCAGACGAAAGAGAACGTCGAGGTGTTCCGTATCGGGGATACGGTGAAGGTCCACTACAAGATCATCGAGGGAAAGACAGAGCGCGTGCAGGTGTTCGAAGGGATCGTCATCGCCATGAAGCGGGATGGATTGCGGAAGACCTTCACGGTGCGCAAGATCAGCTACGGGGTCGGCGTGGAGAGGATCTTCCCTCTCCATTCTCCCAAGATTGCCAAAATTGTCCGCGTGCGCGAAGGCCGAATTCGCCGTTCGAAGCTGTACTATCTCCGCGGCCGCACGGGCAAGGCGGCGAAGGTGCAGGAGCTCATCCACCGCCGACGGGAGAAGGTGCCCGAGACCGGTTCGGCGGATCGCGCCGAAGAGGCGGCTTCCGAGGCGGCGGAGAACAGCTGAGAGGAAACGCCCGCCCGGCGTTAGAGGGGACGCTCGAATGACGCCCAGCCCCGTCGGGGGTCATATCCGCCTGGCAATCCAGAACGCTTCAAGCCTCCATCCCGGGGAGACGGTGGTCGTTCACGTTATCAAACGTCTCGATGCCGGCAAATGGGCGGTGGGCGTCCGGGGGAAAGTCTATCCCGCCTCCTCGGAGCTACCCCTGGAGCAGGGGGCTGTCCTGCGGGCCAGGGTGAGTGGCTCGGCAGGGAAGCTGGTCCTGACGGTCTCGGACGTCGTCCCTGACGCCCTGCTGGTTGCGCTGCAACTCCAGGGGCTGCCGCGAGGCGGACTCGAGGAAATCATCGCTCGAACCCTCGCGCGTTCGGGGCTGCCACTCCTGCCGGAGACTATCCAGAAGGTGAAGGCCCTCCTCACGCGTGCCGGACTGGATGACCGGAAATCGGCGCGCTCGGCGGTCACACTTGTGGACAAGAGGATCGATCCCGCAAGCCCTGGAGCGGCCGCACTTCTTCGCGTCCTTGCATTCGGACAGAAGGGCGGCGAAGACCCTCGCCGCTACCGGGGACGCCCGCTTCCGGAAACGCCGCGAGGAGTAAAAGAATTCGCCGATTCAATTCCCGCGCAAACGGGGTCCAAGTCTTCAGCCCTGCAGGCCTTCAACCACTCAGCTGGCCGGACCCAGTCATGGGTCGTCATTCCATTCGTTTTCGCGACCGGCGCCCGGAAGATTGCAGGGACTTTGAAGATCCTCTTCGACGCGTTCAAGTCGCGTCCCCTTGCACTCACGCTTGCCACCGAGGGAATCGCTCTGTATCTGCCGCTCCAGGGCAGGCGCCGATCCCTGTCGGTGTACTGCGATTCCGAACGGCTGAAGCGCGCCGCGGTGCAGGGACTGGACAGCTTGCGGTCAAAATTCCATAACATGGGATTGGAAGTTGACGATACTGTAAAGGAAGGGAACGCTTTCGACGGCTTTACGCCAGTCGAGGAGGAAGAAATCCTCCCGAGCGTGGACACGGTGGGATAAGGAATGACGGTGCAGGCGGACACGGCGGTCGCCCTCCATTACGACGAAGATCTCCCCGCTCCCATTGTCCTCGCATCGGGCAAGGGCGTGTTTGCAGAGGCCATCACGCGGATTGCCCGGGAGAACGGCGTGCCCCTGGTTGCCGATCCGGATCTCGCCGCCTCGCTGATCGAGCTGGATATCAATACCCTGATCCCCGAGAGCCTGTACGAAGTGATCGCGAATCTGCTGGTCTTTGTCAGCGGGCTGAAGGCTGACAGCCCACCCTGGGTGACGGCGGAAGAATGAAGAGCATCAAGACCAGCGATCTCCGCGACGGGATGAGCTTCGACAGGCCGGTCTATATGGACGGGGAGAACGTGTTCGTTCCGCCCGGGATTCCGATCCGGCAGAAGGACATCGACCGGCTGGTTCGCTGGGAGATCGATTCGGTCCGGACCGACGGAACCCTCGTTGTGGATTCGCCCCGCTCGGTCGAAGCGTCCATCGACGTGACGGGCTTCCGGGACCTGCCGGCCGGCGACAAGGACAACCTCGACGCCTACTTGCGTGCGATCGACGAATACGAGCATATCGCCAACAGCGTGGCCACAGGAGAGGAGATCGACCGGTCCAAGGTCGATTCCACGGTCAACCTGCTTCTGGAAAAGGTGAAGGATGGTCGGAACGAGATGATCCAGCTCATCCTCATGGGGGGCAGGATCGAGAGGAAAATCGCCGCGGGAGTGATCAACACCACGATCCTTTCGGCCATAATGGGCAACGTGCTGAAGTTCACAAGCCATCGGCTCATCCAGCTCGCCACGGGCGCGCTCCTGCACGACACAGGAATGGTAAAGGTGCCGAAGGCCATCCTGAAAAAGAAGGAGAAGCTCAGCCCGGAGGAGATAAACCAGATCCGCACGCACCCGATTCATTCCTACAGGGTGGTCACCAAGGATCTCAAGTATCCCGAGGATATCGGAGTGATCGCGCTCCAGCACCACGAGCGATGGGACGGGCAGGGCTATCCGAGGAAGCTGAGGGGGGAGGACATCAACCTGGCGGCCCGGATCGTCGCGGTCGCTGACGCCTACGTGTCCATGATCAACAACAGGCCGCATCGCAACTCGATGATCGGCTATAACGCGATGAAAAACCTTCTGAACGACAACGGGCGCCACTTCGATCCGAAGATCCTGAAGGTGTTCCTGGAGAGCATGGGCATCTATCCGATCGGAAGCATCGTGCAATTGAACAACTCCGGTATCGGCCGGGTTGTGCTGACCCATTCCGAGGCGCCCCTGCGGCCGGCAGTCGAGCTCATCATCGACGAATACGGAAACAAGCTGAGCGAGCGTGAGGTCATCGACCTGCTGACGAAGAAAGCGCTTTTCATCGTGAAGGCGGTCGACCCGAAGTCCCTTGCGCCCGCGCAGGGAACCGCAGGCGGGCAGGGAACAGCCGGCGGAATCAAAGGATCCGATGGAGCACCGGCAGGAGCGGCCGCGCGATGACCAGCGGCGGGCTCTCGACATCGCGGAAGGGCGCACGAGGAGAGGACGTTGCGGCATCGTACCTGGAATCGAAGGGATGGAATGTGCTTGCGCGGAACTTCCGCACCCGCATCGGCGAGATCGATATCATTGCGCGGCGTGATGACCAGGTGGCATTCGTTGAGGTAAAGTCATGGCAATCCG
>JBEKTX010000136.1:0-10388 GCA_049515615.1 Spirochaetia bacterium
TCGCGCTGCTCAGCATCCCTTCCACCACCCGGCTGTTCGCGGACTATTGGGATGCGAAAGACGGCATCCGCGCGATGATCCCGAGGCATTTCAGGGAACCCAACGCATTCGCCGAGCAGGCGAGGCTCATCGACGGTCGACGGTACGACAGGAGGTCTCTTTGCACGATCCTCCGTGAGCAGAACGAGCGGCTCGGCTCCGGCCCAGCCGCTCTCTCGAGCGTGGCCCGGCTCGAGGATCCCTCGGCCGTGGTCGCCATCGGTGGACAGCAGGCCGGTCTGTTCGGCGGCCCTCTTTTCACGATGCACAAGGCGCTGACAATCCTGGCCGTGGCCCGGCACGCTGAGAAAGCCCTCGGGAGACCCGTCGTGCCCGTGTTCTGGATCGCATCGGAGGACAGCGACCT
Source organism: Spirochaetia bacterium (assembly GCA_049515615.1). Classification (GTDB taxonomy): domain Bacteria; phylum Spirochaetota; class Spirochaetia; order SZUA-6; family Fen-1364; genus Fen-1364. The sequence goes on from JBEKTX010000136.1 coordinate 407, forward strand.
TGCGGAGGTGGACCATGCTTTCCTCACGGACAGGGAAGGGAAGCTGAGATCGCTGCGCATGCCGGGGGTGGGGCCTGCGAAGCTCCCCGTCTCGCGCATCCGGCTCGGGGAGGCCGTCGGACCTCTGCTCGACGAGCTTGCCGGCCTCCTGCCGGAGGGCGACAGCTCGCGGGAGATGATGGCCGAGCTGCGCGCCGCTTATACACCGGGGCGCACGTATCCGCAGGCCTTCGGCGCGTGGATGGCGAGCCTGTTCGGGCCGCTGGGCCTTGCGCTCGTCGATCCGTCGGATGTCCGTCTGAAGAATCTCGCCCACGGCCTGTTCGACGCGGAGATCACTGAAAAGAGCCCCGTGAGCAGGGCGGTCATCGAGCAGACGGAGCGCCTCGTAAACGCCGGGTACGAGCCTCAGATCGAGCTGCGTGACGGCTTTCTCACCCTGTTCCACCAGGACCCCGCCCGCGATGCGATCACGATGACCGCGCGGGGCTATGAGCTGAAGGCGTCGGGCAAGCGGTTCACTGCGCAGCAGCTTTCAGCCCTGCTTGCGGACAGCCCCGATTCCTTCACGCCCAACGCGGCAATGCGGCCCCTCTTCCAGGACACAGTCTTCCCCTCGCTTGCCGTCGTGCTCGGCCCTGCGGAGATCGCCTATTTCTGCCAGCTCACCCTCGCCTACGAGCGCCTGGGAATCCCGATGCCTCTCATGGTTCCCCGGTGCTCGCTCACCCTCGTCGAGAAGAAGGTGGAGAAACTTCGCATGCGCCTGGGTGTGGAGTTTGTGCAGCTCCTCGAACGGGGGGAACACGTGATAGACGACATATTGAAGAAACAGGTGCCCGAGTCTCTCTCTCGCCGCATCGCCGACGGCAGACAGCGGGTCACAGAGGCGTGGGAGGGCATCGTCTCCGAAATCGATGCGCTGGACCCGACCCTCCACAGGACGGCCCTGATCGGCTCCTCGCGAACGATGCGCCAGCTCGACTTCATGGACAAGAAGATCGCCCAGGCATCGAGGAAGAAAAACGGGATCCTGCGCGGACAGGTCGAACGCCTGGCTGCGGCGCTGGCGCCCCGCGGCGGACTTCAGGAGCGCACGCTCTGCGCCCTTCCCTTTTTGGGCCGCTACGGCCGCCGTATCCTCTCCCTGGCCGCCGGGGCGATCGATCCCTTTGCTCCGGAGCACAGGATGCTGGTGATCGAATGACGCCGCTGAAAACGTCACCCACGGCACGGGATATCCCGCCTGCAGTGACCCTGGATATCCTGGCGTTTGGCGCGCACCCCGACGACGTGGAGCTCGCGGCAAGCGGAACCCTCATCCGCTCCGCGCGGGCCGGGGCAAGAACGGGAGTGATCTCCCTCACCGGGGGAGAGATGGGTACTCGGGGCACTCCCGCGGCGCGCGCGGCAGAGTTCGATGCGGCCAGCGCCATCATGGGCCTCTCCCACCACGAGATGCTCGCTCTTCCCGACGGCAGGCTGTCCGTGGACGAGCCTTCGCGGGAGTCGGTCATCTGGGAAATGCGCGAGCATCGGCCCCGGATCGTGCTCCTTCCCTACTGGGAGGACCGCCACCCCGATCACCCGGCAGCTTCCCGGATCGTGGAGGAGGCAGCATTTCTCGCGGGCCTGAGGAAACTGGATACGGGACAGGAGCCGCACAGGCCCTCCCAGCTCGTCTATTACATGAGCACCTGGGAGTTCGATCCCAGCTTCATCGTCGATGTTTCCAGCGTGATCGAGGACAAACGCCGCACCTTGCGGGCTTACGGGAGCCAGGTGTACAACGCAGGCGTCTCGGGCAACGAGCCGCCGACGTTCATCGCGAGCGAGCATTTCCACGAGCTCCTGTTTTCACGAATGTCGCACTACGGGCACCTGATCGGAAAGAAATACGGTGAGCCGTTCAAGATCAGGGGCCACCTCGAGGTCGCCGACCTGTTGGAGACGTTCGGCCAGCGAACGTTGTAAGAATCGAATCACGCCCTGTTGTCATTCGCTGTTGGTTATGATACATTATTAATGACCATTTATTCAAATATGGTCATCGAGATCATATATGCCAAGAGCGTTCAGCGAAGAGGAACGGAAGCGGATCAGGTCGAAGCTCCTGGCGGCTGGAAAACGCCTCATCAACAACGCAGGCGTTCGCCTCCTTGTGGTGGACGACATCTCGCGGGAGGCGGGCATATCGAAGGGGAGCTTCTACTCGTTCTACTCTTCGCGGGAAGATTTCATCCTTTCGGTCTTCGAGTCCTGGGAGGCGGAGTATCGCGGCGCCCTCATCCGGGAGGTCGCGGAGGGCAAAGGAACGGCCCGGGAAAGGATTGAACGCTTTTTCCTGGGCACTTTCGACATGCTCGGGCGGGAACCGGGCCTCGCGAACCTCGGCATGAAAGAGATCCAGGCGATCATCGAACGGCTTCCTCCGGACCGGATCGAGGCACACCGGGCCGCCGACAAGCGAGTCCTCGAGGAAACGTTCGGAAGCTGGGTGGCAAAAGGTCTGCTCTCTCCGGATACCGTCGCCGCCTTCAGGGGACTCGTACCAGCCCTGTTCTCGATTGCAATACACAGGGAGGATTTTCCGCCGGGGAGCTACCAACCGGCTGTCACACTGATCGCGGAGGCACTCGCGCTGAGGATCGCCTCGGACGCAGGAGGAGAATCATGAAGAGCGCAATCGCCGCGCGCGGCCTTTCCAAGAGCTATGGACCGGTGAAGGCCGTGGTGAACGTGGATCTCGAAGTCCGCCGCGGTGAAATCTACGGCTTTCTCGGCCGAAACGGCGCGGGCAAGACGACCACGATCCGCATGCTCCTGGGCCTCGTCCGGCCGAGTGCTGGTGAGATATCGATTCTCGGGTCTTCGCTTGCCAAGAACCGCGCAGGAGTCCTCTCGCGCGTCGGCTGCCTCGTCGAGTCGGCGGCGGCCTACCCCAACCTCACGGTCCGGGAGAACCTTCGCATCCAGCAGCGGCTGACCCGGGCGCCTTCGGCTTCCGTGGACCGGGTGATCGAGCTCCTCAAGCTCGGGGAATACGCGGATCGTCGCGCGGGCAGACTCTCGCTCGGAAACAAGCAGCGGGTTTCCCTCGCCCGTGCCCTCGTGCACTCGCCCGAGCTCCTCATCCTGGATGAACCGGCCAACGGGCTGGATCCGGCGGGCATCGTGGAGATCAGGGCGCTGCTCCGCCGTCTCGCCGACGAACAGGGCGTGACCATCTTCATGTCGAGCCACCTCCTCGACGAGGTGGAGCACCTCGCGGACCGGGTGGGCATCGTGCACGCGGGGAGTCTCGTGGAGCAAGTCGATTACCGCGAGCTGCGCGAGAATGGCAGGCTCGCGATCGAAATCGAAGTCGACGATGTCGCCCATGCCGAGCAGGTCCTTCGCGACGAGCTCGGTTTCGTCGGGTTGTCGCGCTCGGGCGACGCGACGCTGCGCGTCACGGACCGTACGGCGAGGACCGCTCCCATCGCCCGCGCGCTCGTAGGGGCTGGCATTGCCATCGAGCGTCTTCTCCCGATGGAGGAGGACCTCGAGCGGCACTTCATGCGCTTGACCGGAGGAGAATCATGAGATTCCTGGGCGTTGTCGCAACCGAGCTCATGAAGCTCCGCAGAAGCAAGGTGACATGGATGTCCCTTCTCGCCTATACGTTCATGGTGGCGATGGCCGGCTTCTTCATGTGGATGATGATGAACCCAGGCGTGGCCGCGAGCATCGGCCTTCTGGGGCAGAAAGCCAGGTTCGCCTTCGGAGGACAGCCCATCGACTGGCCGGCTTTCCTCACTTTCATCGTGGAAATGGGAGGCATAGGCGGGCTCATCATGTGCTCCATCATCGCCGCCTACGTCTTCGGCCGCGAATATACCGAAGGCACGGCAAAGAACATGCTCGTCTTGCCCACGGCCCGCAGCAGCTTCGTATTCGCCAAGATCATTGTTTCGGCGGCCTGGTTCGGCGGCCTGACCGTGTGGATCATCGCCGAGACCTTGCTCGTCGGCTCGATCCTGCGGCTCGCCGCCTTCAGCTCAGAGCTCTTCCTCGATGCGGCGGCGAAGCTTCTCGCGCTGGCCCTCATGTCACTCTGCTGTTCAGTCGTCGTGGCCTGGGTCGCCGTTGAAACGCGAGGCTATTTCGCGCCTCTTGGATTCTCGATTTTCACTTTAGTGCTCGCGTCGGTGTTCGGACATACGGGATGGGGGCCATGGGTGCCCTGGTCGATCGTCGGCCTCTATTCCGGAGCCGCGGGACCGGAGACGACCCTGGGGTGGGGAAGCTTCGTCGTGATCGCGGCAACCCTGCTCGTTGGTACCGCGCTCACCATCCGCCACGAGGTCTGGGCTGACAATGTTCAATGAGCGGGATGCTGGACGTTTCGGGCGCTAAAGCACTGACCCCCGGCGCGTTCCTCGAACGGTAGAACGCGCCGTTCGTAGCGATGACCGACTGGTACCACGAGGCGCTCTTCTTCCACGTGCGCGCCTGGGTGTGGTGGTCTACATGCGTAATGCCGAATCGTGCGCTGAAACCCATTGACCATTCGAAAATGTCCATGAGAGACCATAAAAAACAGCCCTGGAGGTTCACTCCGTGGTCGATGGCGCGCGAAGCGCGCTACCGAGCGAATCCTCTTGACCGCCACGTTGTGGTTGATTATCATCCATTATGTGGATGATTTACAAAAGGTGCTCCCGCGAGCACAGACGGGGTTCCTGAAGCAGGTCCTGCGGGAGTTCCCCATCGTTGCGCTGATCGGGGCGCGACAAACGGGAAAGACCACTCTCGTGCAAGCGCGCGAGATCGGGGCGAACCGCTCCTACCGCTCCCTGGACGAATACGACACCCTGGATATCGCAAAGCGGGATCCGGCGGCGTTCCTGCAGGGCACAGGAGACATCACAATAGACGAAGTGCAGCGCGTGCCGGAGTTGTTCTCCGCCATGAAGGTGGAGGTTGACCGGGACAGGCGCCCCGGCCGCTTTCTGTGCACTGGATCCGCGAATCTTCTCCGCATGAAGCAGATATCGGAGTCACTTGCCGGGCGCGCGGTATATCTGGGCATCCCGCCGATGACGTGGGCGGAAATCGAGAGCGTGAAGCTCGCCGGGGCGCTGGACGACGCTCTGTCCGCAACGAAACCCGAGGATCTCCTGCGGGTGATAACGCGCGCGCGCAAAGCTAAGCTGTCCCTTGCGGATGCGGTCGTTCGCGGGGGTTACCCTGTGCCGTGTCTTTCGGATGATCCCGCGTTCCGAGCGCGATGGTACGATGGCTACATCGCCACCTACCTCGAGCGGGATCTGCGGCTGCTCGCAGCCGTTGACGACCTGATAGGATTTCGTCGACTCATGCAGGCCGCCGCCTTGCGGAACGGCTCGCTTCTAAATATTGCCCAGGTCGCACAGGATGCAGGAGTCCCACCCACGACAGCCCGCCGCTATCTTTCTCTGCTCGAGATATCCTTCCAGATCTGGCAGCTTCCCGCGTTCACCGTCAACCGCGGGAAACGGTTGGCGAAAACTCCCAAGCTGTTGTGGCTTGATTCGGGGCTGGCCGCTCACATCGCCGGTTTCCAGGATGCGCAGATGCTCGTCTCCGGCCGATCATGGGGCCTATGGCTCGAAGCGTGGGTGGGACATCACCTCAGGACATGGGCCTCGATGAAGGCTCCTCGACCCGAGCTATCCTACTGGCGAACCTCGGACGGTCGGGAGGTCGACTACGTCGTCGAATCAGGCCAGAGGCTTCTTCCCATTGAGGTGAAGGCGGTCAGCAGGCCCACGGGAACGGACATCCGCGGGCTGGAGACTTTTCTCGATTTATACCCCGAGGCACACCTGGGCCTCCTTGTTTGTGCGTGCAAGGAACCCATCGCGATGAGCGGCCGCGTCGTCGCGCTTCCGATAGAGGATTTTCTCCTGGGCTGGTCGGAAAAGCGTCGCGCGCGGACAAGAAAATGACGCCTATCCGGTGGTCCTTCGGTTGATTTTTAGGTAGTGGAGATTTGTCAATATGATATAATTCCTCCAGAATCTAAAGAACCGCCGCCAGCGTGGGCAGGAAGCGCACGGCTGAAATAGAAAAATGACAAGAGCTTCTACAAAGGCGGAACGCTACCTTCCCCCGGTTCGGCTCACGGTGCACGAGATGGAGGCCATGCGGATCGCCTTCCGCCTCTTCTCGCGAAAGATTCGCCTTCCATTCCCCCATGCGGCGGCTGCCTTGCGCAAGCTGGCCATCGCTACGGAGCGGGCATCTCCCGGCCTTGCTCGAAGGCTTTCGGAAGCCGCGGACTCACTGGATTCCCACCCGTTTCCCAGCTTCACAAAAAGATATCGAGAAGTGATGGAGGCGCTCATTGCCGCATCAGCCGATCACAAAGCCGTGCGACTCCGTCACGTCTCTCGCCGTCGCGGCGTGACCGACGAATATCTCTTTCATCCCTACTGCCTGGAACCCTATCCCGACGGTGACTCCCTCCATGCTGTAGGTTTCTGTCCCGAGCTGAACGAGATGAGGACATTCAAGCTGGAGCGCATCCAGGCGGTTCGCTTGATGGATGCGAGGTTCGATCCGCCGGAGAGCTTCGACATCGAGAATTATACCTCGTGCGCCTGGGGCATCTGGGGCAAGAAGGACGGGAAGCCCGCTCCGGTAGTCCTGCGCTTTTCCCCTGCCGTGGCCTCCCGAGTGCAGGAGACGATCTGGCACGAGAGCCAGACCCTTGAGGATCAGAGCGACGGCGGGGTGCTGTTCCGCGCCTCGGTGTCGCGCCCCGCGCGGCCCTATCGTCGCGGCGGTCACTCCTGGCTGGCCCTGGTGGTTCGGGCATAGACACAATCGCCATTGACGATGTCGGGGCGAGGAGGGAGAACCGAACTCTTCAGGATCGAACCGGAGGAGCCCAGACTTTCAGGTCCAGTCCTTCGATGAGCACTGTTCTTCCCTCGCATTTAACCACGACCCCGGAATGGACCTTTTGCATCATGCACTCCGCGGGCTTGAATCTGACTGTTTGTCCGACGAATGGAAGCTTGCCCTCCACGTCGCCCTCGAATCCGATCACCATGCACACCCCGATGTCCGTGAACGTGAAACCCGTGTCATCCAGCCTGTGCCGGGGCCCGACGATGTGCACGACGAGGAGGCCATCTTTCTTTTCGATGATCCGCGCAAAATGCGTGATCGGGCACCCGAGGGGCCTGTAACGGATCACGTCTCCGGCCCCTGCGCCGCCCAGGGTGATCGGGAAAAGAATTTCCCTGCACGAGCCTTCTCCCTGAAGCGGGGCAAGGACAAAGTCGGCCTCGTAGCCGTCGATGAGCCCAACGGGGTTGCCCGCGTGGGTGGAGTTGGCCTCGGTGGGAGGGATCCGCCTGCTGCGCGGATCTGCCAGCATTCCCTGGATCCGGCTCATGTTCTCGCCGTATCGCTCTTGAAGCAGAACCGGACAGTCCGATAGAGGGGCCCTCCCCTCGGAAAGCGCGTCGGCGAACAGGTCGCAGCGCGCCATGCCGCAGGCTCCGCAGTTGTGACCGGGCAGGTGCCTGCTTATGTCAGCCATTGCCTACTCACCCGCATATGTTTGAAAGCCGTCGATGCGCCTGAGGATCCCGCGGTGGTACACCCTTGCGACCCGGGTCTCACCCGCGCAGAGGGTGCAGATGGAAAGCGGCGCCGTGTGCCGCAGGCGTTCGCTGTCGACCTGCACGTCGGGTGAGTCGTGGATCCGGGCGGCGAGCTCCGCGGCCCCCTGTCCGCTCAGGCCGTTGGCGTTGACGAGCTCCGCCTGGGGGTTCATCTCCAGCAGGCGCTCCCGGAAGATTTCCCTCTCCGCCTGGGAGATGACGTCTCCCTTGGTGACGACGATGATGTTCGCCGTGCTCAGCAGGGGGCCAACCTTCAAGGGGGTATTCGGGCCGCAGGTGGCGTCGATCACGCACACCCCGAGGGATCCTGTGGTATAGGGTGCGCAGCGGTGGCACAGACCCGCGGTTTCAACGACCAGGAACTCGGTGCCCTTGTCCCGCGCCCATTGGATGATCTCTTCCATGTTGTAGACGGTGAAGTGGTCCGGGCACACGTCCTTTGCGAGGCCCACGAGGGTGGGGATGGCGAGTCGGGAATACCTCTCGTCGTCGTCGGTGGCCAGGCAGTCGATTTTGACGATGGACACCGAGGCGCCCCGTTCCTTCAGCAGCCTCACGGCGTGCACGAGGATGGAGGTCTTGCCCGACCCGGGAGTCCCCGCGACAATCGCAAGCTTCATGCAATGCTCTCCACCAGGGTGGAGACGGTATGGGGGACGTCCTCGATGAGCTCGCCCTGCCTCACCAGCTCCCTCAGGGTGAGCATCCACTCGTCGATTCGCTTCAGATTCTGGGAGACGAGCCTCTCTCCCTTGGTGGTCTGCACGATTTTCGCCATCCCGCCGCACCTCATGATGATCCGCCGTTCCGCCATGAGGGCGAGCACCGGGTCATGAGTCACCACCAGGACGATCTTTCCGAAACCTGCCAGGAGCTTCAGCGCGTCGTGCTTCTTGATCCCCGCATTCTCGATCTCGTCCACGAGCACGATCGGGGAATCGCTGATGATCGCGACATCCGCCACCATCAGGGCCCTCGACTGCCCGCCGCTCAGGATCGTGAGCTCGTCGTCCTCGCGGATCGGTTCTCCGGTGAGCGCATTCGCGAGCTCCAGGACCTCGGCGGTCCTCTCCTTGCCGGTGTGCCGACACTTCGCGTGCAGACGAAGGAAATTGTCCACCGTCATGTTGGCAAGAAAGTTCATGTTCTGGGAGAGCTGAGCGACGATCTTCTTCCTGGGGTTCGTTCTCTCCTCGGAGCTCGGCGTACACCCATTCACGAGGACCGTACGTCGTGTCGGGGTGTCACCCTGCGCGAGCTGCTCGATGTCCGCGATGAGAGAGCTCTTGCCGCTCCCCGTCGGGCCGACAACCCCGACGATCTCGCCCCTGCGGATCTGAACGTCACTCACGGGCTCGAGCTGTCCATTCTTGTCAAAGCCACCGGAGATTGAGAGGGTTTCTATCATGGCCCATGAGTGCATCCCGGCCTGGGAATGTCAACGCAAGGGTTGGAAAGCATCGGCAGTGCCGCCTGAAAGCCCATAAAAATGCGACATTCCAACGGAAAGACCAATATCGGAACGTCGTGGCGGAAGATTTGTCCGAACACTTGAACTTTATATCCGGTTTCTGCCGCCATGCGACATGAGACGGCTTTGGGGGCGGTGACACGTGAAGGGATGCCGTGTCCACGCCTCTCGCCGCCGATTTTTCCCGATTACGGCGTCGCTTTCCGAAGCTGGCGAAGGGCGTCGGTGCCTTGCAACTTCTCGTTGCCTTGCGCGTAGTCGAAGGCTGTCTTTCCCCCATTGTCTTTCGCCTTCGCGTCCGCGCCTGCTTTCAAAAGCACCATGATCACATCGGGGTTCTGGTTATTGCCGGAGGCGTACATCAAGGCAGTCACGCCCTCCGCATCTTCAGCCGTGACGTCCGCACCGGCGTTCAGGAGCGCGGCGATCATTTCGGGATTCTCGTTGTATGTGGCGGCGAACATCAGGGCATTCCAGTCGCTCTCGCTTAACGCATTGATGTCCGCACCGGCCCCGAGAAGCTGGGCGATCACCTCGGGGTTCTGGTTGCTTTGGGCAGCGCACATAAGCGCGGTTATGCCGCTATTGTCCTTCAGGTTGACATCACTGCCAGCCTTCAGAAGCGTGGCAATCACCTCGGGGTTTTGGTTGAGTCCGGCGGCACCCATCAGCGCGGTATTGCCATACTCACCCCGGGCGTCAAGGGCTGCACCAGCCTTCAGGAGTGTGGAGACTGCATCAGGGTTGTGGTTGTACGCGGCGGCTGCCATCAGCGGGGTCCGGCCATATTGAAGAGCGTTGACATCCTGGCCTTGGTCGATAGCAGCCTGTATTTGCTGGGATGTCCCGG
>JBEKTX010000137.1:0-10360 GCA_049515615.1 Spirochaetia bacterium
CGCCACGAGATCGATGCCGATGGTATCGTACCTCCCCAGCTTCCTCGCCACCAGGAGCTTCGTGCCCGTGCCGTCCGTGGTGGTCATGAGAACGGGAGACTTGAAACCGAAGGACTCGATGGGAAGCGCGGCGGAGAAGCCGCCGATGCCGGGGTCCACGGCGCGGGAGCGGATGCTCTTGATGAACTGCACGAACCGGTCTCCCCGGTCTATGTCGACGCCTGCCTCGCTGTACGTCTTCATCGGACGTCCCGCACGGGCACCGTGTACATGCCGCTGAAGCATGCGTGGCAGTAGTTTTCCGGAGCGGCGACGCATTCCCGAAGCGACTCGAGGGAGAGGAACCGAACGGAGTCGGCGTCGATCTCCCTCGCGATTCCCGCCGGATCCAGGCGGTTCGAGATGAGCTCTTCCCGGGTGGGGATGTCGATGCCATAGAAGCACGGGTAGCGGATGGGCGGCGAAGAGAGGCGGAGGTGCACTTCGCGGGCTCCCCCTTCGCGCAGCAGCCGGACGATCTGCCGGGCCGTGGTACCGCGCACCAGGGAATCGTCGACGACGATGACTCTTTTGCCGCTGATTGCCTCGCGGATCGGGTGGAGCTTCATGCGCACGCCGGATTCCCTCATCGCCGTTGTCGGCTGGATGAAGGTGCGGCCCATGTAGTGGTTCCGCGTGAGGCCCTGCTCCAGGGGGATGCCCGAAGCCGCGGAATATCCCAGCGCGGAGCTGTTGCCCGAGTCCGGCACGGCAATGACGATGTCGGCCTTCACGTCATCGCTGCGGGCGAGCATCTCGCCCATCTTCTTCCGCGCCATGTGGACCGACCGCGCATAGACCGTTGAATCGGGCCGCGCGAAGTAGATGAGCTCGAAGATGCAGTGCGCACTGCGGGGGGGCTTCGGGAGAGGAAGCATCTCGGAGGTGATGCGCGTGCCTTCCACCGTCACCATCTCTCCCGGCGCGATCTCCCTGACGTCCCGGGCCTGGAACATGTCCAGTGCGCAGGTCTCGGAGGCGATGAGCACCTGGCCCTCCCGGACGCCCATGACGAGCGGCCGGAATCCATGCGGATCCCGGACGGCATACAGCTTCTCATCGTGCATCAGGAGAAAGCAGTATGCCCCCTCGATCTGCCCGAGGCATTCGATGAGCGCCTCCCGGAAATCCGGCCGGCGCGAGCGCGCGATCAGGTGCAGGAGGAGCTCGGTGTCCGAGGTGCTTTGAAAGATGGAGCCCTCATCGACGAGCTTTTTCTGAAGCTCTCTGGAGTTGGAGATGTTGCCGTTGTGCGCCAGGGCGATCTCCCCCTTGCTGCACGAGACCACGATTGGTTGCGCATTTGCCAGCTTGTTCGCGCCCTGCGTGGAATAGCGCACGTGTCCGATTCCGAGCCGGGAGGGATGCTCGTCCGTGAGGTAGTGGGAGAGCGCGCTGGTCACCATGCCGACGCTCCTGTAGGACTTTATCCGTCCCTGCCGATGGTAGGCCAGCCCGGCGCTTTCCTGGCCCCGGTGCTGCAGGGAGAAAAGCCCGTAGAAGAGGTGCTCGGGGATGTTGATTTCCTGGTCGGAGGAGATGCCCACGACGCCGCAATGGTGGCGAAGGGAATCGCTCGCGTCTTCCACGAAGGAATGAAACACGAAAGGGGGATGAGCGTCAATCGCGGAGGTAGCTCTCCACGATCTCCTCGTATTCATCGATCCGAGCGGCATGGACCACGCTCTGGCGAACGACGGAGCCTCCCTCAAGTCCCTTGGTGTAGGCGACAAAGTGCTTCCGCATGTCGCGGCACGCCTTGTCCTCTCCCACGCTGTCGGCGAGCAGGCGCAGGTGCGAAATGGCGATGGAAAGGCGCTCCCCCGGCCCGATGCGCGCCTCCGCGGGGCGCCCCTGCAGGAGGGCTTCCGCCTGGGAGAAGATGAACGGGTTGCCCAGGCATCCGCGGGCGATCATCACTCCGTCGCATCCCGTGGTGGCGATCATTCGCCGGCAGTCCTGCGCGGAGAACAGGTCCCCGGACCCGATGACGGGCACGGGGCACGCTTCCTTCAAGGCCCGCAGGTGGTTCCACTGCGCGGTCCCGCTGAAACCCTGGGCGCGGGTCCGCGGGTGGAGGGTCACCAGCGAGGCGCCCGCCTTCACCGCCGCCTCGGCGCAGGAGAGGTAGGTGAGTTTGGATGCGTCCCACCCCAGCCGGAGCTTCACGGAGACGGGGATGTCGGTTTCAGACTTCATCGCGGAGACGATGGAACCGATGAGGGCCGGATCCCGCAGGAGGAGCGCGCCGCAGTCAGCCTTGAGGACTTTGGGAACCGAGCACCCGCAGTTCAGGTCGACAATCGCGGGGCGCAGGGGCGTGATCCGCCGCACTGCCGCCGCGGCCACTGCAGGGCTGGCACCGAAGATCTGGAAACCTGTGAGGGATTCATCGGGAGACTTTTCCAGCAGCCGAAGCGTCGTCCCATTGTTCCGCGAAATCGCCTCCGCGGAGGCCATTTCCGTGAAGCACAGCCGGGCGCCATGCTTCGCGCACACGGCACGGAACGCGGCATCGGTGTATCCTGCCATGGGCGCGAGCCACACATTTCCCGGCACGAAGAGCCCGGAGACGGTGATGCCGTGGAAGAGCCCAGGTTCAGGAGAGTCCAAAGACTTTGAGGCTGCTCGCGTACAATGTCTCCGTCAGCTCCTCCACCGGGACCTCGCGAAGCTGGGCGATGAAACCGGCAGTCTCGTTGATGTACGACGGCTTGTTGCGCTTCCCGCGGTGGATTGCCGGCACCATGAAAGGCGCCTCGCTCTCGATGAGCATCCGGTCCACGGGGATCTTCCGGGCGGTGTCCTGAAGGTTCCGCGCGTTGCGGTAGGTGACGTTGCCGGCAAAAGAGATCCAGAGATTGAGGTCCAGGGCCTTCCTGCTGTACTCGTAATCCTCCGAGTAGCAGTGAAGGATGCCGCCCCTCTTCGGCAGCCGTTCCTTGAGGATATCCAGGACGTCCGAGCCTGCGTCACGGTTGTGGATGATCACCGGAAGGGAGAGTTTTTCCGCGAGCTCCAACTGCCGGATGAAGAGCTCCACCTGGGAATCCCGGTCACCGAACTTGCGGTAATAGTCCAGACCGATCTCCCCGATGGCGACAACGCGCTCCAGGCGCGTGCCGTCCATGATTTTGGCCTCCCAGTCCTCCCCCGGCTGCTCCACGGAGGAGGGAGAGATGCCAATGCTGTGGTAGATGTGGGTTTCGGTTTTCAGGTTTTCATAGAGCTGGGAGAAATCGATCAGGTTGTTTGAGACAGTGACGAGATGCTGAACTCCCTCCTGGCGGGCCTCCTGCACGACGATGAGCTGGTCTATCGGATCTTCGGTGATGAGACCTATGTGTGCGTGAGTGTCGAAATAGCGCATACAGCTCCATCAGGTCCTGATTTCGAAAGAGTTGAGACTGCATCTCTCGATTTTCAGGAACAATAGCATGGCACGTGTGGCAAGTCAAACTTTATTTGGACGGCGTTGCGCGTCTCCATACCCGCCGTTACGCTGTTCGCCGCAGGCGTTGGGAGGAGCTGGCCGCAGCGCGTTTGACAAGAACGAATCACTATGGTAATATTATTTGATTTTACTTATACTATCTGATTGAGACTATGGCAAAGAAGAGGAAAACGCCTTGCCTGTCACGGAGTACAAGAAGGCTGAGAAGGAATTTGCCGACAGGATAGGGTCCTGGTTTCGCCGCGCCTGGATGTCCATAGGCAATTTCTTCAAGTACATCATGGTAAAGGGGAAGCAGCGGTTCACCGTCATGCTCATCCCCCATTCGGAAAAGAAGATCTTCAATTTTCAGATTTCCTTTTTCACGCTCATCTTCGTCACCATGACGCTGAGCATCATCCTCGTCGGGTTCTTCTTCCTTGCCACGCACTTCACCTACACCAATGAGCAGAACGTGCGGCTCACGCAGGAGAGGGACGCCAACGAAAAGACGCTCACGAGCCTGAAGGACGAGATCGCCTCGATCCGCACGGCGGGCAAGCACTTCAAGACCAGCATTGACGGCGTTCTGTCCGCCATCGAAAGCCTGGACACCAACCCGGCCGGCGGAACGAGCCTCGTGGCGGCAAGCTTTCCTTCCTACCCGGATGATGCGACATCCAGCGCCGACAGCACCCGGGAGCTCAGCGACCTGAAGACTCTCACAAGCCTCCTCGGCAACTCCACCGGTTCCCTGGACAAGGTGACGAAGGTCCTCACCGCCTTCCGCGACCTGATGGCGAACACGCCGACCACCTGGCCTCTCAAGGGGGCCACCGGCATCATCACGACGCGGTTCGGCTGGACCACCAACCCCTTCACGAAAGTGGGGTACATGCACACGGGGGTGGACATCGCCTGGGGCATCGGGACACCGATTGTCGCCACGGCGGACGGCACGGTCCTTCAGACCAGCTACACGGAGGACCTCGGCAACTTCGTGACGATTCAGCACAAGTACGGATTCTACACCCGCTACGCGCACATGAGTGGATTCGCCGGGAAGCACAAGGGAGACCACGTGAACAGGGGAGACGTCATCGGGTACATCGGAATCACCGGTCTCACCACCGGGCCGCACCTGCACTACGAGGTCCGCCTGGGCTCCTCCTACGTCAACCCGATGCAGTTCCTGACCATCGGGCCCGAGAGCGCTTCCGCCGTCGCGGTCAACATGAGGAGCAGCGATTGAGCGATTCCCACGTCACCGACGATGCCTTCATCAATTCGATCATCGGGGAAGGGACGAAGTTCAAGGGGGAATTCGACCTCAACGGCCTCCTGCGGATCGACGGCGATTTCACCGGCGTCATCCGCACGAAGGGCAAGGTCCTCGTCGGGAAGAACGGGCGGGCGGAATGCACGCTTCATGCGGGGACTGTCGTCGTCGGGGGAGTCCTCCGCGGGGAAGTCTTTTGCACGGAGAAGGTCATCATCCTTTCCACGGGCCTCGTGCTGGGCAACATCACCACCCCGCGACTGATCATCGAGGAGGGTGTCATTTTCAATGGTTCCTGCAAAGTCACCGCCCCGACCCCGCCGGACAATGCGCAGGGCTCTGCGAACAACGGGCAGAAGACCGCTGCGCAGGCTCCCCGGAAAGAGGCGGTCACGACGCAGGGCCAGAGGCGCTGACCCGCCCGGCACATGGCGCGCATCGATTCACTTGGGGAACCCTTCCAGTATCTGGTTCCCGAGAAGAAGAAGGTCGGCCGCCAGCGCAAGACCCCGCCGCGGGAGTTCTCTCACCTGGTTGAATCCGCCGCCGAGGAAGGCGAGCTCACGCCCGAGGAGTTCGGCGATGCCGAACGGCGCCGCAGCATCGAGGAGCTGCTCGACGCGGTATTCTCCGCGGGAGACCGGCTGAAGAAGACGCCGACCCTGGACGCGATCAAGGATTACCGCCAGCAGGTGAAGGCGTTCGTGAAGTTCGCGGTGGCGCACAGCATTGCCGTTGAGGAGACGACGTCGGGCGCGAACATCCTCAAACGCAAGAGGTTCACGATGGTGAGCGTGATCGACGAGAAGCTCGAGTCCCTCACCGCTTCCGTGCTGGCCGCCCAGAAGGATCAGCTTGCCATCCTCGCGCAGATTGAAGAAATCAACGGCATGCTCGTGAACCTTGTGTCGTGAGCGCCGCGGACAAGGAGCAGCTCTGATGAGCGATGAGGAAAAGGACCTCCCCGACGACAGGGAGGGTCTCTCCCTGGAAGACGATCCCCTCCCCGCTGAAGGCATGGACATGCCGGATGCCGCGCCTGCCCGCGTTGCGGCCGACGGCCGCGCCGTGTGGCGCGTGAAGGTCCTGTACTCCAGTGCCACGGAATACTGCGACGCCTCCCCCGGGATGGAGCTGTCAGCGGGAGCCGCCGTCGTCGTGCCGACGCGCTACGGGAACGAGCTGGGCAAGGTCCTCGGCCGCGAAACCGAACCCCTGGCACCCGGGCTCGAGCTTCGCGCTGTCCTGCGGATCGCGGGGCCCGGGGATCTGGCGCGGGTCCAGGAGAACGACCTGCGGGAGGAGCGCGCGTTCGAGTTGTGCCGGGAGAAGATCGAGGTGCGGGGGCTGGACATGAAGCTGGTAAGCGCCCACTACCTCCTCGACGAGCAGAAGATCCTCTTCCTCTTCACGGCGGAGAACCGCGTGGATTTCCGCGAGCTCGTGAAAGACCTCGTCGGGGTTTTCAAGATGCGCATCGAGCTTCGTCAGATCGGGGTCCGCGACGAGGCGCGCGTGGTCGGCGGCCTGGGAATATGCGGAAGGGCCTTGTGCTGCAACGCGATCACCGACCGGCTCCGCCCCGTGTCCATCAAGATGGCCAAGGAGCAGAGCCTTACGCTGAACTCGATGAAGATCTCCGGGCCCTGCGGCCGGCTCCTCTGCTGCCTTTCCTACGAGGTCGACGTGTACAAAGAGGCCCGGCAGGCGCTGCCCATGATGGGCACCCGCGTGCATTTCGAGGGCGAGGAGTTCAGGGTCACCGAGCTGAACGTGCTCGCCCGGCGCGTGCGGATCCAGAGCGAATCCGGCAGGGTCCTCGACATGGCAATCGAGTCACTCTCGCGGAACGCCGATACGCAGGCGTGGGAGATCCGGGCCCGGGTCGGCAAATGAGAAGGGCCGCCTTCGGCGTCTAAGACAGCGGCCGCCTTCGGCGTCTAAGACAGCGGCGGCCTTCGGCCGCGAAGCCGGGGGCCGTCTTCGGTCTCAGTCAGGCACTTTCTTTCCCGTGAGAAGCAGGTCGAGCTTTGCGAGCATTGCCGTAAGCTGCCCTTTGGTCAGGGCGAAGTCGCCGACGCCATTCAGGAAGATGGCGTCGAAGTCGCGGTCGTACGGGGCATAGTCGACGCGGACCCTCCTCACCTCGCCCTTGTTGAGAGAGAACGTCACGCTGAGCTCCGGCGCGTCGGGCACCCTCTTCGCCGTTTCACCCTCCAGCTGGAGGCCGATCAGCGCCTGGTAGAATTTCTTGAAGTCCTCATCCGCCACGGTCTTTCCGTCCGCCGTGTACGCTGAAGTCACCACGTCGGGATCTCCCGATTTCGCGGCTTTCTTCGTCGTCCGCGTGATGACAAGGCTGTGCGTCTTCCCGCCGCTGGTGATGTCCATGCGGTCCACGTCCTCGATGTTGGGGATGAAGGTGAACTTGTCGATGATGTCGAACGGCTTCGTCTTCAGGAAATCGAGGCTCGATGTGTCAACGAGGTACACGCCGGGCTGTCCCCGGATTGCGAACCACGTCTGCGTCCCTTTCTGATCTCCAAAGATGTAGTCTACCGTGTTCGACTTGTCGCGGACGATCACTTCCGCCCCCGGGCGGGCCAGCCCGTACGCCTCGGGGCCCTTGACCGGCTCTTCGGCGAAATCAGAGATGCTCACGGACTGGGCTGCCTTGATCACCGTGTCCTGCTTCTGCGAATCCAGACCGCGCGGCGTGGAATAGGGCCGGCTCAGCATGAACGGGCCGAACCCGAGCTGGAAGCTCTTTGCCTCAGCTTCCGTCTTGTGCTTCGCCTCGATCACCGTGCCATTGCGCTCCACGATTTTCACGTATTCCACCTCGTCATAGTTGATCGACGGTGAGATCGTCCGTGAACGGAGGTCTTTCAGCGTCCAGTGAAGGTGCTGCCCGGTGGAGGACTGAACCGTATAGACTCGGGGATCTCCCTTGACCTGGATGTAATAGGCGCTGCCGGAGGGAGTCTTGTCGCCGAGCAGCAGGGTGTGGGACGTGCCGTCCTCCCAGGTGCCTGTTCCCTCGGCCCGGGGCGGCGTGAGGCCATACTGGCCGAGCTCTGCGGGATGTTCATCAATAATCCGCTCGGCGTTCAGTGCCGAAAAGCTGTACAAAAGGTCGTCGATCGACGTGGGCTCCAGCGGCACGACGACAGGCGGGTCGGTGTTCCACTTGCCCGCCTTCTTGACCAGAGCAAGCGTGCCCTCCGGTCGATCGGAGAGCACGACCCTGGCGAGCTTGTCCTTGTCTCCCTTGGACAACGAGGGCTGAGCCGCGGCCGGCGCCGGGGCGGGCTTCGGCCGCGTCACGAAGAAGTACGCGCCGACCAGCGCCCCGAGGACGACGAGGATCCCGATCAGCGTCCACCCGCGCCTGCTCATAGACGACGTCTCCTCATCCAGACGATGAGCCCGGACCCGAGGATGAGAAGGGGCAGCACGATCACCACGATGCCGGAGAGGAGGAAAGCCCAGAGGTTGCTGATGCTGAGCCGCATCTGCTGCACGTTCTTCGGACGGATGGTGAGGCTCTCCTTCTGACCCTTGAGCCACCCGAGGCTGTTCATGAAGAAGTCACCATTGCCCGGCACCTGCGACGGCAGGCCCGACTGCAGGAACTTCACGTTCCCGACGACGACGAGCTTCGTGTCCTGCCCGCCCGGGTCCTGGGCCGGGTCCGTGATGGCCGCGGCGAGGGTGAACGGGCCCGTCAGGTCCCCGCCCTCTTTCTGCACTGATCGGGCGTTCGCTATGTCCTGCTTCCCGTAGGACTTCGCGGAGGAGGTGAGGAGCGGCTCGATCTTCAGGGATTTCTTCTTCAGCTCCAACGTCTGCACGGCCTGGGCGGCAATGAGAACCATCTCGTAATTGTTCGTGCGAAGCGGGGAGAGGATGTCGTGGTATTCGAGTGAGGGGATGATGAACAGGGGGTTCTGCGCGGCCACCTTGTTCTGGTCGCCTTCGACCACCACCACTCTCTGCACCTCGATGCCGTAGCTCTTCAGGAGTCCGGCCAGGTTGGGCATCTGGCTGCCCGCGGTGATGACGTCCATCAGGACGGCCATCCGTCCTCCGCCGGCGAGCCAGGCGCGAAGCTTGTCCACATCCTCGGGGGCGAGGTCCCTCTTCGGCGCAAGCACGAGGAGGATATTTGCATCCGCCGGCACGGACGTGGTCGTGACGAGGTTCAGCTCCTTCACCTCGTAATTCTCGTTGCTCACCGCGCTGGTCATGCCAAGGCCACCCAGGGTCTGCTCTCCATGCCCATTGAGAACGTACACGGTGACGTTTTTCAGAGCGGTGACGTATTGCACCGCCGAGGTCACCCTCTGTTCCACCGAGAGCGAAGTGAGCTGCGGCTGGGAGTTCGGGTTGCTCGGATCGTAGTTCGAGGTGTCGTAGTTGTACATGTCGTACACGCCGATCGTCTTGAACTTCTTGCCCGCCGCCACCACGAGCGTGCCCGGGCCCAGTCCCTGGCCCGTCGTGTCATACTGCCTGCTCCAGCCGGGATTCAGATCGGGGTCGAGGGTCTGCAGCTTCACGTGCCTGCTGTGCGCCGCATACTTGCCGAGGATCGCCTTCACAGTGGGGTCCTCCGACCCCTGCTTGCCGATCGTCGTGACGGTGACGTCCGTCTTCAGCGAGTCCAGGAGCTTGTAGGTCTCTTCGGACAGCGAGTAGATCTTGTTCTTCGTAAGGTCCAGCTTCCCGGGAATCTGGTCGACGAGCACGTTGATCACGATCACCACGGCGAGCGCGGCAACGATCAGGATCGTCGCGTAGCCTCCGAAACGGACCTTCCTGCTCGAAAGCGATTCAAGGATCGAGTGCTTTTTCACGGCGTTCCTCCCTTACACCCAGCGCCGTTTTTCGATCAGACGGATCGTGAGGAAGACGAACGCGCCGGAGAACGAGATGTAGTACACGATCGGGCTCAGCGACAGTATTCCCAGGCCGAAGTCACCGTAGCGCTTCACCAGGGAGAACCAGCCGAGGATCTTTGCGATCAGCCCCGTGAAAAAGGAACGGGAGAAGACGAAGAGGAGCACCACGACCGCCGCGGCAAGCACGAATGTGACGATCGCCGCGGCAGTGTTGCGCGTGCTGAAGAACACCAGAGCCACCAGCGCGACCCCCAGGAGGGCGAGAAACACCAGCCCGGATATCGGGTCCGATGGAACGACCTGCGTAATCGCCTCCAGTATCCATATGACGATGACTGCCCCGAGCGTGCTGACCGCGGCGATGAGTTGATTCTCGGTAAGGGATGACAGGAAGAGCCCCAGAGACACGAACGCGGCGCTCAGCAGGAAAAACCCGATATAGCCCCCGAGGATTTCCCACCATCCCATGCCGAGCAGGGCGAAGAAACTCATGAGAACGGGGAAGATCACGGTCACAAGGAGCGCGAGCAGGATGACAGTCATCGCTGCCAGGTACTTGCCGAGGACAACGGAGGATACGCGGAGAGGGCTTGTCAGAAGCAGCTGGTCTGTTTTTTGTCGAATCTCTTCCGATATCAACCGCATCGTGAGGAGTGGCACGATCAAAGTGAAGAGAAACACGAATGTTCCGTTCAGCAGCGCAGA
>JBEKTX010000138.1:0-10346 GCA_049515615.1 Spirochaetia bacterium
CTCACGAAGGTGTACCGGCAGGATATCCTCTTTTCCGAACGCCTCCATCGCTACGTGAAGAACCAGCTTCAGTGCCGGCTGCTGGACTCCGTGGCAGTGAAAGGCCGCGAGAAAGGGGTGCGGATCTTCACGGCGCGACGGAACCTTTCGAAGGCGGAGCTGGAGGGCTGGGGCCTCCACAACCTGGGCATGGCCGAGTATTACGAGCGGAACTTCAACACGGCCGCCGGCTATTTCCGTGACGCCTTGAAAGTCATTCCGGGCGACTTTGTGGCGACCATGTTCCTCGAGCGCACCCAGAAATACCGCAAGAATCCCCCACCCGAAGGCTGGGACGGTGTGGAAGTGATGACCCACAAATGACGATACTCTGACAAGGAGAATCAGGAATGCTCGGACTCCTGGACAAGGCGCACAGAAAAAGGGACTCCCTCGGAGTGCGAAGCGGCGGCCTCAGCATGGCCCAGATGCTCAAGCAATTGCGCAGGTTGCAGACCGGGGGCCTCAACAGGGCGCGCAAGCTCAGGGACACCCTCGGGCTCAGCACCGACGGTCGGGAGGAGTTTGCCTTCGACCCTGACTCCGGCATCACGCGGGAGGAGCAGAAGGAGATCCGGCAGGAGATCGAGAAGGTCGGCACCAGCAGCAGGATGAAGGTGAGCCCCGAGATGTTCGTCGTGAAGGCGGCCAAACAGGGGGTCCTTTTTCCTGTGCTGGTAAACGTCGCGGCCATCGTCGCGCTCGCCGCGGGGCTCGCAGTGCTGTACTTCCTCTTCCAGCGGGGTGAATCCCAGGCCGCGCATCAGGACACCGCCGCCATCACGGCGGAAGGCAAGCTCCTTGAAGAAGTGAAGAAGGAGTCCGAGGCCCGGCTGCAGGAGAAAAACCAGCAGATCGACCAGATCCAGGGCCGGCTCTCCGAGATCGACAAGCAGAGGCAGGACCTGCAGGCGAACATGGACGCGAAGGTCCAGGCCCGGGAAAGCCAGCTCCGCACGGCCATGGCGGCCGAGCTGGACGCGGAGAGGACGCGGCTGCAGAAACAGGGTCTCTCCGACCAGGATATCCAGAAGAGACTCTCCGACCTCGAGTCGCAGAAGAACGCCCAGTTCAACGCGCAGCTTGCCGCCTTCAGGACCCAGGCTGATGCCGACAGGAAAAAATCCGAGGCTGCGCTCCAGGACCTGCGGACGCAATTCAACGCGGACCTCGCCAAGGCCAACGCGGATCGACAGCAGGTCCTTTCGGATTCACGGCAGCGGGAAGCGGACATGCAGGCCCAACTGGCGCAGAAGACGCAGGAGCTGCAGAGCGCCCAGGCGCAGACTCAACAGCAACTGGCCGCGCTCACCTCTCAGAAGCAGCAGGAGGATCTCGTCTCCCAGCAGCTGGTCGGCCTGTACACCGTGGCGCAGACCGATATCGCGGCAAAGAACTACCCGAAGGCTCTTACGAGCCTGCAGGCGATCAGCAGCTACGTCAATTCTTCCGACGTGGCGGTTCTGCCCGGCATCGCCCGGCGGCGGCCCGTCGACCTGTTCATCGTCGATTCGCTCACGACTCTTGTGCAGGGCGAGATTGACAAGGGGAAAGTGGATACTGCTTCCCTGGTCGATGCGGCGAACAGGATCAACGACGTGCGCGCGCTGGTGTCCAGCGCGGACGGCCTTCTTCGCGCCGGCAGGATCGCCGATGCGGAAACAGCCTACGGGCAGGCGCTCGCCGCGATTCCCGAGATCGGGAAGAGTTATGCCTATTTCACCGGCAAGGCGAGGGACTCCGAAGCTGCGCGGCAGGATGCGCTGCGCGCGGGTCTCGCGCGGGCGGAGAGCGCTTTCGCCGCGGGGCGCTACCCCGACATGCTTGCCGCCTACCGGGATGCCCTGGGGTACCTGCCGGAAAGCTCGGCACGACTGACGTCGGCCCTTGCCAACATCGGCGCCGGGGCGGTTGCCCTCTCGGCGCAGAAGGCGCAGGGGGACCAGACACAGGCCGCGGCCCCCGGGCTCGCCCAGGCAAACGCCCTGCTTCAACAGCACAAGTATGCGGATGCCGCGGCGCAGTACCTCGCGGTCCTCCAGAGCTATCCGCAGAGCGCCCAGTCCGGTCAGTCAGTCAGGGGCATCAACGACAGCATCGCAGGGCTCAGCGCCCAGGCATCTTTGGACCTCAAGAGCCAGTCCGACAAAGTGGGGTCCCTCAACGCCCAGATCGCATCCGTCCAGAAGGATCTCTCCAACAGGGCAGACGAGATCACCGGCATCAAGAAGAGCCTCATGAGCCTGGTCGGGATAACCGGGGATCCCGCGGGCACGGCGACCGAGGTCGTCATGAATGCGGTCAACAAGAAGTTCGGCGATCTTGCCGGCGCGCAGGGTTCTTCGAGTGATCTCTCCGCCCGTCTGCAGCAGGCGCAGAATAATGCGCAGGCATTGCAGAAGCAGATCGACGCTTTGAGCGCCGAAAACGAACGACTGAAAGCGTCACCTCAGTCGGCCGCTGCGCGGCCGCCCGCGGCTTCCGGTTTCGCTGCGTCCGCGGAAGACGCCAGACGGCTGAGCAATCTGGATTCGCTTGTGACCGGCTACAGAAGCTACATCGACCAGGAAGATTCCATCATCCAAACCCAGGGCGAGGAGAAGGGCAGGATGCGGACCATAGGCCTCAGGGACCAGTTCCTCGGTTCGCTGGACGGGGTGTTCCGCGGAATCCTTGACAGGATTCATCACTACGACGATCGGTTCATCACGGACAGCCTTGCCCAGGGGAAGGACGAAGGCAGACAGGATGCCCTCCAGCAGGCAATGGGAGTCGTCCTGCAGCTGAGCCGGCAGACCGGCGCGGATCAGAGGAAAAGCTTCCTCGACACCCAGATCACAACCGCGGACAAGGACCCGGCGATGAAGGCGTTCCTGAAGAACTTACAGGCATTGACCGCGGCGATGAAATGAACGGTCGCTATTGCCCCAGCGTTTTTATCTGCGACGTCGGGATGGAGTACACATTGAAGGACACCTGCCGACCATACCAGAGGGCCTCTGAAAAAAGCATGGTCGCTATTCCGCCGATATAGACCTCTCCAATGAATCTCAGGTCGTTGAGCGGGAATGTCGCTTCGAGTGATCCCGTCGGGGTGGTGGGGTCGTACACGCGGCCGGTATTGCCCTCCGTTGAAAAGAGCTCTCCCGTGGTGAGCAAGGCATCGATGCGATTGCCGATGCTGCTCAACTGCCGGTAGGTGGGGGTGGAGTCGATCCAAACCCACGTGCTCCAGTTGCCCGGACTCAGCGGCGAATTCCATATGCTGACGTAGCTCTGTGAAGTCACGGGATTGAAATAGTAGAGTACTCTCTTGGCCGTGCCCCCCACAAATGACGAGATGTCGTACGTCCCGCCGAGACGCAATTTCGTGCCCGGCGGCGTGATCGGGTTCTGCGAAACGTCGAACTCGCCCTCGAGGTAGTTATTGGTCCCCGATTCACGTAAAAGCCAGAAGCTGCGGTCCAAAAACGAGCTCGGATCCGGGTAGATGCTCACACCGATTACTCTCCCATTTGCAACAAAAGGGGGTGTGAACGGCAGCACGTCGGTGTAGGTCGTGTGGAGAACGGTCCAGCCAGATGAGTTGAATGTGCCCGCAATCGGGTCGCCGGTGGCGAGCATGTACTCGTTGTTCGCCGGAGTCGTGTCGAAGTACTGAAAGACGATGACGTTGTGCGTGCTCTTCACCGACTGGACGAGGAAGTTGGGATAGGGATCGGTGGAGAGCGGGCCTAGTCCTTGTGCACTCCCGTAGCGGACATACTGGCTCCCATTGGAGGCAACAAAATTGACTTGCTGACCGGAGAACGGGTCCATGGACAAGATGAAGCCGGCCTGGATCGTAATGCCGCCCGCTCCATCTTTCTCCGGCAGGAATACGACGTCCTCGGTTCCCTGGGTCCCCAGCATGACCGAGTTGGAGTCGATTGGACCCACCTGCCCAACATAGGAAAGCATCCTTGCGGTTTTCGCGCTGCTGCTGACTGAAAGGTTGAACGGCGGCGGCCAGCACGCAGCGAGGAGCAGAGCCAGAGAGAGAGCGGTGAATTCTCCGATTCGCTTCAAAAGGTCCATCGATACCCCACGCGGAAACACAGGATGTCGAGGGCAGAGTTTGCGGAGAATGACCAGCCCGGCGGCGGACCGTTGGTTCCAAACGAAGCCTGGAAGAGACCGGGAACGCTCACCGCGTACATCATCGGCTGGAACTCGAAGAAAAACCTGCCGCGCGGCGAGCTGCCGATTTCGGTGCCGAGCGAAAGCTGGATCCCGCCCCAGGACAATGGATCCACGCCGACGAGCGTGCCGGGCGCGTACACGAATCTGACGAACGCTCCCAGGTTGACGTATGCGCGGAAAAGGACATCCTCGGGGCGCAGGTAGATGCCGGTCTGGAACACGAAGTTCGTGAGTGGATTGTTCGAGACCACCTGGTTGCCGGCCAGGGCGAGCCCCACGGCATACGTCGTGATGCCGAGTTTCACATAGAAAGAGTTCGGCAGAATGAACCTCGCCACGTCGACGCTCGGGTATCCCATCTGCAGCAGAGATGCATCGATTGCCCACCGTGAAGCGGGAGCCTGTTGGAGAACCACTTCCTTGTCGTCGGCAAGATAAAAATGGCTGGTCTCCGGGTAGTAGCCGGGGTGCGTGGCGCGCAGCGAGTATTCGCCGGGAGCGGACAAGTTGAGCGAAGCGAAACCGTCCTGCCCTGCCCGGACATTCTTCCCGCCGGTACCGGTGATCACGGTTCCCGGAAGAGCGCGCACTGTGAGCGTGACTTCGCGAGGGCCCGGTGCGTCCGGGGCTCCGCGGACTTCCGCCGGAAGGGATGTTGTGACCAGAGAGACAACGTCGTCCCACTTCTCATACGGCAGATCGAGAGGCGAGAGCTCACCGTCCCTGTTCACGGTCTTGTCGAGCTTCAGTTCCTGGGTGAGGACATCAAACCCCCGAATGCGTAGATGTGTGTTCCCCGCGTCAGCTGCATCCTGCACCCAAAGCCAGAAGTCTGCCCCTGACTTCTGCGCGAGATCAGAAAGACCGCTGGCGGGGGCCTGCAGAACGATGCCGCCGGCGTCAGAAACGGCAAGCCCGCTGACGCCTGCCTGAAGGCTCACAAGAAGCGAACGCGAAAGCATGAGGAGCTGGTTTTCGGTGAGTCCACCACCTGGCTGCTGGTCGACATAGAGAAGCAGCTTCCGTTGCTGGCCCGGCGGCGACTCGGGCGCCTGCGCGGACGCTCCGAGCGGCACAACGAAAAGGAGAAGCAGCATGAAAGCGCGAAGTATCCCTTCTCTTACCACCAGTTTGCGACCTTCGTCAGCTTCCGCGCGTTTCCGTCGTAGACCACGGAATATCCGCCGGTCATCTTGTAGGCATATTGGAGGCTCCCGCTATTGTTCCCATTGTTGTTCCCGATGGAGAGACTGCTGATCTGGCTGAACGGCGGCTTCACCGAGTAGCGGATCAACGCGCCCGAATTGTAGTTGTACGCGACGAGTGAGTCGCCGGCAAAGCCGATGCTTGAAGAATTGATGTTCGTGAGGGTCGCATAGGGGTAGCTGCTGAAAAGGGGCGATGCCACGCTGTTGTTCAGGATGTCGAAGAGTGGAATATCGATGAGATACAAAGAATTGCTGAAATCGCTCAGGACAAGCACTACTTCTCCTGCTGCGGGCGCATCGCCGACGTTGTAGACAGCCACAACGTTGTAATTGCCGCCTGCGCCATTCACCAGAATCCCTGCTCCTGTGAAAACAAGTCCCCACGAAGAGTCATATTGTGAGTACGTAAGGGCATTGCCTGAGACCTGAAAGTTCACGACGTTCGCGTTTCCCGCCGGCGAGCTGAAGCTCGCCCCAAAGAGAGGGGTGGTTACTCCAAATGGAGGTGAGTTGACTGTTGCGAGATCGGCTGCCCTGAACCACTTGCTTGGAAACGCCACGTTCCCGAGGGCATCCGTCAAGAGAGTGCCCCCGGGGGAGATGCCCCATCCGGTGAGCTGCGCGTCCGTATAGGTCTGTATGACGTTGAGATTGGAGTCCATAACAACAGCGGCCGGATCCATGGACATACTCCGATTCAACAGAATTACAAACTCTCCCCCGGTCGGCGTCACGATGTACGGCTGGTACTGAGAACCGGTGCCAGCGGGGATCGTACCGGACAGATCGGCGCGTGCCAGGACCTGCGAAAGCGTCGGGGGAAACGCGCTCAAGACGAAGATGCAGGATGCGAGCGGGAGCACCACGGCGGGAATTGCCAGGAGGCGTCCAAGGCTCTTTACCATCTGTACAGCACTCCAAGGGTCATAATTGGGAATCCGTTGATCATCATCCAATTCGCGCCGAGCAGGCTTGCAGTTCCTCCCGTGGTGAACTTCCACTCCTGCCTGAGGAAGACGACCGGTCCCAGCACTTTGGTTTCCACCCACCAGTTGAAAACGTCCAGGTACCCGTCCGCATAGCTTGCGCCCCCCGAAGCGGTCAGAACCGACAGGATCCACCCTGCCCCGGTTGAAACTCCGAAACGAAAGGGGGAGCTCGGCGGGAAGAAGAGATATGCCCCGAGGCCGATGCTCGCATCGTCGTGGACTACGGGACTGCCGGCGGCCGACAGCGGAGGCTGGAGGTAGAAGTAGTTGCCAAAGGAAAAAAACACGCTGTCAGGGCGCGTGTACAGGCGCAAAGCAGCACCCAGTCCCAGGAGCTGCCCCAGTGTCCAGTCCAGCTCGACTGCCCGTACCTTCTCGCTTTCAAGCGGAGAAAGACGTATTTCTTTCGCGGCGCGAACCATTTCAAAGGAGGTATGAAAGCCCACTTTGCGTTTCTCCACGCTGAACCTCGCTCCCAGAGCGAGGCCGCCGGATTGCCATTCCAGCTTTCCGCCGGAAATCGCGCCGATGCGCGTGTCTCCGGCAAGAAACACCTCCATCCCTTCGTCGGGAGAGACGAACGTGAGATCTGACAATGTCGGTTGCCGCTTCTCGGGGACCGCCCCGGCCGCGATGGAGGCGGGAGGTTCTCTCAACCGTATTCGAGGGAGCATCTCGGCCACCCTGTCATGGAGCGAGCTGTAGAAGGCGATGTTGAACCGCGCCGTCTGTTGGAGACCGGCGGCGAGCGCTCCCGCCCCAACATCCCAGCACTGAAGGGAAATGTAGATTCGACCGTCCTCGACGGTGAAATAGCCGGTGACAGCAAGGGCGGCCCCGACGGCCTGCGCGACTGACACGGCGGCGGTTTCCGCAAGAAGCGCCCGAGCATCGAGCCTGCGCCGCTGCGCTTCGCCGCCCCATTTCTCCGGGGGGATCACGCCAAAGCCCCCGACCTCAAAGGCCGCGCTGATGCTCGCCGTGATGGGCTGTTCGTAGTCCCTGTTTTCAGCTCCCGCGGAAAAATCCTGTATCGTGAAGACCGTGCATTGCGCTTTCGCGCCTGCGTCCTGCTGTTGTCCAGATGCCGGAAGCACGGAGAGAACGAGAAAGGATGCAAACACGGCTGTTCGCGTTCGGATGGGGTTCACCGGCGTGACTCTTTCCACAAGTGTAGTCATCACCATGCCGCATTTCAAGGCAAACGGGCAGAGGAGGGCGCATGAACCACTCAGGAAGGGGAGGCACGCGCTTGCACGCGCCGAGCCGATGGACTACACTCATGTCCTGCCATGCACGCTCAGGATCTTCTCCCGCTTCTGCGCGCCTTTGCCCTGAAGACCCGCAGCCCCAACATCGATCTCCGCCAGTTCCACGCATCTCTCTCGAAAGGTGAGGCGCAGCCCGGCGAGGTCGAAGCAGCGATCGCGGACCTGCCGGCAGAATCGGTGATCGTGGTGTCGAAGGAGAACCAGAGGCCGCGAATCATCACGCTGCCTGATTTTCACGTCATCGCCCTGGTCGATGAGTACCGGCGGCTCGGGGATGAGCCGGGCCGGCCATTCCCGCGGGAAGAAACGGCGCCGGCGAAAATACCCGCGAACACTCTCATTGCCGCGGACGTAAAGGCCCAGCTCGGCGCCCTGATGGAGACCAGTGGTCCAGGCATGAAGGGAATCGTGCGGCTGCAGTTCCCCGAAGGAGTCGACTCGCTCCTCGTGCCCCAGGAGAGCGTCGGATCTCCCCTCGTGGACGCCGCGGTCGCGAAGATCAGCCGCTATCTCCAGGACGGGAAGAACGCGGCCTACGCGGAGACCAAGCTCGTCGGGGCCCTCCGGGGGAGCGAGGTCACCGTCCGCCAGTACATGGAGGACGTGGCCCTCCGCCCGAAGAAGGCCTCGGCAACGGTCACCGCGCCGACGGACTTCAGTTTCAGGTTCTGGACCCACCTCTCCAATCTCGTGCTCCAGGATTTCCGGGCCAAGGCGGAGAGGACCGACCAGGACATGGCCGTGGTCCAGTCCGCGTACATCATCGGCTACGCGGTCTTCCACAAGAAAGGGGCGGTCCAGCGGGAGAAAGAGTGGGCCGACGATCGCAAGAGCCTGGAGACCCAGGTGCGCAAGGCCCCTTTCGTCTTCGGCTTCCAGGACCTGTACAGCCTGAAAGACGACAAGGGCGCGACCTTCGTCGCCAAGCACAGCAGGGACTTCATCCATTCCTTCCTGAAGGAAAAGACCACGCGGACGGCCGGGGAGACGATTCCCTCCCTCGTCCGCGTCCATGCCGCGGCGCAGAAGAAGGACTACTTCATTCACCGGGACTTCGTGGTCCCGGTGTTCCTGAAGAAGGTTGCCGAGTGCGCCGAGGAGCTGCGGCGTCAGTATCTCGATGAGTGGACCGCCGCGCTGAAGGAGGACCGCACGCCGGACAAGGCGAAGAGCGATGCCTCCTTCCGCAGGGACGTGGAGGCGAAGGTCACCCAGGGATTCCCGCTGCTCACCGCACTGGCAAACGGCGGGCTCCTGTACCTTCTCGGCGAGGAAGCGCGCATCGGAGATGACGCGAAGAAAGAGCTCAGGAAATGTTTTGCAGTAGAGAACATACTGAGGCCGTTCGATGAGCTGCTCGGGCTGTCGAGGGTTCAACTGCTGAAGAACGCGCGGATGTACCTTCCGTTCTGGATGACGATACCGATTCTGGGGCCAATCCTGAGGTTATTCAGGCGGCTGTTGGGCGCGCGCGGGCGTGCCCGCGATGGAGGAGGTAGTTCAAAGACCGAGCCTCCTGTCCGTCCGGAAGCGAAGATCGTCGCGCGCCCGGTGACAGAAGAGGCGGGGCCGAAAGCCCAGAACCGCGAAAACCTGCTCCACTACAAGCGAAGCGTCCAGTCCCTCATCTCGCAGTACGTTCCGAAAGGGAGCACCATCGATGGCACCCTCTCCGAGCTCGCGGAGAGGTGGAACCCGTTGTATGCCAGTGCGCAGAAGAAGAACCTCGTCGAGGACGTGAACGCCCTGGTGCGTGACTTCCTGAGACCGATCCGCAGGAGTTTTCTCGTGCGGCCGCCGGACCTGAGGAGGATCCATGCCCTGGCAGAGCAGTTGTCTGCAAGCAAGGCTCTTGCTCAGATCAAGAAGCGGGATATCCTGATGCGCTACATCGAGCTGTACATGGTCCGCTGCCTCCAGGTGAAGCAGCTGTAGCCATGGATGGCGAACTGCGCCGAGTACATGGACGTACGAAAGGCGCAGTGTAGCCCCACCGCGCAAGCGCGGTGTTGGATGGCCGCAAGGCCGACTGTAGCCAGGGAACCTCCCCTAGCTCATCGGCCGGATGCGCACCTCCATGTCCTTCGCCGAAGCGAGGAGCCCCTGGATCCTGGAAGTATCCGTGTCGCCGAAGTGGTAGGGGTAAAGGATCTTCGGCCGGAACGCCGCCGCCGCATCGAAGACCATTTCAGGGGTCATCGTGTAGGGAAGATTCATCGGCAGAAACGCGATGTCGATTCCCTTCAACGCTTTCATCTCGCGCGTGTTCTCCGTGTCCCCTGCCACGTACACCCGGCGCTCGCCCAGCGTGAGCACGTACCCGTTGCCGCTGCCCTTGGGGTGATAAGGTGAGCCGGGGGCGCGCATGTGCGCCACGTTGTAAGCCGGCACTGCCTCGATGCGGATTCCGTTCACGGACTTCGACTCGTCGTTGTGGAGGACCGCGGCCCCCGGCACCGCGCCCGCGCATTTCGAGGCGACGATCACGGTCGTCGTCTCCTTGCGTACCGCCCGGATAGCCTGCGGATCCAGGTGATCGGAATGTTCATGCGTGACGAGCACGATGTCCGCCCGGGGAAGGGTGGAATAGTCGGCATACTGGCCGACGGGATCGACGTGGATCACGGTATTTCCATAAGTCAGCCAGAGGGTTGCAT
>JBEKTX010000139.1:0-14135 GCA_049515615.1 Spirochaetia bacterium
GGAATGACCTGCTGGATGTCCGGGAAATCGAAACCCGGCACGGCGCTGCCTCCCTCCACTATCGCTCGAAACTCGAGCGTGAGGGCCAGGAGCTCATCGAGGGCCTTCCGATCGCTGAGGAACTCCTGGGAGTCGAGGAGGGCGGCTGCCGTCGAGCTTGCGCACAAGCCTGCAAGCTCTTCCCGCACGCGTGAAAACTCAAGCAGCGCCAGGGTGTGCTCATCCATGCGAGGCGTTCCTCGTCTCGCGGAGCTCCCGGATGATCCGCAGGTAGCTCTCGTAGCGGTCGTGATGGATTTCGCCGCGCCCTACCGCCGCGGCGACGGCGCAATGCGGCTCCTCGTCGTGGAGGCAGGGCTGAAAGCTGCAGGACTGCATATGCGGCGCGAAGTCACGGAAATGGAACCCCACCTCTTCGGGAAGCACCTCGGCCAGTTCCAGCTCCCTGATGCCCGGCGTGTCGATGATGCGCAGCCCGGATTCCAACGGCAGGAGGACGGAGAAGTTCGTCGTATGGTTCCCCCGGTCGTGTTTCTGAGACAGCTCTCCCACACGGAGGTCGACCCCCGGCGCCAGGGCGTTCAGGAGCGAGGATTTGCCGACGCCGGATTGGCCGACAAACACCGCGGTCCTGCCCCGCAGCATTCCCGCGAGCTCGCCCAAGCCCTCCCCGGTCCGCGTGGAGCAGGGGAGGACACGATAGCCCATCCGCTTGTAGTGGCTGAGCCTCTCCGAGACCTCTTCCCGATGCTGCAGGTCATTTTTGTTCAACACGACCAGGGGCGTGAGGCCGCCTGTTTCCGCGGCGACGATCAGCCGATCGATGAACCGCGGCCGAAAAGGCGGGGCGGAGGGACTGGTCACGCAGACTGCAAGATCGGCGTTGGCCGCGAGGATCTGCGGCGCCCTGCCCTTCTTGTTCCAACGAACCAGACTGGTCCTTCGCAGGATGAGTTCGCTGATCATCCCTTCTTTCGGGCTCAGCTCGTCTGGGGTGACCTCCACCAGATCCCCCGGGGCAATGGGATTGTAGCTGCGGCGGGCTTCCTTGAGCTTCTTTCCCTTGATCCTGCACCGCAGGAGCGTCTCCCCCGCGAGTACCATATAAATGGAGTTGATCCCGTACAGAACTTCCCCGGTCATAAGCCGCCCCGCAGCTGAAGGCCGAACTGCCGGGCGAACCACTGGTAACGCTCCTCAAGCGGGAGCGGACCGGTGACGTACAGGGAGTCCGAGTCCCGGGCGCTCTCCAGTGGCGGACGAAATGACGCCGGGATCGGCACCCTCTCCTTCAGCTTCCGCACGGCCTGTCGCGTCACCCCATCGCGGGAATCCACGAGGGTGATACCTTCGGCGTCCAGGAAGCGCCGAAACTCAGTCTCGAGGTGAAGAAAATGGGTGCATCCCAGCACGAGCGCATCGATCCTTTCCGCGAGAAACCGGTCCACCTCCTCCCGCACCCTTTCCTTTCGTTCACGCGGGCTCGCGAGGTAAAGCCTCATCTCCACGAACTCTACCAGGGCGGAAGAGGAGAGACTCACCACGTCGCAGCCCGAGGCGTGCTGAACGATCAGGTTTCGCAGATACTCCCCTTCCACAGTCTGGCGTGTGGCGAGCACACCCACGCGTTTTCGCTTCGACAGAGATGCGGCCGGTTTGACTGCGGGGACCACTCCGACAAACGGCACCGCGAATTGCGCGCGGAGTTCCTGCAGGGCGACGACAGACATGGTATTGCAGGCGACAACAACGAGTCCCGGACGTTCCCGCTGTATCAGTCTTCCCGCCACTGAGAGGGCGGCTGCCACGATCGCCGCTCGATCCTTTTCACCGTAGGGGAAGTTTTCCCGGTCCGCGACATAGACGAGACGCCGGCCGGGGAGAAGTCTCCTTGCATGCGCGAGGTACGGCAGGCCGCCGACGCCTGAGTCCAGAAATGCAATCGCCTCAGGTGTCATTTCCGAAGAGCTGGTCGATTTTCCGCTTCGCCTGCTGGCTGGCATCCGGTGGGGCGGCGCTTTTCGCCCCGGGGGTCGACTGGCGGAACGAAAAGAACGTGCAGAAGTTCGCTCTGTCCTTGTCCCTGACCATTTCATCGATCGATTCCGAGCAATCCCAATGCGCACCGGGGCTGTAGAACCGGCAGTTCAGGCAAATCTTGAGATCCTTTCCGCACGCCGGACAGCTGGAGGAGCGGTATACTTCGCGCGGGTTTTCGATGGCCGCGCTGCAGAAGTGACACCCGTACATGCGGCACAGGATATACCAAATGCGATCAAACGGGTAGTGTGGGCGATCATGTTCGCTTCTCGCCGCTGCGCGAAAAAAGGCTGCAACCGTCCGGCATTGTCCGGGTCGGCGGGCTGCATTGTGCATACGCATGACGCCGCGCAACATGTCGCGACCCTTCTCCGGCGAAAAGGCGAGGAACTCTGTCTGCGGGACCTCGACCTCCCCGGCATCAGACTCGAGGACGCCGATCTCTGCGGTGCGGACATTTCGGGGTGCCGGCTTACTGCCGTGACTTTCGTCCGAGTGAAGCTCTCATCGGCCCGCATCCATCTCTCGTTCCTCGATCGGGCAACCTTCGTCGACTGCGATTTCTCTGAGACGGTCATGCAGAACTCCGTGTTCGGCGGCTCGAGGCTTCTTGGTTGCTCCTTTCAAGACAGCGAAATCGTTCAGGTCAACTTCCTTGGCATCCAGGGCGAGCGCATTGCTTTCGATCATTCGAACCTCTACGGGTCGCGGTTCGTCGGAGCGGTGCTGGAATCGGTGAGCATGCGGGACTGCAACCTCACGCGCGCGTATTTCGACCGCCCGCACCGGGATGCGGTGGATTTCAGGTCTTCGAACACCAACGAAGCCGTGTTCCAGGAGCTCCCTGCGTGAAGTTCTTTTCCCTCTTTTCACGGCTGGGATTTTCGAACACCTACCTCGTGGGGCCTGAAGACGGGGGTGATGCCATTCTCGTCGATCCTGGCGTCTTCGATGCCCCGCTGCTCCAGGCCGTGGAAGAGAATCACCTCTATGTCCGCTCGATCCTCATTACTCATGCGCACAATGCCCACATCAACGGAATCCGTTCCCTTTTGAAGGTCTACAAGGCGGAAATCTATGCGAATCAACCCCGCGTGCTGGAATTTCCCGCGCGTCGCGTGCAGGAGGGCGATATCCTGCGGCTGGGCGGCTTCGATGTGCGCGTCATAGGCACCCCTGGCCACTCGATCGATTCGCTGTGCTTCATGATCGAACAGATCGTCTTTACGGGCGACACTCTCTCCGCGGGGGGAACCGGGACGACCCGGGACGGCTACGCGCGGGGCCTCCTTCTCGAGTCAGTGAGGCGGAAGCTGCTGCCGCTGGGAGATGAGGTTTTGATTTTTCCCGGCCATGGGCCTCCAACCAAGATAGGGATCGAAAAACTTTACAATCCGCTGCTCGGGGAGAAGCTCTGAAGGCGCCGGATTACGCGGCGAAACCTTTCCGGCACGGGTGAGAGAAAGGTGCGGGGCTCAGCTTCTCCCGGCAGCCTGATGGAGAGACTCCGGGCGTGGAGCATCAGCGTCACACCGGGAAACCTTTCGTCGCGGCGGCCGTAGAGGGGGTCACCGAGAATCGGCGTCCCCAGCCCTTTCAAGTGCACCCTCAACTGGTGCGTCCGCCCGGTGCGGGGTGCCAGCACGACCAGCCCGTACGTGTTCTCTGTTGTCCCCGAGGCATGGTACGTCCGAATCACCTTGTACAGGGTGAGGGCGCTTCTTCCGCCTTTCCCCGTCCAGGTGAAACGCCTGCGATCGCGGGGATCCCTGGCAAGCCTGGCTTCCACTCTGCCTGAGGGTCCGGTCGGGGCTATGGAACTGCCGGGCGAGGAAGGCATGCGCTTCGGGATTTTTCGCCGCGATGAGGACGCCCGAGGTGTCCTTGTCCAGGCGGTGGACGATGCCCGGCCGTGTGTCCTCAGCGGGAAACCGATCCGACATTCCTCGGCAATGGAAGAGCAGGGCGTTCAGCAAGGTGCCCGATCGGTTTCCGCTTCCTGGGTGCACCACCATGCCCTGGGGCTTGTCGAGAACAATCACCTCTTCATTCTCGAAAATCACGCTGAGTGGAATATCCTGCGGCGCCAGATCGATCGGAGGCGGGTCGACGTATCTTACCGTCAGCATGTCTCCGTTCCTCACTTTCCGAGCCAGACGGGCTGGAACGCCGTTCACGGCAACATCGAGGATGCGCCCCCTGGCCTGGCTCCGCGAGAACAGCCCAAGTTTCTCGGAGACGTACACGTCGAGGCGCATCCCCACGTCGGATGCAAGCTCGACCTTGCACTCAATGACCGTGGGAGCGCTCATTGATCCTGCCAAGCAGGAAGTCGACACCGGAGATGACCATGGAGAGCGAAACGGCCGAAAGCGCCAGCCAGAGCGTCTCCTCTGCGGAATACGACACGGCCGTGCCGGAGCCAAACGGCCATGGCGCGTAGCTCGGGCTGAAACTGTTGGACACGTAGCGAACCGTGTCGTAGGCCTCCAGGGTTGCAAACAGGGCGAACGGGAAGGACCCGACAAGAACCGCCTCCGCCCGCCAGGCTTCCTTCATCCATGCCTGGAACTCGTCCGGCGAGTATGGCTGGGGCGTCCGGTCCTCGGCCGCTGCCGGCTCGGTGAGGGCCATCGCAAGGGCTACCGTGACGAAAGCGCCAAGGAAAGATTTCGCGATCACTTCGCCCCCCGGGGCCCGAAAAGGGCAGTCCCAAGGCGCACGAGTGTCGCACCCTCTTCAATCGCCAGCTCGAAGTCCCCTGACATGCCCATGGAAAGCGTGTCGAAGCCAGGCGAATCTCGGCGGATTTCTTCGAAGAGTGAGCGCAGCTGCGAGAATGAGGCACGGATCCTGACTGGATTCCCCGTCAGAGGTCCCACGGTCATCAAGCCTCTCAGCCGGAGCCGGGGCAGCCGCCGCACCGCGTCGAGCCCGGCGAGCAGCTCGTCACGGCTGCGAAACCCGGACTTCGAATCCTCGCCGCTCGTATTCAGCTCCAGGAGCACGTCAATCGACGTGCCGCGTTCGGCGCATCGCGCATCGAGGGCTCCGGCAGTGTGCGGGCTGTCGATGGATTGCACGCAGGCAAAGAGGCCCGCAGCGGCCCGCGCCTTGTTCGTCTGCAGGTGGCCGATGAGGTGCATTTCGTACTGCCCCCGCAGGTCAGTGAACTTGGCCTCGGCCTCCTGCACCCGGTTCTCTCCGAATAGCGACATGCCCAGGCCGAGCGCGTCCTGAACCACCTCGCGGGGGAATCCCTTTGTCACTGCCATGATCCTCACGTCAGCCGGAACACGACCTGCCCTGCGGGCTGCCGCATCGACCCGGGAGCTGACCTCAGCGAGGCTCTCAGCGAGTGTTTTCACCATTTCCACTGTCGGACCGATCGATACCCTCGGGTCATAGCGGCTGCCACCATGATTCCCAGGGCGACCCCTGCCCCACTCGCCGTATTATAGGTGAAAAGCGCCCCAACACCAAGTGAAGGATCACCAGCCGGAAATCGGCGCAAAAGCCCATCAATCGCCAGAGCATCGGTGAATCGACGTCATACATCCTGCGCGGGGCCCTACGCGCCACCTTAGGGCTTCTTGATTTGAATCAAGGCCTCTCCGTGGAAGAGGCGAAATCCCGGATCCTGCATGATCGGGAAGCTCACTTCCGCGGAGATCACCGAGATCGAGCAGCAGGGACTCATCGACGAAGGTGTTTCGCCGGACGAGATAGGGCGCTTCTACCTTGCTCTTCGAGTCGGCGTTGGAGAAGGCCGTTGCTTCTCCGGACGCACCTTCTGCGGGAGCTGGCTACAAGGCGGGCTTGTCCCGTTGACCTTTGACGGAATGTTCGGGCGCGCTGCCGGAGGCGGACCTGATCTTTCGCCCGGCGCCGGTCAAGCGGAGAACCCAGAAGAGAAACCACCCGAGAGAGATCACGAGCGGCACTCCGACTATCAGAATCTTGGCAGCGAGCGGGCTCATTCCTCAAACGGGGAGGCCCCAATGAATCGGGGCCATTCTGCTCATCAACCGCATGCTCTATATCCTCAACGTGACGCCGACACCGAAGAAATACCAGTAGCCCCACCCGAAGGCGCTCACATATCCTTCTTCGCCGGTAAGACCGATGTTATTCGAGAACCACCATGTCCACCCGCTGTACTCGGCGACGCCGACGCCGGAACCGGCTCCGCCCCACGTTTCGACAACGAACCCCGGGCCGAGCCCGACGAAACCCTCGAACTTCAGGTTTCGGCCGAAATCGAACCCGATGTTCAGCGTCGCCAGCGCCGCGGCCGCGACACCAACTCCTGCGGCGCCAAACCCTGCAGAGCCCTGCGCGGCAATTCCCCATGAGAGGGGGGCCGCCCCCAGGTCGAACTGCCCGACGGCATACTCAATGCCGGCATTCAGTCCGAGACCCCACCACGTATAGCCACCGGCGACGGTCAGGTCGATCGTCCCGGGAGAATTGTAGGATACAAGCCATGGAATCGATGAGCTCTTCTTCTCGGCGGCGCACAGGCCTATTGATGCGCACAGGAGCAGGACGATGGCCGATGCGACAAGCTTCCCTCTCATGCAGTACCTCCGCTCTTATTTTCTGCGGGAAAATAGTACTGGGCAGAAATTTGGCTGTCAAGCAAATCTGGCGGCGCTCAGCAAGTGCGCAACAGCAGCCGGCCGGTCCTGATGGGCCTCGGCGATTGGGCGGCACTGGACTCGAACCAGTGACCCCCAGCGTGTCGAGCTGGTGCTCTAACCAAACTGAGCTAGCCGCCCTGGTAGGGGAGACAATAGACAGAGCTCGGCACCGGTGTCAAGACGGAAGGCTCGCGCGCTGCGTGAGAGGGCCGCTCAGTGTCCTGGTTGTGCTCTGCGCCCCCTCCGCGCGATTGATCCCCGTCCCTTTCTCCGCTCCGGTGCGGGCAGAAGGTCCGCAAGATCCACCAGGCGCGCCGAGCTGCCGTCAGGTCTTCGCACCAAACCAGAGATCCCTGGAGCTGCCTCCAGTCCATTGCCGCCAAGGCTTTGCAGGGCAAACTCCCGCCCGCCGACGGCGTCGAACAGGAGCACAGCCCCTCCGCGCGGCGTCCTTACGACAACGCCTTCGCGCGGATCGCGGGTATCGTTCATGCGCAGGGTTGGAAGACGGGCACCTTCGAGCACGTAATCCTGCATCGATAACCCCGCCTCGATGCATTCGACAACGGATGTCGCAAGTATCGCGAACCAGGTGTCTCCCGCTCGCGCGACGATAAACTCTGCGGACCTGCTCATCAGCGCCGCGGCGGACCTTATGGTCAGAAGGATGGAACCATGTGCTCCTTTTTCGCTCTCCACCTCGATAGTTCCTCCCTCACGGACCAACCGCCGCTTGGCGGGCGCGAGAGCAACTCTTAATCGTTCGGCGTCCGGGGCGCCGCCTGTCAGTGCAATCCGAAGGTAAAGGTCCTCCCCAGCGGCGCGCGCAAAGATCGTGAGCTCCGCGCCCTGTCCTGCCCCTCCGCGCCAGATCTTCTTGCCCCGAGATGCCGACAGGCCAATCATGGCCCGCACGGAGCTGGATATCAGAGATCTCACGGTTTCAGCCCGCGCGGCATCCACTTCGAGGTTTGTCGAGTCCTGGACGAGATCAACCGCACGGCCAGCAGCACGGGCGGTTCGGCGCACGAGTCGGGGAATATCCTCCAAGAGCGCATCGAGGCGGACGCTGCGCAGAGATCCGAAAACAGCTTCCGCCCTCATCGCCGCACGGTTTCCTAGAAAGGCGGCCTCCTTTACCGCCGCAGCGCAGCGCCCCATGGACTGTGCCAGCCCGGATGCGTTCATGCTCAGAGAGCTCACGATCTCTGCAAGCTCGGCGGCAACCGTTGTCGTCTGCTCCCCTCTGGCGACGCGGCCAAGGCCGGCGGGAAGAGCTTCACGCAATCGTTGCATGGCGTGATCATGAGCTGCGAGAGCGGACTGGAATCCTGCTTCCAAGCCTGCCGAATCCTCGGCCGCCCGCGCGAACGCTGCGGAGGCGGCCTTTGCGTCGCCCGCCGCTTCACCCGCCGCGATCAGCCGGGCAGCTTCGACCCGCGCCCAATGCACGGTTACCCCGGAGATCGCGGGCGGAACCGTCCACGCACCCGGGTGCGCGAGCACCTCTTCCAGACTCGCCGCTGCCGAGGAGACAGACTTCGGCTCCGCGCCGCCTCCCGAACCGGCGTCCAGAGCGTCTCGAGCGATTCGCGCGACTGACGCGAGCATGGACCCCAGCTCGGGCGTGACCGCCAGCGAGCCCGCCCGTGTTGCGCGAACCACGTCCTGGAGACGCCGGGCAAGACGGTCCACGTTCGGCATTCGCCGGGAATCGATGGCCGATTTCAGCGATTGTGCCGCTCGGTAGGCCTCGTCAAGGAGCGCCACGGCTTCCGCGGGTTCACGGGAGGATACAAGTGACTTCTCAAGGAGAGCGAGCTGCAGCCGTGCGTTCTCGACTGTGTCTTCACCCAGGCTCTCGATCGAGAAACCACCGTCCGGTGGTTCGTCGTTCATGTCCGTCAATTGTATGCCTGCCATTGACAAAGTCAAGCAAGGGCACCGCAGAGGGTGCGCACCGAACCACACGGTCTCTGTCGAACGCGGCAACGCTTTGCAATTGACTGCGCAGGATGGCCTGTGTAGTATGGGCCTCTCGACAGGAGGTGACCGTGGTCTTTCTTGTGGTCGAGAGCTCGCTCACAGTGCGCGAGTCGCTGTGCTACGTCCTGCTCGCGTTCGGTGTCCGGGGCATTCCGGTCGCGAACAGGAAAGCGGCCCTCGAGGCCCTTGACAAGGGCGCGCCCATCGACGGGGCAATCGTCGACATCGACAACAAGGATGTCGACGGCATCCAGCTGATCACGGATTTGAAGGCATCGGAAACCACGCGCGGGATCGCCGTGATCGTGCACACCATCCAGACGAGCAAGGATTTCGTCTTGCGCATGGTCGACCTCGGCGTGGCTGGTTACCTCCTGAAGCCCTTTGTTCCCGACACCGCCAAGGCGAAGCTCGCCGGAATATTCTCCAAGCTTGCCACGCACAACAGCCAGCGGCGGCACATCCGCATCAAGCCGAGTCCGGATGAGCTCGCTCGAGTGAGCTTCCGCCTGGGCCGCTCAACCCAGCTCACATCCGGAAGGATCGTGGACATTTCTCTCGGGGGGATGGCCGCGGAGCTTTTCAACCCTCCGGAAGACGAGGCGATTTCGCAGGGCACTCCTGTCTCGCGGATGGAGATCGCCCTCGCCGGCAAGGTTCTCGCCCCTTCCGCCAGCGTCGTCATTTATAAGTCCAAGGTGCTCGCCGTCCGTTTCGAAATTCTCAACCCGACCGACAAGAAGGCGCTGGAACGCTATATTTTCAAAAGCATCTCTTCGTGATATGCTTGTCCCACTTGGAGGTGGAAATGGGAATGTTGAAAAGTCCCCGGGCACTCTCACGAGCGGCAATTCTCGGGCTTTTCCTGTTCCTGGCCGGCGTCGCCTTCCCTGCCAATATCGTCGTGCCGAAGATGGACCTCATCACGCGCGGAGCGATGAATAGCGGCGCTTTCACCCTGCAGACTTTCGGGGATCTGACCCTCGAGGTGCAGGGGGGGTACAAGTTCGGAGGCGCACTGGCGTTCAACATTCAAAACCTCAACCTGGAGAACTTTTCCCCCTCTCCCCCACTTTCAACGATCCCTTTGAGCTTTCAGTCAGCGAGCATTGTCATCAGGGACCTTTTCTCACAGCCGCTTTCCCTCACCTATTTCGTAGGGCAGAACGACACATTTTGTTCCGGAGATGGTTTCGCGTTGTTCGGCGCCCAGCCAATCATGACGTCCTACCGCGGGTTCATGTACTTCCCCACGGGGCCCGTGTATGACGGGATCTACCAGATTCAAGGAACCGGCGCCCGGATCGAGCTCGTGCCGAAGATCGAATCACTGAGCTTCGATTACTATCTCTATGAAGACACGCGCACTCAATACCCCGGCATCACTCAGCCGATCATTACCTCACCCGGCACGTACGCGACCGACTTCAGGTTTCTCTTGAACTACGCTGCCATCAAGGTCGAGGGCTTCGCGGGCGCAGATCTCACGCCTTCTTCGCTTGACTACTTCGTCCGTGGGGGTATCCTCTTCTACGCAACGAATCGCAACGTCGAGTTCCTCGCCCAGCTGGGCATCCCGAAATGGGACCCCGCGGTTGACAGCGTCCCGAACATAAACCTCTTCTACCTGCTCGTCGAGCCCCGGCTTCACATGGGGTCCTTTTCCATCGTCCCTACTTTCTTCTGGCACCCGTCTTACTATATGGAGGCAGGACCCATTCCAGGTGAAGCAGGCTCGTTCGATGTGAACCTGAATCTTTTCTACGGGGATGCGTCGAAGGACACCCTCCAGGGTGGTCTGGAGAGCAATTTCAGGTTCGAGTCCGCCACTCAAGGTGCCTTCAAGCTCTCCCCATGGCTCGGCATCAACACGCCGGGCGTGCTCTGGAAGGTGAAGGTGGATGGGAAGATCTGGCCGCTCGACTACTCGGACCTCGTCGAGGTATTCGTGGGAGCCCAGGCGCAGTTCTGAGAAATAATGCGCAAATCCACTGTTCGCATTTATGCCCTTTGCGTTCTTCTCACGCTGCTCGCGGCGGGTGTTGCCGCCGGGCTGGATCTGGGCGTCGAGACATGGGTGGGGAATCTCGGATTCCGCACTGACCGCGTGTCCTCGGACACCGGCCTGCCCGGCGGAGACTATTTCTGGGGACTGTCAGTATTCGGAACCCAGCCAATCTCGGATACTCTCGGCGTGGAGACAGGGTTCTTTGCAGACCCGATTCTCCGCAATATTTCCCGAACAATTTTCACGTACAACGCAAAGATACTCAGTGTGGGAATTGGGCCGATTTTCGGGCTCTTCAACGACCTCGGCACACCGGTGAAGTCCGGCTTGTCGGCCATGGTAAAGCTCGAATATCCGGGGGTCATGTTCGTGTCCCTGCGTTCGGACAGCTCGATCGGGGGATCTCTCGTGCAGGTTGGCGACTACGTGCAGGAAATGACCGACATCACAGTGGGCGTCTACTTTCCAAACGCAATATGTACGCTGGCGTGGAGCACCCGGTCATTCGAGCAAAAGGCCGCTTCACAGAATGTCACGGACACCCTCACCGAGTACACTTTCGCGACTGAAATGTACAAGAAAAACGTGCCCTACCGACTGCGCGTGTGGCTCGCCTACCAGGACCTTTCAAGGTCGTACATCGCCGCGTCCACGACCACCGCGACGCTTGGTTCCCTCATTCTTGGTACCCAGGTGGAAGTGACACTCG
Organism: Spirochaetia bacterium; assembly: GCA_049515615.1. Classification (GTDB taxonomy): domain Bacteria; phylum Spirochaetota; class Spirochaetia; order SZUA-6; family Fen-1364; genus Fen-1364. The sequence goes on from JBEKTX010000139.1 coordinate 11,387, forward strand.
CCGGCCCTATTGTGATCCGTGCAGGGCTCGAGGGGAACGTCTATTCCTTCGGACTGGGCTCGCTCGTCGGCGGCGATTCCGCGTTCCTGTTCCGTTCGTATGCCGGATTGACGATGAAACTGGATTCCAACCGTCAGCTCTCGCGATTCCTCTAAGGTTTTCCAGCACCCGCAGGTAGTGCGCATCCTTCTCTAAAGCGAGTTCTACCCATGCAATGGCCTGGTCCTCAGGTTCCCTCCCCAAGACGGATTTCATCATCAGCAGCGAGATCTATGTATAGGTCGCTACATGAGCTGTCACGGGAACAGTACGATCTGCTGGGCGACGTCTCGTGCGTAGAGAATCGCAAAATCCTGCGCTCCCTCGTATATCGTGAAGGATCCCGATACGCGCTTCGGCTGGCCAATAATGCCTTCAATGTCGGCCCGTGTGGAGCCGACCCCGAAGCGGTTCTGTACCTTTGGGCTTTGCGGAGCGTTGAGGCCAATGGAGAATACAACTCCTTCCCTGATAGCAAGCTCCGATCCCAGACCTGCATACTCCCAGTCCTCGTCTCCTTCTTTCATCTGCGATACACTCGATGCCTTTCCCCAGCGTTCGAGCACGGCGGGGAGCGTGGACCCGATCTGAACGCCCTGGACAGGCGTGGGAGTCTTTGCAGCGGGTTTGGGGATTTCAGCTCCCGTGGTCGTCGCAAGGTACCGCGCCCACTCGGAGGTATTCTCGTATCTGCTCAAATAATCGGCAGCGACGATCTTCGCCTGGTCTGTCTGGCCCCCATAGGACAGACAGAGCGCCAGGTTAAGGAGCGGCGTGAAGTTTCCGCTCACGTAGGTCCGGTTCAGCTCCTGGCTCATCGCCATACGGGCGCGCAAGGTTTGCAGGCTCTGGCTCACCTCTGGGTCGTCCTCGCCGGCGCTGGCCATGGCACTGTACTTCTGGTCGAAATCCCTGGCGATCTGTCCCACGATCGAAGTTGCTTTCTCTTTTTGACCCGTCAAGTACAGGACCGTGGCGAAATTGCATGCGTTCTCATAAGTGCTGACCGCCATCACGGCTGCCAGCGCCAGTTTCACGGCGCTCTCCTCATCGTTCGCGTCAGGCGAGTACGCCAGGAGCAGCGCGAAGTTCGAGTAGAATCCCGGATCCTCCGACTTGTCAAACGTGGCGAGGTACGCTTCCCGCGCTTTCATGTACAGGTTTCTGTCCCCTGGGATGACCTTCCTCAGCCCCCGGGTGCTGCGCGAGCTGAAAACCATCTCATCACGAAAGGAGGGGCTGTCGATGACGGCGCGCAGCTTCTGGTCCTTGAGGGCTACGGTAAGGAGCCACTGCTTGTGCAGGGCAACCGCTCGCTCTTTCTCCAGGTAGAGATTATCGGGAACCAGCCGAAGGCCTTCGTCTATGGTGCTCAGGGCCTGCGCAAGATTGGTCCCGAGCTGCACGTCGGAGAACGCTCTCTCCAGGTCGGCCGCCCACTTATGCAGGCGTTGGTTCTCCCCCTGGAATGCGGCGAGCCTCGCGTGAGGGGAGGGATGTGTCTCGAGGTAAACGTTGAACGAATCGCTGGGCGCCTCCTTAAGCTGCGCCTGGCGAAGGCTGTTCATGACCTCCAGGAGGTCGACCATAAGGTCGGGATCGTAACCCGCACGCTTGAGCAGGAGGTAACCGGTTCGATCAGCCTCAAGCTCGTTATCCTGGGTGAATCTCAGGAGCCTGATGTCGAAGTTCTCCTTCGCCTGTTCCGCCGCCCCCCACTGCATCTTCATGGACTGGAAGGTGTGCTGGCAGTAGTAATGACTGAGCTCGTGGGCAATGATGGGAGCGATGAGCGCCTCCCGCATGATCTGCAGCTTCTTCGAATCGATGCTCGCAAGCGCCATGCCGGTCTGAGATTGAATGACTGCGTCGAGGATCAGAAGCGTTCCGGCATTGATGACGAACTGGCCGCCCGGGAAGCAGGCAGCGTTGAAGCTGGCATCTTTCAGCACCGCGTATTGAATGGAGACCCCGGGCCGGCCTGAGGAATTCCCAATCCTCAGGAATGCCGATTCAATGGGCTCCCGCCAGGGGCCAGGGTCGACGGTACCTGTTTTTGCTTTTTCCTGTTCGTACCAGACCGCGCTCTGCCGTGCGACGTATGATTGAAGCTCAATCTCCGTATCCGTTTGTTGAGCGTACAGCCAGGGATTCACGATAAACGCGAGGATGAATAGGGCCGGAATGCTTTTTCTCATTGGAACTCCTTTCATTTTGGATAATTGTCGATTTGCTGTTCAGCGCTCATTTTCTCGATTCGACGGGTATCTTATCCACCCATTGCACTAGATTCGCTGTTTGATTTTGGAAATACTCGCCCAATGATGCGTCATCTCTTTTATTCATGTATACCGCATCACACAGGCTGCCTGTATAGAAAAGCAATACGACAGAGCCGATCCTGTAGGATTTTTTTTGATCCTGCAAATACATAGTGTAGCTAGCATCCTCCGTGGATAAAAAGGCCGCAGCCCAGATCAGATAGGCTGCTAACTTGTCATCCCCAAGCTCTTTTCGAAATCCGTCGTCCTTGGCAAACGATGTCTTGCATAATTCGATGAATTTGGTCAACGCATTTTTGAATTCCTGTTTCGCAGAGAAATTCGCAGAAGAATCTTTCAATGCCCATAAAAGTTTCTGCATTGGTTCTATCATCTTATCCTGCACCAGTTCTTTATGCCATCTTATTGCGTCCTCGACAAGCGCATCC
>JBEKTX010000140.1:0-17335 GCA_049515615.1 Spirochaetia bacterium
CCCGCGTCCAGCGCCGTGTAAAATGCCGGCGCATCCGTTGAGAGCCGGACGGAGAACCCGCCCTTCGTCCCCTCGACCTCCACGGTGACCCGGGCCGGCTCAAGCGGCGCGCGTTTGGGCTCGGTGAGGAAAAGCTCGTTGAACGTGGTCTCCCCGTCCCGCTCGAGTGCCAGGTGAAGGAACGCGGCATCCGGCGACGGGGCGAGATCCTTCAGCGCCCACGTCTTCACACGCCGCGCACTGCCGGCCGCCGCGCGCACATCGTGCGATTCCTTGTTCAACACCTTGCCCGAAAAGGCGACCACCGCGATCGTCGCGCGGCACCGCGTCTCCGCGGGAAGGTCGTTCACGAGGCTCACCTCGACCCTCCCATCCTTCAAACAGGCGCACAGCAGCACCGGCGCGTAAAACCGGCGCGCCACGTAGTGGAGAAGCTTCCAGGTGCCGTCGTACTCCACGGATGACCAGGAGCAGACGGGCCAGTTGTCGTTGAGCTGCCAGTACAGCGTGCCCATGCACCGCGGCCGAAGGGTCCGCCAATACTCCACCGCGGTCTTGATGGCCAACGCCTGCTGAACCTGGCTGAGGTACACGAAGCTCTCGAATCCTTCCGGCATGCGAAAGTACCGGGTGAACATCTCCGTGATCGCTGCATTGCCCCGGGGGCTCCTCTGGTGGTGCTCCATCACAGGGGAGGTGACGTTGAGGTCCTCCTCCTTCGCATAGGTGCGGACCGTGCGCACCGAGGGGAAGGACTGGTAGCCGAACTCGGAGCAGAAACGGGGAGCCACGTCGTAGTACGCGCTGAACGCCTTGCTTTCGTGCCAGACGCTCCAGTAGTGCATGTCGCCCCGGCGGTCATCGTGCCAGTTGTCGGAATAGTCGCCGCGGCCGGCGGAGGGAGAGCTGGGCCAGAAGGTGCGGGTCGGGTCGCACTCGTCGATCACCCTGCCGATGACCCCCTCGTTCAGCCGGTCGTAGTCCACGATGTAGCGGTCACGGTTCTTCCTCGACTCCGCAAACCATGTGAGCGCGCCCACGTCCTCGTTGTTGCCGCACCACAGGGCGATGGAGGGATGGTCCCGGAGCCGCTTCACCTGGTGGCGGATTTCCCGTTCCACGTTCGCAAGAAAACCCGGCGTGCTGGGGTACAGGGCGCAGGAGAACATCATGTCCTGCCAGATCATTATCCCCTTCTCATCGCACATTGAGTAGAAACCGTCCGTCTCGTAGCGGCCGCCGCCCCAGATCCGGAGCATGTTCATGTGGGCCCCGCGCGCGCTCTCAAGGAGATGCTCGAGCTTCTCACGGGATTCCCTCTGGGGCAGGGCGTCGGGCGGGATCCAGTTGGCTCCCTTGCAGAAGACATCCAGCCCGTTCACGCGGAAAATCATCGAAAGCCCTGACTTGTCCTCCTTGTTCACAAGGTCCAGGGTGCGCAGACCTATCCTCTTCGAGATGGCATGCGTTCCGATGCTCACGTTCAGGCTGTCCAGACGCAAGGCGGACCTTTTTCGACGTCGTGGTCTCGCCCACGCTCACTTTCAGGTCGTAATCTCCCGCGTGTGCCGCCTCGCACTCGGCAAAAACCCGCACGACGCATCGCCCCTTCGAGTGCTTCTGTTCCGTGTAGACATAATCGATGCGGACGTCCGACCAGGCATCCAGGGAGGCGCCGCCCGGGATGCCTGCCACCATGAGACAGGGGCCCCAGTCCCAGCCGCCGTGGCATTGGACCTTGCGTATCAGGTTGCGATGGGGGGACTGCACCGGGTGCTGCGTGTGGGGGAAGGGGTACGGCAGCTTCTTCGCCGCCGCGGCGGCCGAATTCTCCGAAGATGCAAGAACGACCGTGAGCGTGTTTTTCCCCAGTTTCAGATGCCGTTTCGCATCGAACCTCCAGCGCACGAACATATTGTCCGCGCTTCCCACGCTCTTCCCATTGAGAAAAACTTCCGCGATCGTATCCAGGCTTTCGAAGGAGAGATGGATCCTGTCTTCCTGCAGCGTCGACGCGTCCACGTCGAAGCTGCGCTCGTAGGCCCAGTCCTCCCGGCCGACCCACTGCACCTCCAGCTCGTTGACGCCCCAGTAGGGATCCGGGATCTTCCCCGCGGCAAGCAGCGCGGAGTGGGTGTCACCCGGGACCACGGCGGGGAAGGATTCCTTCGTGGAGATGCGGTGCAGGCGCCAGGCGCCTGCCAGGTCGATCGATTTCAAGCGAGCCCTCCGAACCAGTATTTGTACCGGATCCGGAGGGCTCTGTCTGCACTGCGTGTCTGGGACTGGCGATACTCTCTCCGACGCCGTCAGTCCTGCTATTCCCGCATTTGTTGCCTCGACGTCCTCAACTGCCGATAATTATCATGCAGAGGCTGGGCAATGATCAGGCCGGTCTCGTGAAGAAAATCGAGGCCATTCCGAAATGGCCAAAGGAGAAGAACTCATGATCAACCCGATCTCGTCAAACGCGACGCCGGGTACCACACCGACGGCGGCAGCGGATTCTTTGAAGGTGAAAACGGCGATCAAGACCGAACACGCGCAGCTCAGGCCCACGGAAGCACCAGTAAAGCTGGAGACCCCGATAAAGGACAGCGTGCAACTTTCCCACTCTGCTCAAGCCAGGGCGCTGCGGCGGGCGGGAGAAAGCATTCCGCAGATCGCGATAAAGCTCGGATTGGCCATCCCTACGGTTGCCGCGTTCTTCGAAGATTAGACGAACTCGTCTTTCCGCCCCTTCAAGCTCCCTCCAAACGCGATCAGCCCCGATCATCTGACCCGCACGATGCGCGATCCCCCGGAGAGCTCCCTCGCAACAAGCGCCGGCGAGCTTCCGTAGTAGAGGGTGGACGCGCCGCTCGCCGACAGGTCCAGCGGCCGCGCGCCGATGTCGACCCATCCCTCGCTTGCGCCGCTCAAGCTCACGGTTGCGCGGGTCCCCGAGCAGTTGAGCACATTCGCACGGCTTGCGCCGGATACGTTCAGCGTGATCGCCGCGGCAGAGCCCGTGCAGGTGACCTGGCTTGCGCCGCTGACATCGAAGGACATGTCCCCGAATGCCACGCTGGAAAGCTCGCACACGCTTGCGCCGGAGAGGACCACCGAAAGGCTCTGAGCCGAGGCGAATCCCGCATCCAGCCTGACGGTGCTCGCCCCGGATGCGTCGATCAGGGCGACTGCGGGCATGTGGATTTCCGCGATGAGGGTAACGCCGAAGTAGTTGTACCCGGGAACCAGCGAGAGTCGCAGGGTGCCGGTTCCGCTTTTCTGCACGATGAGATACCGCACCAGGTTGGTGTCACAGGTGATGATCACCGAATAGACGGGATCGGGGATGACCCTCACCTGGAATGATTGTGACGCCTGGATTCCGCTGAACCCCGCGGCAGGGTATGTCGAGCGGGTGAGGGTGCCGGACCCGGTGACAGGCGGCAGGAGGGCGCAGCCGGCCAGCAGCATCGCCAGGGCCGCGCAGGGAAGGAGCGCAGTTCGTTTCAGTGTCTTTTTCATGTCTTGATCCTCTCCCCCTGTGCAACACTCACCGCGGGCAAAACCGACACCCCCTTGGATTCGAGCCGCACACGCCGTATCTTTTCCCCATGCCGACGACATCGATTCTCGACTTTACGATGAAGGACATCACCGGCTCCGACATTGCCCTGCGGAAGTTTGAGGGACGTGTCCTGATGGTGGTCAACGTTGCCAGCAAGTGCGGGCTTACTCCCCAGTACAAGGGCCTTCAGGAGCTCTACGATCGATACAAGGTCAAGGGGTTCGAGATCCTCGGGTTTCCCGCGAACGATTTCATGTGGCAGGAGCCTGGAACCGATTCCCAAATCCAGCAGTTCTGTACGGAGAAGTATTCAGTGAGCTTTCCGATGTTCTCCAAGATCTCGGTGAAGGGCAAAAGCATCCACCCCCTCTATGAATTCCTTACCAGCCCGGAGGCTAACCCGAAGTTCCCCGGCAAGATCGGGTGGAATTTCGCGAAGTTCCTCGTGGATCGCAAAGGGGACGTGGTAGCCCGGTTCGAGCCGAAGACGGAACCGCTGGCTCCTGAAGTCATCGAGGCCGTGGAGAAAGCACTGGGGTAGCCTTGGAGGGAGCAGGATCAAGCCGCGAATGGGCTCCAAGATCCAGCTTCTAATTGCATTCTCAGCGATGCTCGCTTCGTGCGCAGGGTTTCAAAATCTGCACTCTGACAAATATGTTCAGGCCGGAATTCAGATTGCCGCAAACCCGAATGCCCTCTCCGGCATGCTGTTCGTCAAAAAATGGAGCAGCGAATTCGGATCCACGTACACAAAGCAGGACGTCGGTGTCATTGTGGCAAATCAATTGGCGGATCAAGGGTGGCATGACGTCTGGGTTTCAGTGGGATTGTTGTCACGAGAGGCGTACGAAAATGAATATGAAGATCCCAGCCTCCAGAATGCCGCCGATCGGATTCTCAGCCCCACGTCCTCCACTATCGAGGCGGGCCTCAATATCTGGCAGATATCCATTTTTCGATCGAATCAGCAGGACTTCTTCAGCCTGGCAGCGACAGGAACGGGCAGTCAGGTGCGGGAGGCAATCAAGGCTGGCGCAAACGTCAACGCACGTGATCCCAGAGACGGGTTGACGCCCCTGATGACAGCGGCTGAAACCAACCCGAACCCCGACGTGGTCACCGCGCTCCTGACAGCGGGTGCAGACGCGAAGACGAAAGACAGCGCGGGGAAAACGGCCTTTGAGCACGCGCAGACCAATGAAAAGCTGAAAGGCACGGACGCCTACCGGCAGCTTCAGGAGGCGTCAGAATAGGCATGAAGGCGTCCGTAGAGATCAGAAAAATTTGTTCTGTCAACAGTGGAAAAGAACTTTGCTCCATGCTATGCTGTCCTCGAGGTTTCGCTCTCTATTCAATAAGTCGGGCGTTAGAAAGAAAGTTGTCCCATGAATCGATGGTCCGCGCTGTTCTTGTTTGCACTTTTCGCAGTCCCGATCGCTCTGATAGACATCAGGGAATATCGAATTCCTGACTTCCTGACGTTGAGCGGAACGACGGTCTTCGCCACCGTGAAATTCCTCTGGGAATCTCAATCGGCAACTCAACTGGCCGCGGAGCTCTGTGTGGGCTTCGGTGTGTTCTGGATGATCTGGAGGCTGACCAGGGGTCAAATCGGCCTGGGAGACGCCAAGTTTTCGGCTTTCATCGCCGTGACGACAGGCTTCGCCGGCTGGTTCGCCGCCCTTTTCATCGGCTCCCTGCTGGGCCTGCTCAGCGCAGGCGTGCTTGTCGGCATTCTCAAAACGGACCGAAGGGTCTTGATACCTTTTGCTCCTTTCCTTGCGATGGGAGCATTCATCACAATTCTTTGCGGGAATTTTTCCGGCCTTCTGGCGGAATTCAAAATGTGAGGACGCGTCAAAATGAAGCGCATCGCAATTGCTGCTTTCGCGACGCTGGCGTTCGCCTCCGTTCTGGAGGCCCAGCAGATCAGGGAAATGGAGTTCAAAAACCAGGCAATCGTCGACATCCTCCTTGCCCTCGCACAGGCGTCCGGGAGGTCCATCGTGCCTGATGAGACCGTCGGCGGCACCGCCTCTTACTACTTCAGCGAAACGGACTTTGATACCGCGCTCAAGATCTTTCTTTCCACCTACAGGATGTACTGCTGGAAAGAGGGGAACATCTCCTACGTTTCACGCGTGCGCTCAACGTGGAACAAGGAAGCCGGGACGGTGACGCTGGACGCGGAAGAGGTGGAGCCGCGTCTTATTGTCAGCGCGCTTTCGCGAAGCATCGGGAGGACGATCCTTTTCGACTCGCTTCCGCGGGAGAACATCACGATCCACGTGGAGAACGTGAAGCCGGCGAGAATACTGGAAATGGTCGCGAAACGTTTCCCCGACTACCAGGTGGACTCAGCGGAGGACTTCTACTATCTCAAGCGTCTTGACACGGCAGGGAAGCCCGATCCCCGGACCGACAAGCCCGCATCATGGTTGACCCTGAGGGACGGATCGTACTCCATCAACGCCGAGAAGGCGCGTTTGCGCGATTTGCTCACGGAGATGTTCAAGAGGGCGGGATTGGAGTTCTCACTCTTCCTCCGAAGTGATGTCATCCTTGAGAATCTGCATTTCTCAGACAAGAAGCTCGAGGAGATGTTGAGACTGGTACTGGATCAGGCGAACGCCGACTATTCGATCGAGAACGGCATCTATTACGTGTACGAAATCCAGCGGGCGGACGTGTTGAAAAAGCTCAAGACCGTCCATTCGTTGCCGCTCTCGTACATTTCCGTCCAGGACCTGCCCAACCTCCTGCCGCAGGATTTCGCATCTCAGAGCTTTCTCCGCATGGACAAGAACACGAACACCGTCATCCTCTCGGGCAGCGACCAGGAAATCGGTCCGGTCGAAGAGTTCATCAGGGCGCTGGACCGACCGATGGCCCAGAAAAAGTATTACCGCTTCGACTTGAGCTATCTGAAAGTGAACGATTTTCTCAGCCTCCTCCCGTCCCCGTTCAGCGCAATCAAGGCGGTGGCATTGCCGCAAGGAAGCTCGTTCGTGATGCTCCTCGACCCCGAGAACAAGAGAGCCCTCGACGACTACATCGGACTCGTGGACAAGAAGCAGGGAGGGATACCCATCCAATTGAAGTACATCCAGTCGGATTACTTGTTGAGGAATCTCCCTCCTTCGGCGGCGAAGGACGAGGTGCAGGCAACAGGCGATTCGACGCTTGTATTCTTCAATGGGTCCGAAGAGAAGCTGCGGCAATTCGCCCGGGAGCTGGTCGCACTTGACCGGCCGACCCCCCAGATTCGCTACGAGCTTCTCGTGATCGAATATCAGGACGGCGAGAGCTTGGACTGGAGCGTGTCCGCCGCCAACGGCGCCCGCACAGACTCAGCCGGTTCCACGGCTTTCTATGGGACCATCGGTAAGCTGCTCAAGCTCAACTTCAATATCGTCACGACCTTCGGCACCCTTTTTGCGGTCAACCTCGATCTCGCGTTGACCGCCAACAAGGCGAAAGTCCTCGCGGACACCACCGTGAACGGGCTTTCGGGGCAGGAGATCAAGTTTCAGAATACCCTGACCACTCGATATCGCGACTGGGTGTCCGGGGATGGCATGATCACGATGAAGGTGTCTTCGACCGTGTCCAAGCAGGGATCGGACATGTCCGCCACCGCGGCAGGCAACCCGCCTTCCACTTCGGAGAAGATCGTGAGCACGAACGTACGAACCGTGACGGGAAAGCCGGTCGTAATCGGGGGGCTCATCCAGCAGGAAAAGAACGTCACGGTGCAGAAGACCCCGGTGCTGGGAGACATCCCCCTCCTGGGGCTGCTCTTCCAGAGCAGGAATGAGACCATATCGAACGATGAGTTTGTTATCTATATCGTGCCCCACGTCGAATATCCCGAGCATGGCGCCGCTGACGAGGGTGTGCGGATGGAAGCCCTGTACAAGAGGTTCGTCAAGGAGCAGTAGCGGTGGAAGTGCTTCTCCGTCCCGTGACCCTTTCACAATTCATGCCGCTGCCCGAGGCCGATGAGCAGTATCCGCTTGAATACATCGAGTCAAATGCCGTGATCAAGCTGCGCGAGGATCCCCTGAGGGTCGTTGTCGGCATCTGCGACCCCGGGAACGCATCGATCGTCCATTCTCTCAGGAAATTTCACGGCAAAACAGTCGAGTTCCTCCGAATCGATCATTCGGAGCTCGCCGGCTATCTTGGAAAACGCCTCGCTGTTCTCGAAACAGAACCCCCCCGGAGCAATGCGCCCGACGACGAGCGCATCCTTCTGGATAGACTGGCAAACGATGCTCCCATCGTCAACCTTGTCAACAGCCTCTTCATCGAAGCGATCAGGGAAGGCGCATCCGACATCCACATCGAAGCCTACCCGGAGGAAGCCCGGCTCCGATACCGCATCGATGGGTCCCTCCGGACGGTCGGGCGCATCGAAAAAGAAAAGTTCCCCGCGGTGGCTTCACGCATCAAGATCATGGCGAACCTCAATATCATGGAGCGCAGGCTGCCCCAGGACGGAAGAATCTCCGTTCACCTGGGCGAAGGTACCTTCGATGTGCGCGTTTCCGTCGTCCCCATTGCGGCTGGCGAGTCAATCGTCCTTCGTCTTTTCAACACCAATGGCCCCCCCCGGGGGCTTGCCGAGCTCGGCTTGGATCCCGGGGTCCTCGCCGTGATTCGAAAGCTGGTGGCGACACCCCACGGTCTTGTGCTGGCCACTGGACCCACCGGAAGCGGCAAGACCACCACATTGAACGCGGTGCTCCGCGAGCTTGCCGAGGAGAGCGTCAAAGTGATCACGATCGAGGACCCCGTGGAGTACCTCATCCAGGGGGTGAGCCAGATCCAGACTCACGAGCGCATTGGCCTGACCTTCGATTCACTACTGCGACGGGTGCTCCGCCAGGACCCCGACATCGTCATGGTCGGGGAAATCCGCGACTCCGCGACTGCCGAGCTTTCCGTGCGTGCGGCCCTCACCGGCCACCTCGTGCTCTCCACTCTGCACACAAACGACGCGGTGTCGGTGATCCCTCGCCTGCGCAATATGGGCGTGGAGCCCTATCTGCTCGCCGCAGTTCTCCGCGGTGCCATTGCGCAACGCCTTGTTCGTAAGATATGCGCAGGCTGCGCGAAGGCGTTCAAGCCCAGCCTAGAAGAGAAAGAGCTCTTTGTACGACACGGCTTTTCGCCAGGTCAGCTCTCTCGCGGCGAAGGCTGCAGCGCCTGCGGCGGAACGGGCTTCAGGGGGCGCGGGGCCATCGTGGAGGCATTCTCCACCGACGAAAGAGTCGAGGAGATGGTGCTCAAGGGCGAACGATCGTCGGCCATTGCCGGGTATCTGAAATCAAAGGGCTTTTCAACTCTTCTGCACAGCGGCCTGGCAATGGTGGCGCAGGGGGAGACAACCCTGGCTGAGCTGGAAAGCGCGGTGATGAGCTGATGCCCGTCTATGCGTGCCGCGTCACCGATGACACAGGGAAGATCGAGGAGTTTCTACGGGAGGCCGCATCGGAAGAGCCGCTCCTCCGCGAGCTTTCATCCCGGCGACTCTTCGTGCTCTCCCTACGGGAGATGGCGCCGGGGGAGTGCTCAGCCAATCCGGGCAGGCGCTTTTCCCGAAGGGTTGTGGGAGAGCTTACCGACCTCCTGACGCTCATGCTCGGATCCGGGTTGTCTCTCAAGGATTCCCTGGAGGTTGCCCACGCGGTCTCTCACCGTGGTCCGGGAAGCCAGCTCGTCGCGCTTCTGCTGGAGAGGATCCGAAAAGGAGCATCCTTCGCGGGAGCACTGGACGCAGCGGCAAGCAGCTTTCCTTCCGTCTATCGGGGGATGGTGAGGATCGGGGAGCGTATTGGATCGCTGGACCAGGTATTCCCGCGTCTGTCCTCGTACCTTACGGATGAGAAAAAGTTGCGTGAGCGCGTGGCCGCTGCTCTCTTGTACCCCGCCATCGTCCTGGGGGTTGCGCTCATGAGCGCGATCCTCATCGTGGTTGTCCTCTTTCCCCGACTGCGGGAGATATTTGCCCAGCTCGGCCCGGGAAAGGCGACAAGGGTCGAATCTCTCATGAGCTCCCTGATTCTCACATCCGCAGTCAGCGCCGCCCTGATCGTCCCGGCCGTTATTCTCGCAATCTGGGCAATTCGCGCCAGACGGCGCGGCGGCTCGCTTGCCCTGCGGATCGACGCCTTCGCCCTCCGACTGCCCCTGGTGAGCACTTTCCTCATGCAACGGGAGCTTTTGAATTTCTCGTTTGCAATGGAATCCCTCACGGCAGCGGGAGTGAGCGTCGAAGAGGCACTTTCCGAAGCCGCGGGATCGGTGAGAAACAGCGCTCTGAAGAATGGGATCATGGAAGTCCGGGAGAACGTCATGAAGGGCGAGCAGCTTTCCACCGCCTTCGCGCGGAGCGCGCTCTTCCCCGCCCGGGTGGGTAGGTGGGTGGGAATCGGGGAGCGGGTGGGTCACGTGGAAAAGGTTTTCACCCAGCTTCGCACATACTACCAACAGGAGGTCGAGAAATGGATAAGCCGTCTCATGGCGCTCATCGAGCCGGCATTCATCGTGGTGCTGGGGATTCTGATCATTCTCTTCGTCGTTCTTTTCATTGTCCCGATCTTCTCTCTGTACGGCAACATCCTGTAGCGGAGGGGGAAGCCGGATGGACCTTCATGGAGGTCCTGATCGTCATCGCGATCATCCTGATCCTCACCAGCGCGGTAGGGTTCATGGCGTTTCGTTATATCGAAAGGGCTCGCCTCGTGTCGGCAAAGAGCCAGATCGAGACCCTGTCCCTTGCCCTGAACGCGTACGCCCTGGACTGCAGACAGTATCCGTCGAAAGAGCAGGGGTTGGACGCACTCTGGGTCAGGCCGGTGGTAGAGCCGTCGCCCACTGCGTGGAACGGTCCCTACGTGAACAGGAGGATCGCCGCCGATCCGTGGGGACACCCCTATGAGTACGTCGTGCCCGGACCCAACGAATTGCCGTTCGGGATTCGCTCGCTCGGCGCCGACGGCAGGGAAGGCGGGGAAGGCAACGACAGGGACATTACCTCATGGGAAGACTGACACGTGCGCATGCGGAAGCAGGTTACATCCTGCTGGATGTCCTTGTTGCGCTTTTCATCGTCCTGGTCGGCTTGACTACGCTTCTGGGCAGCATGCGCGCGGCAGGGTCTGTGGCGGTGAAACAGAACGCCCGAGTGCAGAGCATGATTCAGCAAAGGAACGCAGATGCGAAGGATCATCCGGTGGTCTTTCAGAAGGAATGAAAGAGGCTCAACGATCCTCGAAGTGCTCGTTGCACTGTTCATTCTTTCCACACTCGGGGTCGGGGCGTGGCATGCCATGGGCGTGTCCCTGAGAATGGGGACCCACATCCGGAGCTCACTAACGGCCGGCGCACGGCTGCTCCAGCTTGATGACCAACTCCGCTGCACCGTCGGCAGGGTCATCCCTCCCTTCTGGGCGCCAACCCAGATCGTCGAGGTCCTGGGAAACACACTGACGGTTCCCTACCTGGACCGGAATGCAGAAAAGTCGATATCCATGAGCTTCCAGGATGGCGTTCTCACCGTGAGCGATGGCGAGCACACGATGCGGTATTTCGAGTTCAAGACAGTGACCTTCGCCGCGGCAGCGGACGGGCAGAACCAATATGGGATAACTGTCCAGCTTGAGGCGGATTGCAAACTTGTTCAGATCACGACGCGTTTCGGCGGAGCCCCTGCCGGGAAGGTGTGTTGTCCATGAGAGGCTCCCCGCGACAGAACGGCTCAACCACCCTGCTTGCTCTCACGCTCCTCATTCTGATGGCTTCCGCGGCGGCAGGCGCCGTTCTCACTCTCCAGTCCGCGCTGTCCTGCATCTCTCGCAGCTCAGAGCGTGAACAGCTCAGACGGGCCCTGTGGGAGGAAGGACAGCGCATCGTTGCTCTGCTCGCCTCCGACCCGACGCCAGAAGCGGACTCTCCTCTGGATCCCGTGTGGGCAGGCCTCTGCGGTTCTGAGATGCCCGGCGTCAGTGCGGCCCTGGAGGATGTCTCCAGCCGTTTGAACGCCAATTGGGTTCAAAAATCCCTTTTTCAGAAGACCAGCTTCGGCGAGCTCCTTCAGCCAGGGCATACTGCCCAGGAGCTCCAACAGAGGAGAGAAGACAAAGGAATTTCTACCGACATCAACTCTGAATACGGTGACCTCATCAGGGAAGGTGCCCTCGGCCGTTATTTTTCGGGATACTGCTATGCAAATCTCAATACAACGGATGAATTTGCCTTGCGCAAGCTCTATTCAATTCGAATGGCGGACCAGGAAGGCGCAGAAGTATTCCACACGCGGTGGCAGCAGGCAATGATCCAGAAAAAAGCGCTGAAACGCAGCGATCTCAGGCAGATCCTGGGGCTGGATTACGGGAAACTCTACCCCCTGATGAACGTGGAGCCGAGCTTCAACGTGCATTTCATTGATGTGATGCTGCTGACCCAGCTTCTCTCAATTGCAGATCTGAAAATTCCGAATCCTGCCGAATCCGTGCAGCTCATCCTGTCGGCGCGAGGTCGATCTGAATTGAGGCGGGAAGAGCTTCGAAGGATGATCGGCGCGGCGGAAGACAACATGATCTACCAGTACCTCGGCGTGACGACCTGGTTCTGGAGGATCACGATCTGTAAAGGCGCATTGCGCCTCGAAATGATCGTGGCCCGAATCCCTGCGGACGACGGCAGCGCGGCGCGATTTGTCGTGACCGAGGAGAGGTATCTCCCGTGATCGTGCGGGAGGACGGGAGCGCTTTGAACAGCCCCGCACGCCTCGGCGGGATCCTGCTCGACCGCGCTGATTTTGAAGTCCTGATCCTGGACATCCCTCGCATTCCTGCGAAGGAGCTCGACGGCCTCATCCGCTATCGCCTCAGGTCCCTCTATCCGGCGAATCCCAGGGACACTGCCTTTGACTACCGCGTCGAGTCGGATGGTTCTCGCCGGCAGGTCGTGGTATTCGTTTCCCGACTGGCCGTCCTGGAAAGATACAGGAGCGCTGCAGACGGCAGGCCGCTCCTACTTCCGTATTCATTGATTCGGCGAGCAGGGAGGATTCAGAGGGACTGCAGGATCTGGTTTTGTCGGCCGGAGTGGGCGGAGCTCTCGATCTTTCGAGCAGGACTGCTGGCTTCGTGTACGCTTGTTCACTGGCAAAAGGATGCACCCTTCGACTTGCTCCGGGCCGAAGAGAATGTCCCCCCGGAAGCGCAGGGGCTCCCGGTGCTCGTCATCGCCTCCAACTCGGATCTCCTGCGCCTGCGGACCGGGAAAGCGGGGAAGGAAAACAAGGAGGTGCGCTTCCTCTCTTTCGACGATCTCGCCGCCGCGCAACGAAAGGTTGACGGTCTGTTCATCGATCGCAAGCGGCCCCTGTCGGTCCTTCCTCCGGCTGTCCGCATCATCGGGCTTTCGATAGTCGTTTCTCTCCTGGCGGTGCTCCTCACATTCAAGCTGGTCTGGCAAGCGGAGGGAAGCGCCGCAAACTTGAAAAAGGCGCATGCCCTGCTCGAAAGGCAAAGCCGTGACGCCCTTGCCGCGCAAGAGAGCGTCGATGAGCTTTCTGCCGAGCTTTCCAAAATCGATGCGAAAAAGCCGCAGGACACATACCGGCTGCTCTCCGAGCTCTCACGCGTCCTCGGAAGCAATGTGCAGATTCAAAGCCTGGAGATCCAGGGTGACGCCTTCCGCATCGAGGCAGTGGGCTCAAACCCGCTTCGATCGATGGAAGGCTTTCGGGACAACCGCTTCTTCAGCGGAATAAAGCTTTCGCAGGTCGTTCCTGCGGCGCACTCCGGGGAGGAGCGCTTCTCATTTTCGGGAGTCTCCCGTGTTCGCTAGAAGGGGAAGGCGGCTGCTGCTCGTTCTTGCGGCTCTTGCAGGAGTCACCGCTCTGACCGTGGCCATCAGCAGCGGAGTTGAACGTCTGCGGTTTGCGAAGGAGAAAGCCGTGCAGTTCGAGGCGCAGATGGCCCGCCTGCAGCAATCTCTTCGTTCGCAGATTGAGATCGCCGCCGTCCAGGAACGGCTGAAAGGCCGGCTCGAGAGTGAGAGGAGGCATTTCTACGCGCCGCGAGAGATTGATCCCTATTCATTCGGGACGCTCGTCAGGAAAAAGCTCACCTTCCAGGGAATCGAAGTTACCCGCTATCAGGTCGTAGAGCTCAAGGGACGATGCAGCCTGGAGTTCGCCGTTTCCGGATCCATTCGCTCCCTGATACTCTTTCTCAAGGAGGTCTCAGAGTCCCAGAAGTACTGGAGCATCTCCTCGCTGACGATTGTCATGCGCGAGGGTACCGGCACAATCAAAGCGGTATTTCGGATAGGATATGAAGAGACTGATTCCTGAGCTTGTGCAGGGCTTCCTCGCGGTCGCCGCGATTTGCCTGCTGGCAGCCGTCATAATCCCCTGGGAAAGCCCGCCTTCCCCGCATTCCCCGCCCGCAACTCCTGCTGTGCTGCCTGCTGATCCCCTCCGGGCGTGGCATCCGCCCGAGCCCGCTTCTCCCGAGGCTGTTCTCACGTTGTTCGAGAAGCGAAATATCCCCTCAGCCGCGCGTTCTCTCGCCGACCCTGAAGCCGGAAAGCCGGTGGACGCCCCGTGGCTCCTCTTCCTGGGATTCTACAGCTCTGCGTCCGGCGAGCCGCACTTTCTGCTGAAGGACATTCGAACGGGACGGGTGATCACGATAGGGCCGCGGAGCGCATCGCCGGACCGCTGGGCACTGGTAGCGATTGAGGACACGCGGCTCATCATCCGAATGGACTCCGAAACCTACATCGTGAAAAAGAGGTAGAAATGCGCAAACCAGCGCTTGCCCTCCTGGTGACAGTTCTGTTCGTTGCCTCCTGCGCGACTGGAAAAAACGAAGCGTACGAAGAAGCGCCTCTCTTCGGCATGATCTATGACGAAGACAATCAGCCTTGTGCCGGGGTCACATTGGGCCTCGATGGCGCGGTCGGCACATTGGAAACCGGACCTGTCACGGACATCCGTGGAAGGTTCGTGCTGCCCGTCGTGAGGCGCGGGGAACACCTGCTCGTTGCGCGGAAGCAAGGTTACGAAGATCTTTCATTGAAAGTCACAATCCTGAACAGAACGGACGTGCTCTTTTTACGGATGATCTCTTTCAATCAGCTCCTCGCGAAAGCGGAAAAATCCATGGAAGATCGAAAATGGGACCTGGCCCGAGAGCTCCTGGAAAGAGCCGGGAAGCTTAATTCCGGCGACTCCGTCCTTCTTTACCTTCAAGCGGTCAGGAGCTACAAGACAGCAAACTATCTGGATGCGGTGGGATACCTGAATGCCATTCTGGACAAGGGCATTGTGGAGCCTATAGTCTACCTCCTCCTCGCCGACATCTACGAGAAAAAGCTCAACGAGCAGGCGAAGGCAGTCGAGAACCTGCGGGCATATCTGGAAAAGCGCGCCGATTGTGATGTGGAAAAGAGATTGTCGGAGTTGAAGGCGATTCAGAAGTAGAACAGGCAGGGCGCTTCCCGGAAGCGCCCTGCTGGTGATGATCGGAAAATGTCCCGCTCTCTACGCGAAAAGATCGACCTTCGACCCGACTCCCTGCGGGTTCATCTGCTGGGCAGGAGAAGTCTTCGCGGCAACCTTCACCGCGTCGTCGGCATCTCCGTCCTGTTCCCGCTCCCCCGCCACTTCCTTCTGCGGCTGAACTGCCATCTCGTTGTTCCTCTGTGCCTGGGGCATTGCTGCATCTATGCGCATGTTTTTCCTTTCTCTATATATATCATATCGAATATTACCGCGAATGCAAGGAAAGAAAAGCCCTGCGCCTGGGGGGGGAAATGCCCATGCGCGACATGCATGCTAACATGGAGGGAAGATGCGCGGCGCAGCGTCTATTCGAAGAGCCCTCCGGACAGGCCTGGTAGGCATAGGCCTCGCACTCGCCGCGTCAGTCAGCTGCTCCTTCGGCCCTGCCCCATCACCCCCCCGGTACGACCACATCGTCATCGTGGTGGAGGAGAACCACTCGGCCTCGCAGGTGATGGGAAGCCCCTACCTGTCATCGCTTGCGGCACGAGGGGCGAGCTCCTCACGCACGTATGGAATCACGCACCCCAGCCAGCCCAACTATTTCGCGCTCTTCAGCGGCTCGACCCAGGGCATCACGGACGACAACAAGTACGACGTCTCCGCTCCCAACCTTGCCAACAGCCTGATAGCCGCGGGGCTCACCTTTGCGACGTACAGCGAGGGACTCCCGTCCATGGGCAGCCGCGTTTTCACTTCCGGGCGATACGTCCGCAAGCATAATCCTTGCGCGAGCTTCGCAAACGTTCCGGGCTCCGTGAATCTTCCCTTCAGCGGTTACCCGTCTGGCGACTTCACTCAGTTACCCACGGTGAGCTTTGTCATCCCAAACCTCGACAACGACATGCACGATGGATCGGTAGCCGCAGGAGACGCCTGGTTGCAGGCGAACCTCGACGGGTATGCCCAATGGGCAGCGACGCACAACAGCCTGCTCATCGTCACCTTCGATGAATGCGCGGACGGAGATCCGGTTTCCACGACGCCTATCGCCACCATCCTGGTCGGGTCATCCGTTCTGCAGACCGTCTCCACGCGGCCCGCTACGCTGTATTCGCTCCTGCGATTGGTGGAAGACATCTACGGCCTGCCGTATCTCGGCGCAGAGGGATCAGCGCCGCGTATTGAAGGGCTCTGGCAGTAGCCTTGGGCAGCGAACTATTGTGCGGGGATCGGGTAGGCCATACCATGGGAACAAGGATGCTGCGGGCAGTCAGGTTGCCAGGCGTAGGGGCGGGGCGGCCTACAGCGCTTTTTCCAGCGCGCGGTTCAGGCGCTTCACGAATCCTGCCGGGTCCTTCAACTCCCCGCCTTCCAGCAGCAGGGCCTGCTCCAGGAGCAGGCGGCTGGTGTCCTCGAACAGGGACTCGTCCTGCAAGGCGGCGAGCTTTGTGACGATCGGGTGCGACGGGTTGATCTCCAGTATCGGCTTCACCTCGGGAAAGTCCTTGTTGCCCATCATCTTCAATAACTGCTGCATCTGCACGGTCGGGTCGTGCTCGTCCATCACGATGCAGGAGGGGGAGTCGGCCAGGCGGCTGGAGGCGCGCACGTCCTTCACCTGGTCCCCGAGGGCCTTCTTCACCTTCTGGACCAGCGGCTCGATTGCCGCCGCCTTCGTCGTGTCCTCATCCGTTTTCAGGTCATCCGCGGTCGCCGCCCTGTTCACGGCCTTCAGCTCGATGTCCATGAACTTTCCGATGGAGCCGGCGACGATCTCGTCGATCTCGTCGTCCATGACGAGCACCTCGATCCCGCGCGCCTTGTACGTCTCCAGGAGCGGGGAGCTTCGAAGCCCCGCCTCGCGGCCGCCGGTGATGTAGTAGATGGCCTTCTGGTCCTTCTGCATCCGGTCCCGGTATTCCGAGAGGCTCGTCCAAGCCTGGGGGCTGGCCGTTGACTTGTAGCGGAGGAGCTCCAGCAGCATGTCCTTGTGCTCGAAATCCTGCAGCACGCCCTCCTTCAGGACCCGGCCGAACTCGTTCCAGAACTTCTCGTACATCTCCCTGTTCTTCATGAGCTGCGAAAGCTCCTGGAGGATCTTGCGGACCGAGGAGGAGCGGATGTTCCCCATGATCCGGTTCTTCTGGAGGATCTCCCGGCTGATGTTCAGCGGAAGGTCCTCGGAGTCGATGATCCCGCGCACAAAGCGCATGTAGACGGGCAGCAGCTCTTTTTCGCTTTCCGTGATG
>JBEKTX010000141.1:0-16986 GCA_049515615.1 Spirochaetia bacterium
ATGGGAGCCGACCAGGGCTACGTATACATCATCCTGGGAGGTGAGCGCTACGATGCCTCCCTGCGCATGATCAGGGACAGCTACTATCTTCGCGCCGGAATCGTGGCATTTTTCCTCGCCCTGGCCGCGACGCTCATCGTCGGGCTCTCCCTGTTCTTCTTCCTCACGCGGCGCCTGAAGTCCCTGAGCGCCGCGGTGCGTGACTTCGAAAAGGGCGACCTCAGCCGGCGCGTGACGGTCCAGGGCCGCGACGAGCTGGGCGCCCTGGGCAGGAGCTTCAATGAGATGGCCTCCACGATTGCCGCGGACGTTGAGAAGCTGCGTGCCGCTGAAAGCATGCGGCGCGACCTGATCGGCAACATCTCTCATGATCTTCGCAGCCCCCTGGCTTCAATCCAGGGGTACCTGGAGACGATGGTGTTGAAAGAGCCGCAGCTCTCCGCCGAGGAAAGGCGCACCTTCCTGCAGGTGAGCCTGCGCAACACGGCGCATCTGCAGTTCCTCGTCGAGGAGCTGCTGGAGCTGGCAAAGCTTGATGCTCGGCAAGTGCAATTGAGCCCGGAGCCGCTGCAGATCGCCGAGCTCGCGCAGGATGTGGCGCTGAAGCTCGCACCCGAGGCGCAGGGGGCCGGGGTCTCCCTCACCGTCGAGCCCGGCGATGACCTGCCGCTCGTCACGGGAGACGTCGGGATGATCGAGCGGGTGCTGACGAACTTGATCGAGAACGCGCTGCGGTTCACGCCGGCAGGCGGCGCGGTGCGCGCCATCCTTGCCCGGGAGCCGCGGGCGGTGCGCGTGACCGTAGCCGACACGGGCGCGGGCATCACGCCGGAGGACCTGCCGCACATCTTCGAGCGTTTCTACCGGGCGGACAAGAGCCGGGACAGGACCAGGGGCGGCGCAGGGCTGGGGCTCGCAATCGCACGGCAGATCGTGGAGCTGCACGGCAGCTCGCTGGAAGTGCAGAGCCGGCCCGGCGAAGGGGCCCGCTTCTCCTTCCTCCTGTCCGCAACCGCCCCGGGCGCCGCGTGATCCATATGTGCGCGTTCCGTGACACTTTCGTGACCGCGCCTCCCTATATTCAGATCATGAAAACATTTCTGTTTGCTGCTGCCGTCCTTTCGATCTCCACGATTGCGTTCGGACAGAGCATGATGAAGAGCGCCTGCTCCGCAGGTGGCACGGGCTCGATGATGTCCTCCAACACGATGTCCGCCGACCCGAAGATGGGCAGCGACCTGCGCTTTGCGATGAGCACCGGGCGGAAAGTGATCTATACGGACATCGAAGCCCCGAAGATGCTGGCGGCCAAAGCGCCGACCGTGCTCTTTTTTACGGCTGACTGGTGCCCGTACTGCCAGGCGGACCTCACCTTCGTACAAGCGCGGGTAGAGACAGAGACATGATCGTCCTCCTTGCCTTCGCCTTCCTGTCCGGTGTGATCACGATCCTCTCTCCCTGCATCCTGCCTGTCCTTCCGATCGTTCTGTCGGGCGGGGTCGGCGGGGGCAAGGCCCGGCCCTTTGGTGTCCTGGCCGGGTTCGTCGTCAGCTTCACTGCTTTCACCCTCACGCTCTCCGCAATAGTACAGGCACTGGGAATCCCGGTGGACGCCCTGCGCATCGTTGCAGTAGTGCTCATCATCCTCTTCGGGGTAGTGATGCTCGTGCCGTGGCTGAGGGACCGGTTCGAGCTTCTCACCTCTAGGATTGCGCGCCGGTCCGGCCAGGCTCAGGGAATGCGCAGGAGCGAGGGATTCTGGAGCGGCGTCGTGGTCGGCCTGAGCCTCGGGCTCATCTGGACCCCCTGCGTGGGCCCGATCATGGCTTCCGTGATCAGCCTTGCTCTCACCCAGCACGTGGACGGCGGGTCGGTCTCTATCACGCTCGCCTACACCCTCGGGACCTCCATTCCCATGCTCGGGGTGATGCTGGGGGGCCGCGCGCTTCTCAACAGGGTGCCCGCCCTCACGCGGAATGCGGGCCGCATTCAAAAGGTGTTCGGCGCCCTGATGATCGTCATCGGCGTGGCCATTGGCCTGGGCTGGGACCGGCAGTTCCAGACCTTCATCCTGAGGGCGCTTCCGGGATACGGCTCGGGCCTCACCGCAATCGAAAAGGCTCCACCGGTGCAGTCGGCTCTGAAGACGCGCCAGCCTTCTCCGTCCTACGCCATGAAAGCGCAAGCGGAGGCGGGTGTGTTCCAGGCGCCCGAGGTTGCACCGTCGAACGGCATACTGGGCGACTACGGGGCCGCGCCGCCGTTTCTGACCAATGGAACGTGGTTCAACACGGAAGGACTCTCCGCGGCCCCGGGGCAGACTTCCATGGGCGGTTCCATGCCGCTGATGCTGGAGAGCCTCCGCGGCAAGGTCGTGGTGGTGGACTTCTGGACCTACAGTTGTGTGAACTGCGTCCGCACGCTGCCCTATCTCAAGGCATGGTATGACGCCTACAAGGACAAGGGACTGGTGATCGTGGGCGTTCATACTCCCGAGTTCGAGTTCGAGAAGAGCACCGCGAACGTCGCCCGCGCCATTCACGAGCTGGGCGTCACCTGGCCCGTCGTGCAGGACAATGACTACGTGCTATGGAGCGCATACGCCAACCAGTACTGGCCGGCGCACTATTTCATCGACGCGAAAGGGCGGGTGCGTTACTTTCACTTCGGGGAGGGCGAATACGACGTCTCAGAGAAAGTGATCCAGGCGCTCCTCAAGGAAGCAGGGACGAATGTCGGGGGGATTGTCTCACGGCCTGATACCCTGATCGAAGCGCAGACCCCCGAGACCTACCTCGGGTATGACCGGGTCAAGGGTTTCGCCTCGGCGGTTTCCCCCGTGGCCGATACTCCCGTCGAATACAAGCCTGCCCGGCAGCCCGGCAACGGGGAGTGGAACCTGACGGGAACCTGGACCATCACGCCCCAGTACGTTCTGCCCGCGACCACCGGCACGCTTCAGCTCGGATTCGACTCCCGCAACGTGTTCCTGGTGGTGGAGCCTGTGGACAACGGGGGCAGCATCTCAGTGTTCGTGGATGACAAGCCCGGAAGGGATACGGTCGACGTGAAGAATGGCGCATTGGCGCCGCGCGAAAGCAGGATGTACCAGCTGGTGGGGCTCGCTTCGGCCGGCCCACACCTCCTGCGACTCGAAGTAAAGGGACGGGTGAGGCTGTTTGCATTCACTTTCGGATAAGAGTCCGTGCACGAGGAGGTACCATCGATGAGAAAGGTCATCGTCTTCATATTGACAATCGCGGCCGCTTCAGCCGTCGGCGCGGCGCCCACGACCCCAGCGGGAACCCCGCAGACCGCCATTTTCGCCGGGGGCCGGTTCTGGACCCTGCAGTCCGACTTCGAAAAGGTCTATGGCGTGATCAAGGTCGAGGCGGGATACACCGGGGGCACATCGCGCAACCCGAACCACGACACCTATGCAGCGGCCGGCCACGTGGAAGCCGTGCAGGTCACATGGGATCCCGCCCGCGTGACCTACCAGGAGCTGCTCGATGCCTATTGGCACCGCACCAACCCCACGGATGGAGGCGGGCAGTTCGTCGACCGGGGAGCCCCGTACCGGCCGATCGTGTACTACATGAACGAGCAGCAGAAGGCCGAGGCGGAAGCCTCAAGGGCGGCCCTGTCGAAGTCGGGAAAGCTCTCCGGCCCTGTCGCAACCGAGATCGCCGGGGCAGCGCCATTCTACCGCGCCGAGGACAAATACCAGGACTACTCGAACAAGAATCCCGAGAACTACATGACCTACTATTCCAGCTCGGGCCGCAGGGAGTTTTTCGCCAAGATCTGGGGACCGAATGAGCTCGTGGATCCTGCCGCGCCTCCCATGGCGGCCAAGACGGGGTGGACCAAGCCGTCGAAGGACCAGTTGAGGAAGATCCTCACGCGCATGCAGTTCGATGTGACGCAGCAGGACGGAACCGAGCCGCCGTTCGAGAACGAGTACTTCAACAACGAGAAGCCCGGCATCTACGTCGACATCGTCTCCGGCGAGCCGCTGTTCAGCTCGACGGACAAGTTCGATTCAGGAACGGGCTGGCCGAGCTTCACACGCCCGCTTGCGCCGAGCAATGTCGTGATTCGAATGGATCGCAGTTTCGGAATGGAGCGCAATGAGGTGAGGAGCCGTTACGCGGATTCCCATCTCGGGCATCTCTTCGACGATGGCCCGATGCCCACGAAGAATCGCTACTGCATGGACTCGGCATCCCTGCGGTTCATTCCCGTGCAGGACATGCAGAAGGAAGGATACGGACAGTACCTCAAGCTGTTCCAGAAGCCGATGTAAGCGTGTTCAGCCCTGCGCGCCCGAGCGGAGCTTCTCCGTGCCCGGGCTGAAGAGGAGAACGATACAACCGGCGAGCACGGAGAGGTCCGCAAAATTGAAGACGCCGGTGTGGATCCCGCCGATTCCGATCATGACGAAGTCCGATACGCGGCCGTCCCGAAAGAGACGGTCGATAAGGTTCCCCGCGCCGCCGCCGACGATCAGGGAGAATCCGACCAGCGTGCCCCAGCCCATCCCTCCTCGGCGCATGAGATAAAGGATCATGCAACCCAGGACCACCAGGGGGAAAGCGATGAATGAGACCGTCCGGACTGGCCGAGAAAAGCCTGCTCCCAGGCTCAGGAATGCCCCTTCGTTTTCCGCGTAGCGCAGGACAAGAACCCGGTCCACAAGGAGAACCGCAGGTTGCCCCGCCAGCCACGCCCGTGCGGCCAGCTTGGTCCCCTGGTCCCAGCCTGCCGCCGCGCACACAAGCAGGAGAGCCACGATCGCCTTCACCGTGCGGATGCTCACAAGCGTCCTGCTCAGGGGTCTGGCCCGAGCCCTGCGCTCTCTGCCCGGGCAGCCAGCTTCCGCAGCACACGCACCGCGCTTTCCTCCAACAATCTCAGGTGATGGAGAATCTCCCCGATGGACCATCTGTCCTCCGCGGGAGTGAAATCGAGATTCGCCTGGGAAAGGGTGATCACCGAGTCAAGGACTGCCTTTCGGACAGCCTCGATCTCATCGATCACTTCGCGCAATCTTGGATTCGGCGCGCTCAATCGAACTCCCTTCGAGGCACGGGCTGATCGGGTCCGACCCGCCCGATCTCGATGTCGGCAATAAAGTAGTTCTCCCCCTTTACGGGAGAACCGGACAGTCGCCGAAGCATTGTGAGCTGGCCGACGTGCGAAAGGGCATCCGCGATGGGGCCCTGGAGGAGCTTTTGCAGCGAGGGGGGAGCCGCCTGCCCAGAGGCAAGATATTTATCGAGGGCTCCAATGGACGAATGAAACCGCCTGACTTCCTCCTCCCAGGCGAGCGGGCGGGAGCTCTTCCAGTTCGTTGCCTCCTTCAGGATGCTGAGCGCCCAGTCCATGAGGTCCCCGATGTGGGAGAGGATCTCCGCCGCCGAGCGGGACGCGGCCGATGGGCGGAACTCCGCGAAATCAGGGGGCGCGCTTCGGACCGCCTTGCCTCCGCGGTATGCGAGGGCGGCAAGCGCATGGCGAAAAAGTTCGAGTCCGGAAGCGGCTGCCTGCGCCGAATGCACATTGCTCATTCCAGCACTCCTTTCACTTCATGGATGGCCCCGACGCCGAACGGTCCGACGACGTTCCCCTTCACCTCTCTTCCATCCACGACAAGCCGTGACATGCCGCGGCAGACCCGGTTCGGATTCCTCACCGAAATGTGGTAGGTGTCACCTCGAAACACGCGCGTCACCGTGAACCCCTTCCAGGTGTGGGGGATGCAGGGATCCACGCGCAGACCGTCGTATTCGGGACGGACGCCGAGGATGTACTGCGAAACAGCCGCGAAATTCCAGGAGGCCGTCCCCGTGAGCCAGGAGTTCTTTGCCTGCCCGAAGTCCCGATGGTCCCTGCCCGCGATCATCTGCGAGTAGACGTACGGCTCGGTCCCGCGAAGATCCGCGGAATCGTTGCTCGCTGAGGGAAGAATCGCCTTGTAGTACGCATATGCGATATCGCCTCTGCCCAGCATTATCTCAGCGATCATGGCCCATGGATTGGTATGGCAGAAAATGGCGGCGTTCTCTTTCAGCCCGGCGGGGAACACCGAGACGTACCCGAGCTCGGGGTGGTACTTCGTGTAGCCGGGGGAAAAAAGGACAATGCCCTTCTTCGTGGCCAGGTGCGCCCCGACGCTGTCCATGCATGCGCGTGCCCGCTCCGGTTCTGCGACTCCTGAGAGCACCGCCCACACCTGGGACTCCAGCCAGATCCGTCCCTCGTCGGCCTTCGACGTGCCCAGGGGCGAACCGGAATCATCGAATGCGCGCAGGTACCACTGCCCGTCCCAGCAGGTCGCGTTGATCCTGTCACTCATGGTGCGCCCAAGCTTTTCGAAATCCGCCGCCTCCACCGTCCTGCCTGTCCGGGCGGCGATATCGGCCATGAGCCGGGCGGCCATGACGAACATCTCGGCGACCATGACGGACACCGCCGCGCCGTTCGGGCCCTCGAGATTCAGGCAGTCGTTCCAGTCCGCACGACCGATCTTCGGAAGGTCGTGCCATCCGGTGTTGTCAGAAGTGTAGAAGAGGGCCTGGTACAGGTGCTCGTACAGGGATCCGACGGTTCCATCGTTGTAGGGCACGTGCTCGTCGAGTATGCCGAGGTCACCGGACTCCTTCATGTAATGGTCCGCCGCGATGATCAGCCACAGGTGGTCGTCGCCGAACCCTTCCCCGCTTCCCTTCTTCGTGAGCGGCGAGTACTGGTGGTGGGCCCGAGGATGTCCTGGTTGGAGTCGCGGAACCCCATGCCCCTGCCGATCCCGGATTCGTAGTAGGAGGCCGAGCGCGACCAGTTGAAGGTCGTGCGGCACTGGTACTGGTTCCAGACGTTTACCATTGAGTTCACGGCCGCGTCAGGAGTTTCCGCGTTGAATCTGCCCAGCGTGTCGTCCCAGTAGCCGCGCAGCTTCTGAAGCTCGCGGTGGACGTTCGCCGTGGTGCGGTATTTCCTCCTATATGCCGCATCCTCTCCCCATTTCTCGCCGTACCCGAGGACGAAAACGATCTCATCTCCAGCGCCCGCGGCGAGCGGAACTTCGATGTGCAGTCCGGCGAATGGCGCCCAGCCCACAGCCGCCGTGTTGCTGCAATGGCCCTCTTCCACGGCGATCGGATTCGACTCCGATCGGTACGGGCCGATAAAGGCCTGCCGGAGCCCGTCCCAGGAAGCGGCTTTCCTGTTCGCCCAGAACCAGGCATAGCAGGGTTGATGCGCGTGGTAATTGGTAAGGTGATAGATCGTGTTGGCGCGAAACTTCGTCTTCCCGATGTTCAGGTTGTACTGGAAATCGGTCATGTCATTCACGGCATCCCAGAGGCAGAACTCGGCATACGTGAAGATGCCGAGGCTTCGCTTCCTTCGCGACCCGTTGGTCACCTTCAGATGCCAGATCTCGAGGTTTTCACCCAGCGGCACGAAATACGTGGTCTCAGTCCTGATGCCGTCATAGTGTGAGCGGATTGTCGTGTAGCTCAGACCATGCCGGCACTCATACTCGTAGGCTTCCAGGTCCTTCAGCACGGGCTGCCACGATCCGGACCAGTAGTCTTTGCTCACGTTGTCCCTGATGTAGATGTAGCGGCCGGGCCTGTCCGCCGGCACATTGTTGTAGCGGTAGCGCAGGATCCGCCTCTCCCGCGGATCGCGGAAGAAGCTGTATCCGCCTGCCGTATTGGAAATGAGGCCGCAGTACTCGTTCACGCCGAGGTAGTTGATCCAGGGCAGGGGTGTGTCGGGCCGGGTGACCACGTACTCGCGCTGTGCGTCGTCGAAATGGCCGTATTTCATCTTTGCAGCAGCGCCAGGATGTTTTCCGTGGGCACGGTGGCCTGGATGTTGTGGACGTTGTTGAACACGAAACCGCCCCCGGCGCCGAAGGTGCGGATGTTTCGCAAGGCCTCCTCGCGCACCTGGGCCGGTGTGCCGAAGGCCAGAGTGTGCTGGGCATCGACCGCGCCGCCCCAGAACACGAACTTCTCCCCGTACTTTTCCTTCAGCACCTTGGGCGCCATGCCCGCGGCGGAAACCTGGACGGGGTTGAGGATGTCCACGCCGGCCTCGGCGAAGTCGTCTAGGTAGGCAATGATCGAACCACAGCTGTGATAGAAGGTCTTCCACTTCGTGTTCTCGTGCACCCAGCCGTTCATTTCCGCGTGCAGGGGCTTGAACATCTCCCGGTACGCATCGGGGGAAATGAACGGACCGTTCTGCGCGCCAAAGTCGGTGCCGCTCATGACGACCACGTCGATCCTGTCTTCCACCGCCTGACGGTACATCGCGAGGTTTTTCATCTGGAGCTCCAGCTGCAGACGGAAGATCTCCATCACGTAGTCCTTGCGCGTCAGGGTGGACACGTACCATTCCTCTGGATCCCGGATGCCCTTCGGGTGCAGCACCGCGGGCCCGGGGACGGTGGCGATATCTCCGAAGCCGGCGCCCCAGAAGTTGCCCACGAGGCCGTACTCGGAGCTCTCGTACCACCAGCGGGAGGTCTCCTCCACGAACCGCAGCTCTTCGTCCGTGTAGAGGGAATAGGTCTGCGCCACCCATTCGCGCGGATCCAGCTTCGATTCGTCGATGGGCTCCTGCCGGACGATCGTGTCGAAATAGTATCCGTCCTTCGGCATGCGCCCCGAGGGAGGGGCGGAACGGTCCCCCTTGGGATACTGCACGATGTCTCCATTGGGCTGCACGTCGTACTCAAAATGGCCCGACATCTCCACTTCCGTGCCGTCGAACATGCGGAAGGGTTTCCAGTTCTCGTTTCGATAACCGAACATTGTCGTGGGAAGCTGGATGCCGAAGGTGTCCACGCCCAGCGCCTTCTTTACCGGCTCCTCGACCTCCGCGAGCATCTGGAAGGGGTCGTAGACACGGATCGACCCGGTGGTGATGCCGAGTGACTTCTTCAACCGCGCGTAAGCGCTGGCCTGGATGCCGGTGACCAGTGTGCTGCCCAGGTCCAGCGGCGGCCGGTCCGGCTGCTGGTGACGAATGGCCTTGCGAAGACGCTCCCGGGATGTCATGTCATCCTCCCCCGTGGGGCGAATGATAGAGGAGCGGCCTTCGCGCCGCAAGTGTGTCAGGCGATGGAGCCGTCCGCGGACAGCTTCTCGTGTGCGATTTTCAACTTCCTGTCAACGTCGATGCCGTACGGGCAGAGCTTCGAAAGCGCGCTGTAGTCCTTCCCTGGGTTCACCTTCGACTTCAGGACCGCGTATTCCTTTCGCGCAACCTCGTGCTGCTGGAACCACTGTTTCAACCGCTCGCGCAGCGCGTAGTGGGCGGAATCACCCACTCGCATGTCGTCCATCTGGCGATCGAACGCGGCCTCGAGCAGGAACACCGACTGGGGGTCGAACTCGCCCGTGCGGCATTTTCCGCACAGGCGGCAGACGTAGTCCCCGAGCTCGGGCGCCGTGCGGAAGATCTCTTCCTTCTCTGCGTCCGTCATCGGCGTGAACCGGGCGAGCATCGAGAAGTCGGCGTTCAACATCGCGTCAGAATTGATGCCCGCCACCACCGTCGCCACCGGCATGCTCAGTGCATAGCGGAAGGCAGGCACGGGGGATTTGTGCAGGTACCCGTCCCCGAAGGCCTTCATGGCGATGAGCCCGGTGCCCCTCTGCCGGCACAGCGGGACAAGGTCGTTTTCCACGGTGGGAAAGTTGAATCGATCGAAATAATTGAAGACCGTCATGAGAGCGTCGAACCGGTGGAGCTTCACCGCGTGCAGGAGACCGTCGGGCCGGCCGTGCCCGCTTATCGCGACGTACCGCAGCTTTCCCGCCTTTCGCGCCTCCTCCGCTCCTTCCATTGCCCCGCCGGGACCGAGGATCGCGTCCGCCTCGGCCTCGGTCTGCACCGCGTGCATGAACATAAGGTCCACGTGATCGGTCTTCAGATTGCGCAGGCTGCGCTCGAGTCCGGAAAGGAAGCCCGCCCGAGTCCTCTCCGTGCTCTTGGTCGCCAGGGCATACTCGGCGCGCCGGTGGGACACTGCGGCGCCGATCTTCAACTCGGATTTTCCGTCCCCGTAGCCTGCCGCGGTCTCGATGTAGCTCCCGCCATTGTCCAAGTACGTCCCCAGCAGCCGGGCCGCGTCGGCGGAAGGGATCTCCACGAGGTGGAAGCCGCCAAATCCCAGCACCGAGACCTGGAGCCCCGTCGTCCCCAGTGCACGCTTCTCCATCTCATCCTCCCTGCACCGCCACCGTCCGCGGCTCTTCGTCCCGTTCCAGGCCATGCTGCTTCCAGAGGGTATGGTACAGGCCCCGCTTTCTCAACAGCTCCAGGTGCGAGCCCTGCTCGACCACCTTTCCCTTCTTCAATACCACGATCCTGTCCGCGCCCGCGACGGTCGAAAGCCTGTGGGCGATGAGGAGTGTGACGAAGCTCGGCCGGGTCCGGATGATCGCGTCAATGGTGCGGGTGATCTCCTTCTCCGTCTCGGTGTCCAGGGAGCTGGTGGCTTCGTCGAAGATCAGCAGGTCGGGCTTCCTCAGGAGAGCGCGGGCAATCGCGAGCCTCTGCCGTTCGCCGCCGGAGAGCTTCAGTCCTCCCTCGCCGATGCGCGTCTCCAGGCCCTGCCGCGACCTTTCCAGAAGGCCGCGAAGCTGCGCCGCCTCCAGGCTCGCCACGCACTCGTCGTCCGTCGCATCTTGTTGAACGAATTTAAGGTTGTCTCGAATCGAGCCGGCGAACAACTCGATGGACTGCGGAACGAAGCCGACCCGGGTGCGCAGCAGGTCGTAGTTCACCTCGGCGGAATCCACTCCATTGAAAAGGATCCGGCCGTTGTCCGGGCGGTACAGGCCGAGGAGGAGCTTGATGAGCGTGCTCTTGCCGGCACCGGAGGGGCCGACGAAAGCCACGCTCTCTCCCGAATGAGCGGTGAAGGTGACGTCGAGAAGCGCGGAATCCCTCGCGCCCGGGTGACGGTAAGTCACTCCCGAGAACTCCAGCGATTCGATGCCATCCGGCACTGCGCCTCCGGGGTTCCTCGGCGCCGGTTCCTGGGCGAGGATCTTCTGCACGTTGTCCAGGCTTGCCTTGGTCTCGGAGTATTTCGTGATGACGTTTCCTATCTCACCAAGGGGAGAGAAGATAGCGAAGGAATAGAACAGGAGGCTGAAGAACTCGCCCAGCGTGATCAGCTTGAAATACGCGAGGATGAGCATCTGCAGGAGAAAAAGCGCCCGGAAGAAGTTGATCGCGGTGCCCTGGAAGAACATGAGCATGCGGACCGTCTTCACCTTGGCAAGCTCCAGGTCGAGGATCTTCTGATTGGTGGCGTTCAGCCGATCGATCTCCTGGGTCTCAAGGCCCAGGCTCTTGATCAGCTCGATATTGCGCAGGCTTTCCGTCGTCGAACCGGCCAGCGCGTTGGTCTCACCGAAAATCGTCGTCTGAACCTTCTTGATCCTGCGGCCAAGGGAGGAGACAAGCACGCCGAGAATGGGCGCAAGAATGAGGAGCGCCACCGCGATGGACCAGTGGACGAAAAACGAATAGACGAGGACGAGCAGCAACGTGAGCGAAGAGACGAACACGCTGTTGATCGACTGGCTGATCATGTCCCGGCTGTCCAGGCGCGCCTTCTGCAGCTGCTGGAGCACGGCGCCGCTCTGCTGGTCCTCGAATGCCCGGTAGGGCAGCCTCATCGAGTGCGCGATCCCGTCCGCGTACATGTTCGCGCCGACGGACTGGGAGACGACATTGATGTAGTAGTCCTGGAAGTTCTTCGCGATCCGGCTCACCATCGCCACGCCGACGAACGCGAGGATCATGAGCGTCACGCCCCGGATGAACTCCGCCCACGGCATCGTCCCGAAACCTGCGGCGTACTTGTCAATAATGATGCGGAATATCTGGGGATCAAGGAGCGAAAAAACCTGGTTGATCACCGCGAGGACGATCGCGAGCACAACCATCCCCCGGAATGGGCGGATGTACGAGAGAAGAAGCTGCATGAGTTAAGATACTACGCTCATTTTGCTATCGTCACCCTTTCTCCCTCGTTGAGGAAACTCTGGCCCTCCGTGATTACCGCGGCGCCTTCGGAAATCCCCGAGGTGATCTCGGTAACCGCATCGTCGGAGATGCCGGTCTGCACCGCGGCCTTCTTCACCACGCCGTTCTCGACGACATAGAGGTACTGGACACCGCTGTCGGTAACCAGGGCCTGGTTGGGCACCGACAGGACGCCGGTCCTGCTTTCCACGGGAAAGGAGACCCGGGCGAGCATGCCGGGCCTCAGCGAGTCCCCGGGATTGTCGATGCGGATTTTCACCGCATAGCCCAGGGTTCGAGGGTCGGCGGCGGGGCTGACGGTGTCCACGATGCCCGGCAGCGGCCCCGTCCCTGCAGACTCCGCGATCACTACTACGCGTTCGCCGGGCCGGATCTAGCGCACAATCCCCTCGTCCACGCTCGCCTCTGCCGTCACGCTGCTCAGGTCGATGACCACGAAGGCCGGGCTCCCGACGGCAACGAGCTCGCCCGGGTCCACCATGCGTGAGGCGACGACCCCCGTCAGGGGTGAGACGATCACCGAGTTCGAAAGCTGGGACTCGGCGAGGTCCGCCGAGGCCTGCGCCTGGTCGACCTGGGTGGAAGCGACACCGGTGGACTGCGGCCCGGCCTTTTCCTGAAGGAGGCTCAGGCTCTGTTTTGCCATGTCCAAGGCGATCCCGGCGGCGTCGGCCCTGGCTTTCGCATCGTCACGCTGCTGACGCGAGGCGGTTCCCTCGGCGTACAGCTTCTCCATCCTGTCCGTAAAGCTGCGTGCGTCGTCGTCCTGCACCTGTGCCTGCTTCACCGCCGCCTGAGCCTGGATGAGCTGAGAAGAGAGGGATGAATCGCTGGTACGCGTGAGGTTTGCCTTCGCGCTGTCCAGCGCGGCCCGCGCCTGGCGGGCCTGGGTCTCGGCGTCATTCGATTCCAGCGTGAAGAGCACCTGCCCCCGGCGCACCTTCTGGCTGATGTCCGCCTGGACCGATGCAACGCGCCCGGCGGCCTTGGGCGAGACTACGATTTCCTGTTTCGCCATGATTCGGGCCGAGTAGTCGAGCGACACGGAGATAGTTGCCAGTGCCGCGCGCGCCACGGCCACGGTCTTCACGTCGGCGGGAGCCGCGGGCCTGCTCCGGCCGCACGCGGACAAGGCGAGGCATGCCGCGGCGAGGGCCACGACCGCGGCGCGGACGCGGAGCCGCGGAGAAGCGGAATCCACGGAGTACCGTGGCGCGGAATCCACGGAGTACCGTGGCGCAGTTCTCATTGGACATACCCTCCATCTTCGCGGACCCCGACGCTCCTCTGAGCCCGCGAGGAGCGCAGCTCGT
Source organism: Spirochaetia bacterium (assembly GCA_049515615.1). Lineage (GTDB taxonomy): Bacteria > Spirochaetota > Spirochaetia > SZUA-6 > Fen-1364 > Fen-1364. The sequence continues at coordinate 13,398 of JBEKTX010000141.1, forward strand.
CGATGAGCGTGTAAACCACCGGCAGCAGGATGGGCGTGAGCAGGGTGGAGGTCACCAGGCCCCCGATCAGCACGACCGCCATGCCCGAGCGGATCTCGCTGGAGGCGCCAAGGGACAGGGCGAGGGGAAGCATTCCCACGATCATCGTGACCGAGGTCATCAGGATCGGCCGCAGGCGCGTGATGCCCGCCTCCACGAGCGCCTCCCGGAGGGGCATTCCCCGCTTCACCAGCGTATTGGTGTAGTCGATGAGCAGGGTTCCATTCTTCGAGATCAGGCCGTCGAGCATGATGAGGCCGATGAACGAGATGATGTTGATGGCCTTGCCCGTGACGGCAAGGGCAGCGAAAGCGCCGATGAACCCGCAGGGGATCGAAAGCATGCGGATCAGAGGCGTGAAAAACGATTCGTACAAGACCACGAGGATCATGAAAACAAGGAGGAGCGAGGCGGCCAGCGCCCACGTGAGGGACCCGAAGGAGCTCGACATATTCGCCTGGTCGCCCGTATAGCCCACCTGGTAGCCGAAGGGGATCGAGACGCCTGCCATCTTCGCCTTGATGTCCGCCGTGAGCGCGCCGAGGGGTCTTCCGGCCGTGTTCGCGGAAACCGTGGCCACGTTCTGCCGATCCCGGCGCAAGATCTCCCGCGAGCTGTCCGTTCGGCTGAAGGTCGCCACCTGGGAAAGCGCGACCTGCTGGCCGGCCGGGTTGGTGATCCGGAGCGCGCCGAGGTCCTCCGGCCTGCGAAGCTGGTCCTGACGGTAGCGCACGACCATGTCGTACTCGTCGCCCGCGTGTCGATAGACCCCGGCATTCGTGCCCGCCAGCGCCGTGCGCATCACCAGCGCAATGTCCGAGGTGGCGAGGCCATGGCTGGAAGCGGCGAGCCTGTTCACGTGCACGCTCACCTCCGTCTGTTCGGCGCGCATTGTATTGTCCACGTCAGCCGTGCCGGGGACGCTCCGCACCACGTCCTCCACGCGGCGGGCGAGGTCGCGGAGAACGTCGCGGTTGGGGCCGACCACGTTGATGATGAGGGGCTTGGCGCCTTCAATGGAGGTGCGCGAGATGATTCCCGGCTCGGTCACCGAGAAGAGCGCCCCGGGCAGGCCCTTCCCCCATTCGCGAAGCTCACGGGCGACCTCTGCCTGGCTCTTCCGGCGCCGGCTCTTGCTGCTGAGCTTCACGATGATCTCGGACGTGGATGCCGAGGTGTCGCTGCCGATGGTGGCAAATGAATCCTCCACCTCGGGGATCGTGAGCAGATGTGCTTCCACGATCTTGATTTTTGCGTCCGACTGGGGGTAGCCGGCTCCCGCGCCAAGGTCGACGTCCACGACAAGCTTGCCCTGGTCCGTGGTAGGCATGAACTCCGATTCGACGACCTTCAGGGGAACGAGGGCAAGGCTTCCTGCGAGCAGGAGCACTACTGAGACGATCACCGCGGCCCTGTGATCGAGCGACCACAGGAGAAATCTCCGGTAGTTGCCTTTGATGCCGATCTCGAAGAATCGACCGAATCGCCCGACGGACTTTTCCTCCGGCGCCGCTTCACCCGCCCGCGTCCGCTTTGCCCCAAGCAGCCGGGAAGCCATCATCGGAGTGACCGTGAAGGAAACGAGCAGCGACAGGAGTGTCGCGCACACCACGGTGAGACCGAACTCGCGGAAGAACTGCCCCACGATGTCGGTCATGAAGGCGATCGGCGCAAAGACCACCACGTCGCAGAGCGTGATCGCCACCGCGGCCAGCGCGATCTCCTTGCGCCCATTCACCGCCGCGGCACGAGGGAGCTCACCGAGTGAGATATGCCGGTCGATGTTCTCCAGGATGACGATTGAATCGTCCACGAGGATGCCGATGCACAGCCCCAGAGCCATCAGGGACACGATATTCAGCGTGAAATGCAGGGCCCACATCGCGAAGAAGGTCCCCACAAGGGAAACGGGGATGGCGATGAGCACGATGAGAGAGGATCGCCAGCGGCGCAGGAAGAGGAAGAGCACGAGCGATGTCGTGATGATGCTCTCCCCGAGGTTCAACCGGGTCTCCGCGAGGGAGGAGTTGATGAACAGCGTGGCGTCGCTTGCCACGGTGACGGATGTGCCGGGCGGCAAGGTGGGTCCGAGGGCCCCGAGCTCCGCCTTCACGGTGTTCGCCGTGGTCACCACGTTCGCGTCGCTTTGCTTGCGCACGAAGATGCCGATGGTGGGGTGCGTGTTCAGGCGCACGGCGCTTTTCGGATCGGGGTAGTCGAGGGCGACTTGCGCGAGCTCCAAGAGGCGCACGCTTCCCCCGCCGGCGGTGGGGACTCTGAGGTTGCGCACGTCCTCGACGCCTGAGAACTCGCCCACCAGCCGGACGGACAGCTCTCGCGCTTTCTGCTGGATCTCACCCGCGGGAATGTCGAGGTTCTGCGCCTTCACCACCGCGAGCAGGGCGCCCGGGCTCACGCCGTAGTACTCCATCGCGGTGCGGTCCACGGTGATCTGCAGCTCCTTCTTCTGCGATCCGACGACGCTTGCATTGCCCACGCCCGGGAGGCTTTCCAGGTCATCCCGGATCCGATCTGCCTGGTTGGAAAGCTCTTCCGGTGTACCGGACCCGGTGATGGAGATGATGAGGATCGGCTGGCTGTTGACATCGAATTTCGCCATGACGGGTCTCGTCGCGTCCTTGGGCAGGCTGTCCACGATGCCGTCGAGAGCCTTCTGCACGTCGATCACCGCGGAGTTCATGTCGGTGGACATCGTGAACTGAAGGATGGTGTAGCCGAATCCCGTGCCCGACGTGGACCGGATTGTGTCAATGCCGTTTATGCCCGACACTGCATCTTCTATTGGCTTGATCACCTCCTTGTCAACTTCCTCCGAGCCGGCGCCCGCATAGTCGGAACGGATGGAGATGACCGGGGTGTTCACCGCGGGGAAAAGGTCGGCGCCCAGGTTCACGTAGCCCACAACGCCCATGCCGATGATGAGCGCAACGCCCATGATGATGGCGGTCGGACGCCGGACGGACAGCTCCGTGACGGTCACGGTGTCTCCCCGGTGAGGCGCGCAAGGTCCGCGAGAGACTCCTCGCGCGTGAACTGGGCAAGAAGCCGGTCGAGCTGGGCCGTGCCAAGAAGGATCTGCGCGCCGTGCAGGTCCTCGCGGCTGGCCATGCCGTTGTCAACGGAGGCCTGAGCGTTCTTCAGGCGCTCGGCCGCGTATTCCTCCTGCGCCTGTTTCTCCCAGAGATCCGCCTCCGCCTTCATCGCTGCATCGACCGCGCTGCGGACTGCCAGGCGCGTGAGCTTCTCCGCCTGCAGGAGTGCCTGGCCGGCCATCTCCGCGTCCTTCTCCGCCTGGCCGATTCGGGCCGCAGACTCCCCGGCGTCGAATACGCTCATCTTCATGCCCAATGAGATGACCAGGTCCAGGTTCCAGGTGTCGTTGTTCCACTGCCAGCCCGCATACGGGAGGTCTTCCTGGCCGGTCACGCCGAAGCTCACGCCCAGGGAGACATCGGGGCGGAAAAGCGATCCGCCCTTCTCGATGGCGAGCTTTTTCATTGCCTGGCCCTGGCGCGCGCGGGACGCGGTA
>JBEKTX010000142.1:0-10290 GCA_049515615.1 Spirochaetia bacterium
GACGCCTTCGATCCTGACCTGGGGCCGGAGGTAGACCTCATGTACGGGCGCCCCCGTGTCGCGGAGCTGACCTTCGATTTCCCCTTTTTCTCCGCCCGCTACCGTACGATCCACGTCCTCAACGGCCCGATGATCTACCTCGGGGAGCGCGCGCTCGAGAACGGATGGGGAGGGTACAACCCGCAGCCGGCTATCGCACCGCTCATAATGAACCTGGACCCTTCGAGGGGAGGCGGAGTCCACCTCAAGTCATCTCCGGATTCGGTGACGGTCACCTGGTTCCGCCTCCCCGAGCTGGGGGCTGACAACGTGAACACGGTTCAGCTCGTTCTTCGCGCGGACGGCGCCATAGACATGTCCTTCGAGGAGCTCTCCCCTGCCCGTGGTCCATCGGTGGAGCAGCTGTACAACTACACCGCGGCGAGCACGACCGGAGGAGACCCGGCCCCGGGCGGACGGCCCGCTCCGTTCCCACCCCGCCTGACGGGGATCCATCCCGGCGGCGCGTCCGCTTCATTGGAGCCGATCAGTTTCACGCGCGATCTCCCGTGGTCCGGCACCCGGCCGGCGGTGATCTTCGAGTCCTACGAGGCCGGCTTCGCGCGCTACCTCAACGACAGGATCGGTGTGCTCGCCGCGCTCACCATCGGAGCGAGCCTCCTCGTGCTCTTCCTTATCCCCCTGCTTCTTCGGGCGAGCCTCTTCACCCCCCTGCGGGCGCTGTCCCGTGGAATGCAGCAAGTGGAGGGCGGGGATCTGGACGCGGCGGTCCGGGTGCAATCCAGCGACGAGATCGGATCCCTGGCAAGGTCGTTCAACCGAATGGTGGAGTCCATCGGGCGGGCGGAAACGAGCTTCCGCGCTCTTGCGGAGGACGCGCGGGATGGGATCATCGTCTTCAGCGATGACACCGCGGTCTACGCGAACCGGCGCGCCGCCGAGATGACGGGATACCCGGTTTCCGAGCTGACGCGGGTAGGCTTCGACGCGCTTTTCCGGTCCGCCGTGCTCCCCCCTTACGGCGTGCAGCCGGCCGCGCTCGCCGAGGCCCTTGCAATAACCGCGTCGGGCGGGAGTCTGCCGGTGGAACTGGTTTATTCGCGCACCGCTTGGCATGGCAAGCCGGCAATCGCAGTTCTCATCCGGGACATCACGCGGAGGAAACGGGAAGAAGAAATGGCCCGGCAGCAGGAGCAGACTCTCAAGCGCATGGACAAGCTCACTTCTCTCGGGGTGCTGGTCGCGGGCTTGGCTCACGAGATCAACGTTCCCAACCAGGTAATTCTTTCCAACGCGTCGCTGCTCTCCAAAGGATCGCCCCAGCTGGCCCAGATCCTGGAGGCGGCCGTCGCAGGGTCCGAGGGGCTTCTCATCGCGGGGCTGGAGGCCGCGGAGTTCCGCGACCGCTGGCCCGAGATGCTCTCCGCGATCGTGAAGAGCTCTGCCCTCATCGACGGGATCATTCGGAATCTGCGAGACTTCAGCGCAGACTCGGCGAACCGGGGCGCGACCCTGTTCGACGTCAATACCGCGATTCGAACCTCGGTCGACCTCGTGAGCGCATACATCAGAAGGGCCACGGACCATTTCACATTGGAGCTGCACCCCGGCCTGCCCAGGCTGCGCGGCAGCGCGCTGAGACTCGAACAGGTGTTCATCAATCTCATTCTGAACGCCTGCCAGGCCATCGGCGGCAGGGACAAGGCGATCACCGTCCGCAGCCGCCCGGGCGAGATGAGCGCCACGCTGCGGGTCATCGTCTGTGACGAGGGCGCGGGCATCCCGGCCGAGATCCTGCCTCGTGTGCGGGAAGCGTTCTTCACCACCCGCGAGGCGAGCGGCGGCACCGGCCTCGGGTTGTACGTGTCCCAGGCGATCGTCACCGCCCACGGCGGAACACTGGAGCTGACCTCGAAGCCGGGGGTCGGCACCGAGGCAACGGTGACCCTTCCCACGGAGGCGGAAGAATGAGCGCACATCGGATCCCCGAGAACCCGATCCTCCTCATCGACGACGAGCAGCCGGTCATCGACAGCCTGAGCCTTATGCTCAGATCCAACGGGATCGACAACCTCGTCCCGTGCACCGACAGCCGTGAGGCCATGGCCATCCTCCGCGGCGGGGAGATCGAGCTGGTCCTCTTGGACCTCACGATGCCGCACCTGCCCGGGGAAAAGCTTCTGGCGGCAATCCACGAGGAGATGCCGCGGGTCCCGGTCATCGTCGTCACGGGCATGGACGAGGTGAGCGCCGCCGTGCAGTGCATGAAGGCCGGCGCGTTCGACTACATGGTGAAAGCGGTAGAGGAGAACAGGCTGGTGAGCGGGGTCCGCCGGGCGATCGAGATCAGGAAGCTGTCCCGTGACTATCGGCGCCTGACGGAGGGCATTCTCTCGCCCCATCTGGCCCACCCGGACGCCTTCTCGCGGCTGGTCACTCGGAACAGCCTGATGATGTCGCTTTTCCGGATCGTCGAATCCATCGCGAAATCTGACGAGCCAATACTGATCACGGGTGAGACAGGCACTGGCAAAGGTCTGATCGCTGCGGCGGTCCACGCGGTGAGCGGCCGCGAGGGGTCCCTCCTCGAGGTCAACGTTGCGGGGCTCGATGACGCCATGTTCTCGGACACGCTGTTCGGGCATCGCAAGGGCGCATACACCGGCGCCGTGGACGCGCGGGGCGGGCTCGTTCAGCAGGCCGGCGGAGGCACGCTTTTTCTTGATGAGATCGGGGACCTGTCCATCCAGTCGCAGGTGAGGCTCCTTCGCCTGCTGGATACCGGCGAGTACTATCCCCTCGGATCGGATCTCCCGAGGCGTACCGCGGCCCGGACCCTGGTCGCCACCAACCGCGACCTCGCCGCCCTCATCTCCGAAGGCAAGTTTCGAAAGGACCTGTACTACCGTCTTTCCACGCACGAGCTTCGGATGCCTCCGCTGCGGGACAGGAAGGATGACCTGCCGCTTCTGCTCGACCATTTTCTCGCAGAGGCGTGTGCGAAGCTCGAAAAAAAGAAGCCGTACGTGCCGCCGCAGGTCCTGGACTTGCTCGCGACCTACCATTTTCCCGGCAACGTCCGTGAGCTTCGTTCGATGGTGTACGATTCGGTGTCACGGCAATCCTCTCCGACCCTTTCCTTCGCTGATTTCAAGGCAGGCATCCGGCGTGAGACTCCCCAGGAGCCGGGCGAATCGGCCCCAGCCCAGCTCGTCTTTTCGACCAAGCTCCCAACCCTCGACCAGGCGGCCGAGCTGCTGATCGAGGAGGCCCTCAATCGTGCGAGCGGCAACCAGAGCATCGCCGCCGGGATGCTGGGCATCTCGCACCAGGCGCTGAACAAAAGGCTGCATCAACGGACGGGCCGCTCTGAAGACATCCCGTAGGGCGCGGGAAGGGCGTTGGCTGCTTGATTCTCTTTGCTGGGCTTCATTGTCATTTCCCACTTTCCCCCGTGTCGCGAAAGCCAACCATTTGATGCAGCGCGACAGCCGGCCTGTTGCCGTCGCCTTCGGCTGACCATCATCAACCTGCACAGAGCAGAAAAGCTGCCCACCGAAAGGTCCGTTATCGAGTTGAGGGACAGAAGGGCCCATGGCAGTCGTTCCTTTTTTCCCCGGCGCAGGGGGAGCGAGGGCACCGCGCGGCACTTGCGGCGCAGGGACGTATGAGGCTAGAATGAAGCCTGTCAGTGCAGGTCAAAAAGTCATGATTCATGCACTCGCCCTCGCCTACTTCCTCACGATTATCGCCGGATTCGTCGTCGTCACCCTCAGCCTGTTGTTGTACGCGCGTTTCGCGAGCCCCGCGTACTTGCACTGGGCCTTGATCATGCTCGGCGGAACGTTGCTGATCACGGCGAAAGCCGTAACGCATTATCTGCGATTGGCAGGCAGCGGTACCTCCTGGTACCTCCTCCTGTCATTCATGCTCTTGGGCTTATCAGGCGAATTGCTGCTTGGGTACTGTGTACCGCTTATTGCCCACGGTGTAGCGGGCATACGCATCTCACCGGGCCGCGGCGCGCTTCACGGTCTGGTCGTGGCGGTGCTCGGAGCCCAGGTAGTCATCGAGGGGCTGACCGAAGACGACATGGTGGCAGCAATCCGCGTGGTCTCGAGGATCGTCTGGATAGGGTATGGGTATGCCATCCTGATCTCGGGCACCCGCTCAGTGACGGAGCAGAACCAGCGGGCGGTCATCCGTGCGTTTCTGGCAACAGGTTCGATTGTCTTGCCCATCATGCTGTTCTCAGTGCTCGCCACTCTTTTCCTGCCCGATAGCCTCGCTTTGCACGAGGCTCCTGTCGCATCATTGCTGTGGCTGTCTGCCTATTCTACGCTCAGCATCGTGCTCATCGCCCGCTTCATCTTTGGCCCGCAGAACAAGGTCAATTGGGATGTGCCGGATCTGTTCGCGCGCATCTTCAGCATCTCCGACCGCGAGCGTGAAATCATCCGCCTCATCCTTCAGGGCAACACGGAGGCCCGCATTGGAGACCTCCTGTTCATTTCCCGACGGACCGTCGTGAATCATGTCTACAATATCTATCGCAAGACAGGTGTGAGGAATCGCGTGCAGTTGATCAACCTCCTGAACACCAATGTGCTGTCAAACTCACGCCAATGGCCTTTCTTGGCTCATCGAAATTGACCGCTGTAGTAACATCGTCTTGCTCCTTGCCCGATGAATGAGAAGTTCTCCCTATTGAAAGATTCTAAAGCGCTCCATCAGAATTGCAGCACCTTTGAGATTTCCACGGATCGGGGCCGTCAGCAAAACGGTTCTCTGGTGGCGCGCGAGATCTGCGACCGAGAGACGAAACTCAACTCCGTTGCGGCGGGAACCGACAAGGCAAGATTGCGAAAGTGGAGTGAACCATGAAAATCCTCTTAATAAAGCCAGCTCTCAATCCGATTTTTTTTGCTCCCATGTGGGGCGATCCCTTGGAGCTGGAGTATCTTGCAGCGGCCGTACCGGACCATTCAGTCGAGATCCTGGACATGAGAATCGACAATGACCTCCAGGACAAACTGGAGAAGTTCAGGCCGCGCCTGGTGGGAGTGACGGCCAATACCTGCGATGTCCCCGTGGCCAAAGAGGCAATTCGAGAGGTCAAGAAATTTGACAGCAGCATAGTAACCGCCGTTGGAGGAAATCACGCGACGTTTCTTCCTGTCGATTTTGCCGAGCCATCCGTCGATGCCGTTTTCCTGGGGATGGCGGACATTTCCTTCAGAGATTTTGTCAGCCGGCTCGAAGAGGGAAAAGATGCGTCGGAAGTCCACAATCTGGCGCTGGTCCGCAACGGCAGGCTGGAGTTTACAGAACCAAAACCATTCGAAGTGGATCTCGACCGCATTCCCTTTCCGGCACGGCATCTGACGGCCAAATACAGAGGAAAATACCGGGACCTGACCGGGAACCGGACCGCCCAGGTGATGTCCAGCCGGGGATGCCCCTTCCGGTGCAGCTTTTGTTCTTGCTGGAAGATCATGAACGGCAAATACTTCACCCGCAGCCCGGAGTCGATCGTCGAGGAGCTGGCTTCTCTGGGTGAGGACATCGATTCCGTTCAATTCGCCGATGACAACACGCTGCACAATGTTGAGCGAGCCAAGCGTCTGGCTCGGCTCATCCAGGAAAGAAAAATCCGGAAAAAGCTGTCCATGTACGCTCGGGCCGATCTCATCGCCAAGCATCCGGATCTCATTGAAAGTCTGAAAGAAGCGGGTCTGGAATATTTGACAGTTGGAATCGAGTCTTTCCGGGAAGAAGTGCTTTCGGAGCTCAACAAGCGGTGTTCGGTGGAGATGAACAACGAAGCGATCCGGATTCTTCGGAGGCTGGGGATCGGCAATGCCGCCCATCTTATTGTCAATCCGAATTATGCGGAGGCTGATTTTCAAGCGCTTTACCGTTATGTCTGCAAGAGCGACCTCTTTCAGCCTACCTTCACCATCTTGACCCCTCTTCCAGGGACAGACCTCTACCAGAGCTTATATGACCGCCTGCTCATAAAGGATTACGCCTACTTCGACCTTGCCCATGCCGTGCTGCCCACCCGGCTCAGCCGCAAAGACTTCTATGAGCAATTTGTCCGACTGTACTCCAAGACGTATTCGTTCCGCCGCTATTTTCGTTCGCTGTTCAGTGATCTCCTTTCCAGGTTGAAGAAGAACGGGAAACCTCCTGAAAGAGTGGACCGGCTTTCTTTCCTCAAGCTTTGCATCCTTCATCTCGTTGGATATCCTCTGGCGTTCAAGATGAGAAATATCTATAAGTCCGAGCCGCTGGTGGGAGAGATGCCAAGCCAGTGAAGAAGGATGCTCCGTCACTGCGGAAGTGTGGAGCCCGGCAGGCTAGCGGCGAAGCAGACAGCGGTTGAGTGCGTTGCCGCACGTATTCCCTTTGGCGACCTGCTGCGGCGAGCACGACCTAAGACCAGTTCCCGTCCTCCATGAGCACAGGCAGGATCTTCAGCCGCGAGGTCGCCTTCGGGAGGCAACTCGCCGCCAGAATGATGTTGGTCAAATCTCGAATACCTCCCCGGGACGGTGGTCGGCCTTAGGCACCCAGTACTAGCCTTTCTCCCAGAAAACCCGATGGGCACCCGCGAGTCTCGGAGGCTGACCCGGACGACCCTTGCGCAGGGAGTGCACTACGTTGCCGCCTCTTCCGTCCATCTTGACCGTTCCTACCGTGAGCTGATGGACCAAGGGCTGCACGAGAAGAAGCTCAGGCAGTATGAGCGCGTGCTGAAGAGAGTGAAGGAGGAGCGGCCGGCTTGACAGTCATCATGGTGGCTGATCGACTTGATGATGAGCTGATCGATCTCCAGCATGGTGTGGATACCCCGGGTCACACCGCCCTTGTCCCTGTCGCGCAGAGGGATTCCAATTCCCTGATGTTTCCCCAGCCTGGACGGTCATGGGGCAGCTTGTGAGGAGATGGCGCAGGATCTTGTGAACCTGAACAGGTCGGTGATGAGGGAGGCCAGGGCATTCCAATCCTTCAGATTCTCCCCAAGCTTGGCAGCCGAATCTCGTCGGGTACAAGAAGAGGCCGCGTCCTGAGTTCAGTCGATGGACAACGGTCTGGACTCCGGCCGGCGCGGAAGTCCAATCCGCAAGGTGACAATTGGAACTGGGCGAAGGTCTGAAGGGAGGGTTCTCCAATGTGCTCGCACATGGCTTTCCAGAAGGTCTCGATCTGGTGGCGTGCCTTTCGGTACCATTTTGTTCCCCCCAGCTTTCTGCCGGCAATTCTAGCAGCGGTGATATGCTGGTCGATCACCGGCAGGTTTTCGTTCGGATACTTCGTCGTGGCAGCGCTCGCCGTCACGCTGAACCACATAGCCCTCAACATGACCGACGACTATTACGATTACAAGCAGTCCGTCGATCGAACAGCGGGTAACGTTGAAAATGCCTACTCCGGTGGAAGCGGCCTTCTGACCTCGGGCGCGATCAAGCCCAATCACATGCGCCTGGTATTCCTTTCGCTCTATATCCTCACGTGTGTCGCTGGGGTCTACCTCACCTTGAAGTGTGGTTGGCCCATCCTGGCATTCGGGCTTGTCGGCGTGCTGTCCGCCTATTTCTATACGGCGCCGCCGGTTCGCTACGCATATCGCGGCTTCGGCGAGGTGTCCCAGCTCCTCAACTTCAGCCTGGTGATCGGCCTGGGGGCATATTATGTGCAGGCGCAGGAGCTCTCCTGGGAAGCAGTGTTCGCCATTCTGCCGCTTGGCCTGATGATGTTTTCCATGATCACGATCAACGAGATACCCGATGCGGAAAGTGACGGGTCGGGAGGAAAGCGAACCCTTGTAGTCCGCTTTGGGCGCTCGGCGGGCGTACGGCTTTATGGAGCAGCGGCGGCGATGGCCTATCTTGTCATCATCGTATCTCCCCTTCTTGGCCTGACTACCTTCTGGACGTACTTGAGCCTGCTCACGTTTCCCTTGTTCGTAAAAGCATTCTCCGTGCTGAAAGGTAATTATCGGAACCCCGCAGCCATGGCTCCCGCGAATAAGCTCACTATCCGCGCACACAATCTGATGGGGATCCTTTTGATTGCCGCATATGTGGTCCGAGGGGGAATCGGGCATCGTCCGCTGGAGCAGATGATCGCTCCTCTTGGAATCCTTCTTGTCCTGTATCTCCCTGCGGCAGTCATGGTATTTTCCCCGCAGCAGCGGAGCGGAAAGCCTGCGGATACGTGAGGCGCTCATCGGAAACGGGCCACACCCTGGCGGCAGTCGCCGCAGGTGAAAAAACTGCCCGCAAACGGCATATGTCAGAGTAAGAGGGCTTTTCTAAGCAGGCGCCGTCGCCGCGCGAGCGGCCGAAACACCGCTACCCGACAGGCACCAGTTTTCCGGCCAGTTTCTCGTACAGGCTTTTGTGCTCGCCCACGATCCGGCGGCTCAATTCGAAGACTTTTTCCATGCCCACGGTCTCCCGGGCACACCATTGCTTCAGGTCCTCGAGGTCAGCAACCGCCAGGTTTGGCGCGGAACCGTCCAGCGTCGGATCAACGTTCCTCGGCACCGTCAGATCGAGGATCAGCACGTTCCTGCCGGAATTGAAGAGGGGGGCGTGCTCCCTCGTCAGAACCAGGTGGGGACTGTCCGTTGCGCAGAGGATCACGTCGGATCGAAAGAGACTGGCTCGAAGGTCGTCAAATGTGCAGAGCGAGACTTTCCCGGCCCAGGAGTCGGGCAGCTCCGGCCGCGTGATGTGGTAACACCAGTCGCAGCCGTGACCCGCGCGGACGAGCCGCTCGACGATCGTGGACCCGACGACGCCGGAGCCCAGCACGAGTATCCGTGCGTTTCCCAGGTCAGAGCGCTTCGCCTCCAGGTAGCTGATGCACAGGTCCTCGATTTCCAGATCTTTCAGGAACGGTCCGGCTGTATTGCGGATCTCCTTGGATACGTGGAGCGCCGTTGAGACCCACTCCTGCATGATGCCGCGCGCCCACCCGGCGCGCACCGCGTACCCCAGGGAGTCTTTGAGCTGGGCAACGATGTGGTACTCCCCCGGCGACTGCGAGAAGAGGCCGGCGCTCAGTTGAGCGGCATGCGCATAGGCGTCGTACTGGCGTTTCACGTAGTATTCCTCCGGCTTCAGCTGGTCGAACCCCAGCACGCGCGCCAGAAGACCCGTCATCTCGGCCTTGTCCGAAACAACGGCGTGGAGCTCGATGCGGTTGCAGGTATTCAGGAGAATGAACTCCTGGACGCCGACGAGCTGCCTCAGCATCATTCCCGTGCGCTCCAGGCGCTGGCCGGCCAGATGGTATGGCTCCCTCCTGTCGATCGGGAGGTATTCGTGACTTGTCCCGATGACCAGAACGGAGGCCGAATCAGCGTGCTCGATATGCCGCGACAGACTCTCCCTCACCATCCGCGAGAGCCTGCTTGCCCGCCCGCCCGAAGAGATGGTGACCGTCAGATCGTCCTTCCGGAGTATCACCGGGAGCGCGAAGTCTCCCATTGCCCAGTTGCCGTCAGCCGAGCAGCACAGGATACCGCGCGAGCGGCAGCACTCGATGACGCGGGCGTTGAGGGTCCGATCCTCCGAAGCGGCGAAGACCAGAAGGATGCCGTCGACATCGGACGGGATGAACTCGCGCCGCAGCAGGGTCACGGCGCTTTCCTGCGGCAGCTTCGCGAGATCTTCGCTCACCTCCGGGCTCGCGACTGTCACATCAGCGCCGGCTTGTACAAGCAGCCGAACCTTGTCCAGGGCGACCCCGCCGCCGCCCACCACGAGGGCTTTTCGGCCGTCGAGGAGCAGATTGACGGGAAAGACCCGTCTTCCCGATGCTCCCGTTCCATTCTCAATCACGGGATCGCTCCCTCAGTGACGTCCGAAGCGTTCTCGCACGGGGGGTGTACCGCATTCAGGCGGAAGCTGCAGCCTTCTGCGCTGTTTCGCCTGATGGGATGTACGGACAGGCCGGATCTTCCTGATAGGGATCCTGGAACTCTGCATACGCCCGGGACCTGGATCCGCTGCAGATCACCTTGTGCTCACACATCCCACAACGCCCCTTGAGGTTCGACGGGTTTCTCATTCCGACGAGCAGGGGATGAGTCGTGTAAATCGATTTCAGGTTTCCTTCTTTCACGTTCCCCAGAGAAACAGGCAGGAAACCGCTCGGGTAGACTTCACCGTCATGGCTGATGAAGATAATCCCTTTTCCATCTCCGGTGGCGTTGATCCGGAGTGATGGCGTGCTCGTCGGCTCACCTTCGAGCTCCCGCAGCCTTTTCGAGAG
>JBEKTX010000143.1:0-10243 GCA_049515615.1 Spirochaetia bacterium
ATCATTGCGGTTCTGCCTCCCGGGCCGGAACCGCACGCAGCTAATTTCCGTGTTATTTCGTAAAGTCGATGTTCGTCAGGGGGGTGGACCGAAAATCGACCCACGCGCGGACGTCAGAATTTGCGATCATGACTTCAATCCTGGCTGGATTCCTCAAATACTCTTTGATCTGGTCCAGGCCGATCCTTGCGACGAGCATGCTGAATGATTGGTTCCGACTGTCCCGGCTGCTGCATGTCGCCTGCAAATGCAATTCCTTCGTTGCATCGAAATATATGAACAGGGCGCATTCGATCCTTTCCTTCATTCATTGCCTTCGGGTGCTTCACGAGCGGGTTCGCCTTGTTGAAGTCGACTCGCCAGAACAGGTCTTTGTCATTCCGGCACATATAGACCCGCGAAATGGCGATCCCTCTCTCCCCCAGAAATGTGGAGTCAGAAGGAACGATGAGTGAAGGTTCTATGCCTTCCCGACTGTCCGCCTTTCCATCCATCGAGATTGTCCGTCGAGGAAGGATCGCCGTCATCTCGTGGATCGATTGTCGGGAAACTCGTCCTGCCCCCACGAAGGCGGTGTCGGTCGTCCACCTCTGCGAAGTGGGCCCCTGGACTTCGACAGCCATCCACCCTGCCGGCACGTCTATTCCGGTCGTGAGGATCTTCTCCGAGTCCACGCTCTTCCCGTCAATGGTAACGATGCTCCCGGACGGCGCATCGTTTATGATGAGGCGCCCCTTCCCCTCCACGAAGGTTTCAGAGACGAGGGTCGTTTCTCCCGGGCTGACCTCCACCTGGACAGAGTCGCCGACCGTGTACATGCGATCGCCCACCCTGAGGTCCAGGATCCGGACAACTTGTCGTCCCGCCCGAACCTTGTCGAAGAGGAACGGTGTCTTGCCGCTCTGGCCTTCAAGTTGGACATTGGCGCCCGTCATGGAGGTCTCCACCCTGATCGACCCCGGCAGCGCAACAAGCGCGGTCGTGACGCTGGTTTTGTCCGCGGCTGTTGCGGAGATGTCCATAACGTACGTTTCGTACTTTTCCTTCCTCACCTCCACCCGATGCTGCGTCCCCGGCTCCACCTCCACTACAAGCGGTGCCGCTCCACGCTCCTTCCCGTCCACCACGATCGACGCTCCCGCTGGGTCAGACTGCACGTCCAAGTATCCCTTCGGCCACGGCAGCCAGCTCGCGTTCGCGCCGCGGTTGATCGTCACCTTCCCGCTCACCCCAGGCAGCCCCGGGCAGCTCGCCTCCACGTCATACTCACCCGTCGGCAGCTCCGCACTCCCAGGGCCCGTAACCTCCTTCTGCCCGATCTCTGTGCTACGCACCTGCGCCACCCCGTCCTTCGGCATCCCGAAGCAGCCCCCGCAAGCTCAGTGGTGCCGATCCCACCTCCTTGCCATTCACCGCTACCGCTGCCCCCGCAGGGTCGCTTTCTACAGAAAGGGATCCAAACAACAAGTGCGTCCCGCTCAACCCGTCCAGAAGGCCCGCAACCAGCCTATCGGTGACGTCGAACATGTCCAGCACGCCGCTGGAAGCCCCTTGCTGATCCGTGGTGATCTTGTCCGTCTTGCGGTCATAGACCACCAGTCGGAAGCGATACCCACCGCCCGGGCGCGCATTGCCGCTGCCAAGAATGGCCTGGTCGATTCGGTTCTCCTGGCAGTAGGCACGGACCTGATCCAGACCCTTTGCAGGGTCCGCCGGGGGAAGCCGCCTGACCTCGTAACGCTGAAGAACGTCCAGGCTCAGCTCCACGCTGTCGGCAACCGTGGAAAGCACCGCAGCTAGAGTCGTGTCCTCTTTTTGTCCGGCGGGCTCGAACATCGCGATTCTGGCCCGGCTGCTCTCGGACTGGGCGTCAAGATTCGGGAGGAAGCAGGTTGCGACAAGAAGCAGGAGCGTGATCCGCCGCGCCGCTGTATTCACGGAACGGGAGCAATGAGGTGGTAAGCAGCTTTTGGCAGTGGCGACAAGAATTCGTGCAAAGAGGTCCCGAACGGAGGACTAAGAAGAACGCGGCAGAATGTCGAAAATCAGAGGAAGGGGTGGAAGGTTGAAACGTGCAATCCTTGCGATCACCGGTCTCATGCTCTCTGCTCAGGCTTTTGCCCTGGATGTGAGCGCGGGAGTTTCGGTTTCCGGCGGTTTCTTCATCAACTGGATGACCACCTCCAACTCTTCGCTGGGAGTATCATCCGAGCTCACGAACACGTCACTTCCATTCCATGGCGAGGTGTACGTCGACGCGTACTATTTTCAATTCGGCGTGGGTTACCGACTCAGTGTGCTCGGACACAGGAGCGAGACGCTGACCGTCTCTGGCACGACGACGAATGTCCTCGCCGAGGACACAGGGACGAAAGGGTACGCGGCCTTCACTTTCTATTGTAAGTATCCGTTCGCGGTTGGGCGGTACATTCTCATGCCGCTCCTGGGTTTCGAGTATGACGTCAATGCCCTGGTTCTTGATTCGAGCGACAATCCGGATAACCAGTTCTGGGTCAAGGCGGGCATGGGCGCGCAGCTCCCTCTTTCGAATTGGGGCTACTTTCGCGCGCAGCTCCTGATGGGTTGGAAGCTTCCGAGCCAGGCAGAGAATGATGCCGTGGCGAACGCCACTACCGCAGGTTTCGACGCTGCGCTGTACACGCTCGAGCCGGATATCAGTTTTGCCGTGGGATTCAAGCTTTGATATATTCGAGTTTTTTCGTGAAATCGGGCCGCCGCGAGATATAGTCTAATGGACGCCTCGGATGTTCACAGCGTCCAGGAGAGGTGTATGAAGACAAACCTGATACTGACAGTCATTTCATGTGCGGTCCTGGTTCTCGGCGGCTGCGTGTTTTTCGGCCAGTCAAGCGGGGGCACGGTCTCCTCGTCGGACCAGGCAAGGTTCCAGAAGGTTTTCATGTCGTCCTACTACGCGGAACACGGCGGAATTCCAGGGGGGGCCAAAGGGCTGACGCCGTTTCTGAAAGTGGTCAACAGCGGCAGCGGAAGCGGTTCCAAGGCGACCGTGCCGGTGAACCAGTTGACCAACACCTCATTCGCAAACCTCGCACCGAAGACCTTCGTCAACTATCCCGAACCTGGGCAGACTACGTCCTTTACGATCACGACAAAGGACGCCGCGAATCATGTCTATGATGTTGTTGCCACGACCACATATCCTTCGGACGACATTCGAAGCAACTATGTGGAAGAGTACTATGTCATGGACGGCAATCCGTCCTTCCCCTTCGCTCCCACCGGGAATTGGACTATTGCTGACGCGATCGTCCGACAGAGCGCAGGCGTCTGGATCCAGGATCAGAAGGCGCGCGTGCAGCAGGTGCTCACGTTCACCGATGGAACGACGAGGACTGAAACGATTGTGGCGATGTCGCCGAATACGACCACGGCACCCCTGTTTGACAAGACGGGGTTCAACGTCGGCGGCTCGCTGGATTTCAGCCAGTTGTTCTATCCACAGCAGAATAATCCTGTGACTGATCCCACAATCCAGTTTTCCTCCGTGGTCATGTACTATGTGACCCCGGCGTCGAACACGAATTTCTGGTTCTGGCAGGGTACGCAGGCCAAGACGATTCTGGGAATCAGGTACTACACGGAGTCGTGGGGCGGCAGCACTTTGAATACGTACACGGTGTCCTTCGAAAAAACCATCGACACCCTTACGACGACGGGCGGCAGTTTCTCCCAGACTCTGCAGACGGTGTTCGTCGGATCTCAATTCAACACACTCGCGGAGTCCGTTTTACGTCAGCAGGTGACGTACAATCTGGTTGGCGGCGTGCCCGACCTGAGCTCCGGCACGAAGATCACCAATATGCAGTCCCGCGTTGCCGACATCACCGGGCAGAAGGATTTCTATCTCCAGCAGGCGAGCACTGATTATGTGACGCTGAGCAACTGGGCCACGACTTCGATCTATACTCCCACGGGGGCCGTCAACGAGCTGGTTGCCGCGAACCCGAATACATTCCTCTACAGCAGGTCACTATCGAGCTCGGCGAACAGCCTGCCGCTGTATTATCCTTCGACACAGATCGTTGACACGACGGGCACGGGAGATCTTGCGACGCTGTACACCTCGATCCAGGAAGGGAGTGCAGCAGTCCACACCGGGTCAACCATACCAGGAAGCATCACGCCCCCGGGAACAGAATGGCAGTACAACGGCTCGCAGGGGACGACCGTAGCTGACACCACATCCTATGATCTGGGGGCCAAAGGCACGATCGAGGCGTGGGTGTACATCAACCAGCAAGTTGATACCGGCGGAATCGTCCACAAAGGCGATTTGCCTAGTTTCAACGATGAATGCTGGTCGCTTCAGTTCTGGGGCAACCAGGGGCAGATCGCATTTGTCATCGATCCGACATCTGCAACCGGATCCGGCGGCTACGCGCTGCTCACGAGCACGAAGAATCTCAATACGGCAAAATGGTACTATCTGGTGGCAACCTGGGATGCGACAGCCTCAACACCCTTCATGAATCTCTACATCAACGGGACGCTGAATACCACTGCTTCACCAACCCCCTCGCCTGCTTCAATCACAGCACGTACGAACGGCTCGAGCGTGCACGTCGGCTCCCAGCTTCCCGTTACCTATGACGCCACGTATGGTTATTTCGGTTTCAACGGGAAAATCAACGGCGTGCGGATCTCCGCTACGCCGATGAACGCGACAACGGCGGCCTCGAACTACGTCACGTATCTTCCGCAGACCGTAAACTGGTAGAAGAACCACCCTCCGGTGGCCCCGATCGGTCTTAGATCAGGGGCCGCCGCTGGGCTATCTCGCGGAGCGTCGGCCACGCGTCCAGCGCTTCGCCAAAGAGCCTGACTGACTTTCGAAACAACTCCAATTGTTCATCCGAGGTCGCTGCTGAATTCTGCGCAGCGGCGATCTCGTGCGGGAGGAGAGGTCCGGGTGCGCGGAGGAAGCCCTGGATGAAGTCAAGGTGCTGCTCCACGTCCGCTGCCCAGGGCTCGGGGGCATGCCCATGCTCATTGAGCTGCATCTCCATGTTCGAAATATACCCTTCCGCAAAAGACATCCAGATCGAACGCGTGGCGTCGTCGAATGCACGAAGGGAGAGGCTGCCGAGAGCCCGGTAGTACGAGGCGAGCGTGGAGACGCGGTCGGCCGACGCGCGCACGAGCGGGTTCATCCGGGCTGCTTCAGCGGCATGGATCATGAAGTCGCAAATCCTTGGTACGAATGCGTGCAGGTCGGATTCCGAAAACGAGCGGGGCTCCGGAGGAATGTGTCGTATGCCGAACGGCAGGTGCAGGAAGAAGTCAGAAGGCCGGCACGCTCGAAGGAGGACCCCGAGCAACCCGTCCGAGTTTCTCCCGAATGGGAACGTCGGGGGGACAAAGTCCCTGTTGTCGACCCCGTAGTTCAGCGCCATGAGCCATGGACTGTTCGTAATGACCGGGCATTCAGCCCTGCGGAATACGACTCGTGACAGGCGAAGCGCCTCGTACGCATCGGTGTCCTGCACATACCTCTCACGCTGCTTCCCGTCCAGATGAAAGATCATTCGAGGATTCCCGAACCCCGAGTCGCCCAGGGCTCCGGCGGAAGTCAGGACGACCCCACCATCACTTGAGACGAGGTCGTGTGCAAGGTGGCTCGTGCACGAAGAGAGCACGATATCGCTCCCGCCGGAACCTCGTACGATGTCCCCGACGCCCTTGCCCAGAAAACGCTCATGCTCGGCCATGATGCTGCAATCTTTGGCAGGCACGGCTGCCAGACACTGTTCGTCGCTCGCAAAAAAATCCATGACTGTCGGAATAGCGGCCGAGCTCAGCTCCAGCCCCTTCGGAGTGTCTCCGTATGCCGCCAGCGCCAGGGTGTCATCGTCAGTGGAAAGGCAGACTTCTCCCGCCGTCAGGAGAAGCGCAAAGTTCCTGTTCGCTCCTTCCGACAGGGGCAGACGGAACTGGTTTTCAAGGATGAACCCGACAACCTCCGGCGATATTCCCTGCGGCGCGCCGAGCTCGCTCAAGGACGCGATGATGCGCCGTTTCTGCTCCATGGTGACATGAAAGCGGCGCTCAGCCGGTATCATGCTTTGCGGGGCAGCGTTCTTGACAGCCTCAGCCGTCTTTCGCACCGCTTCAGGGTCTGTGGAGTCGTCGCATACGATAATCCGGGGCGATCTGGATTCGAGGCCCTTTGAGAGAAAACTCTCGAGGCTGCGGGCAAGCACGCTTGGGCGGTCACGAGTGCACCACACGAAGCTGCTGATCGGGGCGGCGGGGCGGGCTTGCTGATTGCCAAGTGTTGTCAGGAAGTCATCGGCGAACCACAGTGCCCCAAGCTGCTGAATTCTCTCGAGCGCGCTTGCGAACTCGTGTCCCGTCAGCGCGAGGCCGGCCGATTCCAACGCGGCGAGGTGCTCATCGAATGTCGCCCACGATTGGAGGCTCTCAGTGAGAGCCAGAAGCTCGTTCTGAATTTCGCCGACCGCGGTCGAACCAGGAACATGGACGAGACGCGAATAGCTGTCGAGACGGCTCGTCACCAGGGGCCGGCACAGAAACCTTTTTCCGCCGAACGGCGGAGTTGATTCCGACTGTTCCGGCCCTGCCGTCTTATTCGATTCGATTTTTTTTCGGCCGAACATCAACTGGGCACCATATTGCCCGCGGGATGCTGGTTCGTCAACCTGCCTCCACTTCGGGTCTAGGCTGCCAGGTGCGGGTCAAAGCGCACGGAGCGGTTTTCAGTCGAGGATTGCCGCCGCTTCTTTCAGGGCTTCAAGGTCGATCGTGCCGCTGGTTGTGCTGGGCATTCCGGTCGGGTGCGAGCGGCCCATGATCCAGAAGTCGCGGGGCAGAGGAATGAAAAGGTCTTCATCGCCCTGCTTCTTTCCCCAGGCGATCCGCGGAGCGCCGTTTGTCGCCTCCTCGACTCCGACATCGAGGAACAGGTCGGCTGACTTCTGTGCCGGTGTTTGACGCGTGAACAGGTAGCCCGCGTTTCTGGAGCTCCACAGCACGAGCACGCGAACCTTTTCCCGCGCACCGAGCAGGGCATCCAGCGCGCCGGTCGGCGCCGCTTCCGGATTCACCCAGGCCTCGACCGGAGCGCCCGTCACGAGCGCCTCCGAGAGAGCGGTCTGTGCGTCCGCTATCACGCGCGAGGCGGCGCGCCGGGAGGTCTCGTCATCGTGCCCCGCAATCCAGAGGTCAGCCGCGCCCTTGCGTTTCCTCCGGTAGGCCTCGGTGAATGCCACGTTGTTCGTGGCGCCGATGTCGCCGATCAGGATAATGAGTTGACGGGCATCATCCACGCAGGCCGCCGGTTTTCCCGCGGCGAGCTGCGACCAGCGGGGATCCAGGTCCTCGAGACCCGCAGCGCGGACGGGAATCCCGCGGCGCGAAGCGGCTTGAATGAATGCATCGATGGCCTCCCCGCTGAGATAGGGGGAAATACGCATCACCGGGCTTCGCGCCTTTCCGAGTGCCTTGTCCAGGCGAGCCCTCGCCTCTCCAAGATCGACGGCGGCGGGGACAGGGTCATTGAGGAACTCGTGGCCGAACTTGCCCTTTTTGCAGAGCTTGCCGTTGCTCGGCAGGTCGTAGCGCTCGGTGACCCTCGTGAAAAAGCTGCCGTGCCAGCGGTAGTCGATGCCGCAGCCGACCGAGCAGCGCGTGCAGGTTCCCTCGACGGCCTTTTCGAGGAGCGGAACATTCTTCTTAGCCGGGAGTTTCTCCGTGAGCGCGCCGACGGGGCACGCGGAGACGCACTGGCCGCAGGAGATGCAGGTCTTGTCTTCGCCGAAAGGGATGCCGAACGACGGTGCGACGACGGAAGCGAAGCCGCGATAGATGTAGCCGAACACGCCGATGCCCTGAACGTCCAGGCATATCCGTATGCACCGGCCGCAGAGGATGCACTTGGACGGGTCGCGGCTGATGAACGGGTGCGAATCGTCGATGGGATGCGTGGCCACCTCGCCGAGGAAGCGCGTCGCCGCCGCGTCGTATTCCGTTGCATGCTGCTTCAACGCGCAATCGCGGACATCCTGGCATCCGCACTCCAGGCACCGTTCCGCCTCGGCGCGTGCCGCCTCCACGGACAGTGTCGATTCGATCTCCGCAAAGTTCCGCCTGCGTTGTTCCGGTTCCACGACGGCCGGTCGTGCGCGCGGCGCGCGCGGGGCGTCATTGAAATCCGCTGCTGTCGGCTCCTTGAAGTCGCCCTTTTTGCTGAGGAATTCTTCAGGACGCTGGTAAGTCCGTCCCTCCATGTACGCCAGCGCCGCGCGCGCCGCGTGCTTGCCGCCGGCAATTGCGCGGATGGCGATGTCGGTTCCCGTCAGCAGGTCTCCCGCGGCGAAAACACCGGGGACTTCCGTGCGGCCCGTGTCCATATCGACCT
Source organism: Spirochaetia bacterium (assembly GCA_049515615.1). Taxonomy (GTDB): domain Bacteria; phylum Spirochaetota; class Spirochaetia; order SZUA-6; family Fen-1364; genus Fen-1364. The sequence goes on from JBEKTX010000143.1 coordinate 8,420, forward strand.
TCAAGTTGCCCTTCTCATCGACAAGACCGGGAACGCCCGAGAGGAGCTTCATGTCCGAGTATTGTCCGACCGCGGAGATGATCGTATCCACGGGCACCGCGAACTCCGACCCATCGACGGGAACCGGCCTTCTGCGGCCGGACGCATCAGGCTCGCCGAGAGTCATCCGCAGCAGGGTGAGGGTCTTGAGGCTGTCCGCCTCCGACTGGATGGACACCGGGGACGCGAGGTACTGGATGTCGATCCCTTCCTCCATCGCCTCCTCGATCTCCGCATCGGAAGCCGGCATCTCTTCCCGCGTGCGCCGGTAGTACATCGTCACCTTCGAGGCACCGCACCGCATCGAGCAGCGCGCGGCATCCAGGGCAGTGTTGCCCCCGCCGATGATCGCCACGATCTTCCCGACCTTTACGGGCTTCCCTGAGTTGACGTCGCGGAGGAAGTCGATGCCGGAGAGCACGGCGGGATGATCCTCTCCCGGAATGCGGAGGCTCCGGCCTTTCCACGCGCCGAAAGCGAGCACCACGGCATCATATTCGGTCCGCAGGTTCTCCAGCGTCACGTCACGGCCCAGGCGAACGCCCGTCTTCAAGGTGGCGCCGAGGCTGAGCATCTGCGAGACAGCGCTGTCCAGGACGGCGGGCGGCAGGCGGTAGTCGGGGATGCCATAGCGGAGCATCCCGCCTGCCTTTTCCATGGACTCGAGGAGCGTGACCTGCACGCCTTTCTCCGAGAGGTACCACGCGGCGGCAAGGCCCGCGGGGCCCGCGCCCACGACCGCGGCCTTCTTCCCGTTCGGCGCCGGCACGGGCATCTGCCGCATACCGCCTGCGCCCGCCTCGAAGTCCGCCACGAAGCGCTTGATGCCGTTGATGTTGATCGGCTCCTCCACGAGGTTCCTGCGGCACTTCTCCTCGCAGGGGCGGGGGCAGATCCTGCCGATGACGGCAGGCATGGGATTGTCGCGGCGGATGAGTTCCACCGCCTCGGCGAACTTCCCGTTGGCCACGAGGCCGAGGTAGCCCTGGATGTCGATGTTCGACGGGCACGTGAGCGTGCAGGGCGCCTTGCAGTCTCCATAATGGTTGGACAGCAGCAGATCGAGCGCCATGCGCCGCGCGGCGGCGACCTCGGTGGAGTTGGAGGTGATGAGCATTCCCGGCACCACCCGTGTGCTGCAGCTCGGGACGAATCCCTTCGCCACGTCCACCTTTACGAGGCAGACCCAGCAGGACGCGTACGGCTCCAGCCTCCGGTCATGGCAGAGGGTGGGGATCCGGATGCCCTGGCTCTCCGCCACGTCGAGGATTGTCTTGCCCGGTTCCACGAGAAGCTTCTTCCCGTCCAGGCTGATCTCGATCATGTCAGCGGCCATCGTCAGTCCTTGCGGTCACGGTATTCCGTGACATTGCGGTCACGGTATTCCGTGACATTATCTTGCCTGCCCGAGGTGATTTCGATCGCGTCGAACCGGCACGCCTCGTAGCACAGCCCGCACTGGATGCACGCGGCCTGGTCGATCGAGTGCAGTTTTTTGCGCTCCCCGCGCGCCGCTTTGGTCGGGCAGACCTTTGCGCACAGCATGCACCCCGTGCAGGTTTCGGCGATCACGTCGAACCGGATGAGCGCCTTGCACTTCTTCGCGGCGCACCGCTTGTTCCTGATATGGTCGTCGTACTCCGAGCGGAAGTAGCGCAGGGTCGTGAGAACAGGGTTGGGAGCGGTCTGCCCCAGGCCGCACAGGGAGGAGACGCGGATCTTCGCGGCCAGCTCTTCCAGCTCGGCGATATCCTTTTCCTCGCCGTTCCCCGTGGTGATGCGGGT
>JBEKTX010000144.1:0-10203 GCA_049515615.1 Spirochaetia bacterium
GGAGAGGGAGAAGATCTTGAACACGGATCCCGGCTCGTACGCGGCCGTGACCGGCCCGTTCACGAGGGAGGCGGGGTCGATCTGGGGGGAGTCCTTCTGGAACTCGTTGGGATCTAAATCGGGAAGCGCGGTATAGGCGAGCAGCTCGCCGGTGCGTGCATCCATGACGAGGATGGTGAGAGAATCCGGCTTGTCCGCCTGCATGGCGGCGCGCGCCACCCTATCCACGGCGTACTGCATGTCCAGGTCGATCGTCAGGAACACCTGGTCCCCATAGACCGTTTCCGCATCAGTGCTCACCGGCTGGGGCGCCAGCTCGTTATTGAACGTATACTCGACGCCGTCCAACGGCACATTGTCGGCGCCCACGTACCCGACGACGTGCGAAGCGAGTCTTCCTTGCGGATAGAACCTGCTGAAATCATTTTCCAGGCGTACCCCGGCGAGCTTGCCATCGGACTTCAGCTTCTGGATCGCCGCCGACTCCTGCTCGGTAATCCGCCTCCTGATGACGGCGTAGCCGTCGCGCCGGCGGATCGTGTCCAGCACCGCGGCGGGCTCCATGCGGAGGACGCGAGCGAGCTCCGAGGCCGTTTCCTCCGCGCTCGTGACCGACGGAGTCCAGACGGAGACGCGCTGCATCCGCGTGGTGACCGCGAGGATCCTGCCCTGCCGGTCGAGGATGCTTCCCCTCTGCACCTCGGGGAGCACGAGCGCCTCCCCGCCGTCCCGCGAGGGGAGCACAAGTGTGAGCCGGACGAGCTGGACGATGAGGGCAAGAGCGATTGCTCCCAGCAGCGACGCGAATATGAAGAGGCGCCGGCGGGCGCGCACCGTCTCGCTGCGACCTGACACGGGCGAGCGTTCCCCTCCCACGGGTATGCCACTGTAATACGACGGGGCACAAATGTCGATATGGTGGGTAGAGCAATTATGATCGCCCTCCTCCAGCGCCAGAGCGTCAGCAAGCGCACTCTTCCACCTGTTGCCGCCCGGGCGCGCTCGAACGGCGTTCGCTGGAGCAACAGGGACATTTCGCGCGCTCCCCGTGGGCGCGCCGCCCACGGGGAGCGGAGCTTCCTCCTCCAGCGAACCCTCACCGTGCAAAAGCAGCCTCCGCGGATGCGCGCGGAGCACAGCTTCCTCCGCCGGCAGTTCGTCCACGTGCAGAGAAAGCGGGCGAAGCGGGCAGGCGAGAGACGATGGGCCCGGATCATTCAGAACGCGGCCTCCCACCGGGGTTCGATTCGCCGGCCGGGAAGACCGAACGGGGAGTCTCAGCGGGCGGGGGGCACGGTCCGCGCGGCCCTCCTGCGCGTGATCAGGAGTCCATGGCTTTTCATCGTCATCGCCGCCGCCGCCGCCCTGGCGTTTGCCTTTTCGAGCCTGACAGTCACGGGGCTCCCGCTCGTGCAGGAGCCTCCGGTCCTCCCTGCTCCTGCCGAAGCAGACCCCGCTCTCTACGGGCTTCTGGTTCCGGACCAGAGCCCGCGAGATGCCGCGGGCGGCGCGCCGGTCACCGTGACGAGTCTCAAGGTGGTTGCCTACAAGACGCAGTCGGGAGACACGCTTTCGCGGATCGCTTCACGCTTCAGATTGAACATCGACACCATCGTGAGCTGGAACAACATCCGCGATGGGCGCGGCATCTCCGCAGGATTGGTCCTGCACATGCCGAACGCCGACGGGCTGAAGTACGTCGTGCGGCGCGGTGACACGCTCCAGGGCATCGCGCGGTCCTGGGGCGTCGATTTCAATGGCCTGCTGGACAGGAACATGCTCGCCAGCTCGGTGATCTCGGTGGGGCAGGAGCTGTTCCTCCCCGGCGCGCGGATGAATCCCAACGAGCTCTCCCGGATACTCGGAAACCTGTTCACCTACCCTGTGCAGGGGAGGATCAGCTCGTATTTCGGCGAGAGAGCGGATCCCTTCACCGGCGTGCCCAATTTCCACAACGGGATCGACATCGTGAACGCGCCGGGCACCTCGATAGTCGCCGCCATGGCCGGGACGGTCGCCGAGACGGGGTTCAACTACAGCTACGGCAATTACGTCATCGTGAAGCACACGGGCCTGTACCAGACCCTGTACGGACACCTCACCCGCTCCGTCGTGGTCCGGGGACAGAAGATCCAGCAGGGAGACAAGATCGGAGAATTGGGCACGACGGGATACAGCACGGGGCCGCACCTGCACTTCTCGGTCTTCCACAACGGCCAGCCTGTTGACCCCCTGAGATTCCTCAAATAAAGTAGTCACCGATGCGCGGAATCCGCCTTCGGCGATGCGGCACTCACCAAGAAAACCTCCTCGCCTTGTCCCGCCGCCTCCTGTGGCAGGTGCTCTTCCCCCTGCGACGCGACATCCTGGCTGCCCTTGCCCTGATGTTCGTCGTCAGCTCGGTGATTCTGGTGCTGGACGCGCGGCTGCCCTTTCCCTCACCTGGTGAAAGCATTCTCCTGGATCCCACGGACTGGTCCATGCTCTTCCACCGGGATCCGCCGCTGCCGCCGCGGCCTGACATGAGATCGGCCGGGCCGTCCATGGGGGGTTCCTCGTTCGTTCAACCGCCGTTGGCTATTCTCCTCTATCGGGCCCGTCAGGGGGACACGATGAGCGGAATCGCGACCAAGCTGGGAATGGACGTCGACACGATCTCCTCCATGAACCGGGTGGAGGGCCGGGGTGTGCACAATGTCAGCGTAGGCGAGATCCTCAGGATCCCCAGTCAGAACGGCATCTACCTCCCCCTCGCGGCAGAGTTCGACGCGCAGTGTCGCAAGTACGGGGTGAGCGCTGAAGACGTGCTGGCAGCCAACTCCCTCACCCGAGCCCAGCTCTGGACGGGCATGCGTCTGTTCTTCCCCGGCGTGCAGCATACCGGCTACGCCCGGTCACTCGCCGTCGGCATCGGCGTGGTGCTTCCGATTCACGGCTGGGAATCTTCCCCCTACGGTTGGCGCGCCGACCCCTTCACGGGGCAACGCAGCTTCCACACGGGGGTCGACCTCGCCGCTCCCGAAGGTTCTCAGGTCAAGTCGGCGACCGACGGCGTAGTGATCGCCACGGGTTTCGATGACATGCTGGGCAACTACGTGGAGGTGAGCGCCCAGCTTGGGTACAGCTACGTCTACGGTCACATGAGCGCAATCCTGGCACGCAGCGGCGCCCGCGTGGCAACAGGCAGCCTGCTCGGGCTTGTGGGCCACACCGGCTACGCGACAGGCCCCCACTTGCACTTCGAGGTCCGACTGAACGGCGTGCCTCAAAATCCGCGGAATTATCTGCCCGGAATCCGATAATCTTCGAGGGGTCCCCGGAGATGAAAAAGCTGATCCTCACCATCCTTGCACTTATCGCCCTGTTCTCAGCGCTGCGGGCCTACACAGAGCCGGCCTCGCCCCCCGGCGTCGCACTTCACCCCGGACTCGTCGAGATCGGAGATGGATCGACGAGCATCGGAATCGCTTTCGGCGTCATGGAAAAATCCGGCGAGGAGCCCAGCACCTGGAGCCTCCTCCCCCTGCGTCTTGTCTACAAAAGCGGGGATACGAACCTCACCATCGGGCTGAACGGGCTGTCCTTTCTTCTGCGGGGCGGCGTGAGCGTCGGCCGGCCCGTGAAGGTGGACTCCCCGCGCACGGGTGACGTGCTGAGCATCGGTGGCAAGGTCACGGTGAACTCGCGGGTGGACGGGGACGTCTGGGCCGTGGGCGCCGATGTCGAGCTCTCCCCGAGGGCCGAGGTGACAGGCAGCGTCGTGACCCTGGGCGGAAAAGTGGCCGCAGCCCCCGGCGCGGTGGTCCGCGGAACCGTGAGCCAGGTGCCGCAGATCAAGATCCCGTTCCTCGGCATCCTGGGCACGCAATTCTCGGTTCAGGTGCTCGCCACGGGACACCAGCTCCTGGGGTACGTCCTGCTGGGGTTTGCCCTCTTCCTGAGCTGTTTTTACCGCGAGGGGCACGCGCGCATGATGTACCAGTCCATCCCCGCATCGTGGCGGGAGGCAGTCATCACTCTTGCCGTGTCGCTCGTCGTCATTCCCGTCGTGACCCTGCTCCTGATCGTGTCGGTGATCGGCATCTTTTTCATACCGGTGCTCGCTTTCGTGGTCATCCTTCTGACGCTTGACGGGTTCCTCTTCCTCTGTGTGAGATTGGGGGGCGTCCTGCGGCGCCTGGACATCGCCCAGAGCAGGAACGTGCCGCTTTCCCTCGTCACATCGGGGCTTCTCGGCCTCTTTATCGTGAAGCTGCCGGCGCTGGTGGGAATATTCCTCACCCTGCTGCGATCCGGCGCCGCCACGCTGGTCGGCCAGATGCTGCAGGTCATTACCCTTGCCTGTGTCTCAGCGGGGATGCTGTACGGCTTCGGGGCGGCGCTCGCCTTCTCGCGCCGGCGTTCAATCAAGGACTGAGAACGATCCTACTGCCCGTGGCAGTACTTGTATTTCTTTCCCGAGCCGCAGGGGCACAGATCGTTTCTCCCCACTTTCGGCACAGCCCGCTTGATCTGCACCTGCTGGGGCTGTGAGCCGCCGCCGTTTCCGCCCACTGCCGCCGGGGAGCTTCGTGCGCTCACTGCGGTGGTTCCCGAGCCGCCTGCGGTGAACTGGCCCATGGCGCTGTGCGATGCTTGAAGGGCGGCGCCGGGACGGGTGCCGGCGGGAGGTTTCTCGGGAGCATGCTGGATGCGCACGCGAAAGATCTTGCGCGCTATTGCGGTCTTGATGTCGTAGAGCATATCGTCGAAAATCTGGAATCCCTCAAGCTTGTATTCCAGGAGGGGGTTTTTCTGGCTGTATGCGCGCAGGTAGACCGCCTCGCGCAGCGCCTCGAGGTTCTCCAGGTGATCCTGCCATCTCGAATCAATGCTTCTCAGGTATTCGAACTGGATGAAGCGGTTCAGCACATCTTCCCCGATCTCCGCGGACTTCGTGTTGATGCTTTCGCGCAGCTCGTCGAGGAGCGCCTTTTTCAGCTCCTCCGCCGGCAAGGCGGCAATCTCCGCCGGACTCCGCAGCGGATCGTGGAAGAGGCTTTCCTTCATTTCCGCCAGAAGGGTTGCCACGCGGGTCTGGGGCGTGTCGCCGGAGACGCGGTAGCGCTCGAAGATTTCACCGAACAGCTCCTCCCCCGTTGCGATGACCCTGTCCTTGAGATGGGAGTCGGAGATGATCTCGTCACGCCGGGCATAGATGAATTTGCGCTGCTCGTTGAGCACATCGTCGTATTCCAGCAGATGCTTGCGCACCTCGAAGTTGCGCTCCTCGACTTTCTTCTGCGCGCGCTCGATGGAGCGGTTGAGCCAGGGATGGACGATCGGCTCGCCCTTCTTCATTCCCATACGCGACATGAGGCCCTTGATGTTCTCCCCGCCGAACAGCCTCATCAGGTCGTCCTCCAGGGAGATGTAGAACCGCGAGGACCCGGGATCACCCTGCCGGCCCGAGCGGCCGCGGAGCTGGTTGTCGATGCGCCTTGCCTCGTGGCGCTCCGTGCCCAGAACATGAAGGCCGCCGAGTGACTTCACCCCCTCGTAGTCGAGGAGCCACTTCCCGTATTCCTCGGTAATTGCGGCCCGCACCGCCTCTTCCGGCGCCTGGGTGCCCGCCTTCCGCCTCGCCCGGAACTCCGGGTTCCCGCCAAGCTTGATGTCGGTTCCCCGGCCTGCCATGTTCGTGGCAATCGTGACGGAGCCACGGGCGCCGGCATCCGCGATGATCATTGCCTCGCGGGCATGGTTTTTCGCGTTGAGAACCTCGTGACGGATGCCGCGGGCGATCAGCATCCGGGAAAGCTTTTCCGATTTTTCGATTGAAATGGTGCCGACGAGAACGGGCTGGCCCTTTGTGTGAAGGTCCGCGATGGAAGTGCAGATCGCGTCCAGCTTCTCCTCCTCGGTAAGGTAGATCTCGTCGTCCGCGTCCGCCCTGTCAACCGGCCTGTTGGTCGGGATCACCACGACGTCCAGGTTGTAGATCTTGCCGAACTCCTGCGCCTCGGTGTCCGCGGTCCCCGTCATTCCCGCCAGCTTCCCGTACATGCGGAAGTAGTTCTGGAAAGTGATCGTGGCGAGGGTACGGTTTCGCTGGGCGATCTTGATCCGCTCCTTGGCCTCGATTGCCTGGTGCAGTCCCTCGGAGTAGCGCCTGCCGTAGAGGATGCGGCCGGTGAACTCGTCCACGATCTGCACCTTGCCGTCCTGCACGACGTAGTCCACGTCCTTCGCGTACAGCCTGTGGGCGCGCAGTGCCTGGGTGAAATAGTGGATGAATTCGAAATTCTCGTCCGTGAACAGGGAGCTGCGAATGAGGCCGCGCCGCTGCAGGAGCTCCTCGATGTGGTTCATTCCCTCGTCGGTGAAGGTGACCCTCTTGTTCTTCTCCTCCAGCTTGTAGTCCCCCGACGGCTGCGCATCCCCCTCGGGGTACGTCTCGGTCTCGGGGTCCTTCTCGCATTCCACCATCTGGTCGATGAGCTTGTTGACTTCCGCGAACTTGAAGGTGTCGTCCTCCGCCATGCCCGAGATGATGAGAGGGGTGCGCGCTTCGTCGATGAGGATGTTGTCGATCTCGTCCACAATGGCGTAGGCGTGGCCCCTCTGCACCTTCTCCGACGGGCTCCAGCACATGTTGTCCCGCAGGTAATCGAATCCGAACTCATTGTTTGTTCCGTAGGTGATGTCCTTCGAATACGAGTCCTTGCGCAGGGCATTGTCCATCTGGCTCAGAATCACTCCGACGCTCACCCCCAGGAGTCCGAAGATGGGGCCCATCCATGCCGCATCGCGCTCGGCGAGGTAGTCGTTCACCGTGATCACGTGCACGCCCCTGCCTGTCAGGCTGTTGAGGTACGCGGCCGGCACGCTGGCAAGGGTTTTTCCCTCGCCGGTTTTCATCTCGGTGATCCTTCCCTTGTGGAGGACCACCGCGCCCATCAGCTGCACGTCGAAGATGCGCTCCCCGAGTTTCCTCCGGGCCGCCTCCCGCACCAGGGCAAACGCCTCCGGCAGGATGCCGTCCAGGGTCTCTCCCTCCGCGATGCGGCGTCGGAAATCGTCGGTCTTGTGCACGAAATCCGCGTCCGGGTACGCCATCACCTCCGGCTCCAGTGAATTGATCTTCTGCACGATCGGCACAAGCTCCTTCAGGTCGCGCTCATGCTTTGAACCGAGAAAGAAAGTGAGGAGGTTCTGGAGCATGTCACCATTGTATCGCCCGAGAGATTGACAGGTCAAGGGAAGGCCGCTACCATGGGGTGCCGATGTCGCAGATGCCCCGCAGAGGTCCCGCCGTTCTGGCTGCTGTCTGCCTCGCAGCCTTCGTGCTCGCCGGATGCCAGAGAAAGGGAATCGAAGAGCTGGTGAGCAGCGAGCTGTTCTCGCTGTCCATGGGCAAGATGGAGGACCAGGTCGACCTGTTCCAGTTCGAGAACGCCATGGTCGAGCGGTCAAACAGCCTTTCCATGCGGGACGGTTGGTTCTACGTTGCCAATGGGAGCGCGGACAAGATCATGGTCTTCTCCTCGTACGGGGACCTGATCCTTCTTCTCTACAACCCGCAGACCGACCCGACACCAACCACGCTCGGCCCGCTCGACGCCAACGCCGCCGCAGAAGCAACCACGCGCGGGTTCGCCGCTTATCCCTTCACCGACATCGGGCACATCGCGGTGGCCAGCGACCATACCCTGTACGTGGAAGACGCCGTGCCCGATGCGAAGGCGGTCAAGGACACGGACCGCGGGGTGACCCGAAGCCGCGTGATTCTGCGCTTCGACCGGAAGGGCCGGCAGCTCGGTCCCCTCGGAGAGGAAGGGATAGGCGGGTCGCCCTTCCCTTACGTGTCGGCCCTCTCCGTGACCTCGAACGACCAGCTCGTCGTCGTGTGCAGGCTCCCTCGCTCCTGGGAGGTGTTCTGGTATTCGCGCGACGGCGCACCCCTGTACCAGGTGGAAATCTCCAACAGCAACCTTCCGTCCAGGCCCGAACGCGGCATCACGCAGGCGCTGGTGAGCGTGCTCCCGGACCTGCAGACGCCGCTCCTCTATCTGGTCATCTCTTCCTACACCGATGCCGTGGACGCGCGCACCGCCGCGGCCGCATCCAACGATGCCGTCACCACTCGTGCGTACAGGCTGGACCTGCGCACCCAGCAATACAGGCCCGGCTCCGTCGAGTTCCCGACGAACCCCCCGCACCGGATAAAGGAGGGGCCGAAGACGATCGAGATTCCCTCACCTCCCAGTGACCTGCTCGGGGTGAGCAGTGGTGGATATTTCTACCTACTGGCCTACACCGATACAAACCTCTACACCTTGCAGATCGTGGATCCCTCGGGGCATGTCCGCGCGCAGAGGCGGGTGGTGATAGAGGATTCGGAGCTGACCTTCCGCGACATCCATCTCTCCCCCACGGGCATCATCTACGGGCTGCTCGCCGACAAGTCGAAAGCGCACGTATCCTGGTGGCGCTTGGACCTTCTCCTGAAAGGAGATTAACGGTGAAGATCGTGAGCTCGGAGGCCATGTCGCGCATCGACAGACGGACCCAAGCTGAGTTTGCGTTTCCCTCGATGCTCCTGATGGAAGACGCGGGGGTGAAGGCCTGGGCCGTCCTCCGCCGTCTGGCCTGGGGCGGACGCCGGCCCCGCGGCCGCCTGGTGTTCGTAGCCGGCAGGGGCAATAATGGCGGAGACGCCTTTGTCATGGCCCGGCAGGCGGCGGTAGAGCGCATGGAGGCCAGCACGATAGTGCTTGCCGGCGGCAGGCCTGAGAAAGACTCAGATCCCGGGCGCAACCTTGCGACCTGCGATGCGTTGGGGATCGAGACGATCGACTGGCAGGCGCAGCCGGCCCTGGTGATGAGCCGTCTTGCGGAAGCCTCATGGATTCTTGACGGCATCGCGGGCACAGGCATGAGCGGCGCTCTGCGGCCCCCCCTTGCGGATCTCGTCCAGCGCGTGAACCAGAGCGCTGCGCGAAAGGCGGCACTCGATGTTCCCAGCGGCATCGGGGACGGGTACGTGCAGGGCTCTCCGGCCGTGCGCGCCGACCTCACCCTCACGATGGGACTGCCCAAGCTCTGCCTCTACCTTCCGCGGGCGCGCGCGTTGTGCGGCCGCATCTTCGTTGTGCCCGTTGGATTTCCCCCGGCCCTGCTCGAAGATCCGTCAATCCCCGGCGAGCTCCTCTCGTCGGCGGCCTGGAGGAGGCTGGCCCCGCCGATAGCGGCGGACACCCACAAGAACAGGCGCGGCCATCTGGCGGTCTTTGCCGGCACCCGGGGCACCACCGGTGCCGCGTGGCTCTGCGCCACGGCAGCCGCGCGCGCCCGCGTGGGCCTGGTGACCCTGTTCGCCGACCCGGAGATCTACCCGCTCGTCGCCTCGAAGCTCACCTCTGTGATGTGCAGGCCCTGGGATCCCCCGCAGAGGGATGCCTGGGATCCCACGCGCTATTCCGCGGTGCTCGTGGGACCGGGATGGGGGCTGGCAGACGACAAGGCTGCCTGGCTGGAGACCCTTCTTGCACTCCCTCTGCCGGGCGTCATTGATGCGGACGCGATCACGCTCCTGGGAGAGAAGGCTGCCGTCCGGAAAGTCGACCTTGGCGGACGCTGGGTGCTCACGCCGCACCCGGGCGAGTTCGCCCGCCTCACGGGAACGGCCCCGGACGCGGTGCTCGACGATCCGGTGGGACACGCGGTCGCGGCAAGCAAAAGGCTGAATGCCATCATGGTCCTGAAGGGTCACTCGACGATCGTCGCTGCTCCCGACGGCCGCTTCTGGATCCTCGACGGGGGAAATCCCGCGCTGGCCACAGCCGGGTCAGGGGACGTCCTTGCCGGTCTCATCGCTGCGGGAATTGCCGGCGGGCTCCCGCCCCTCGATGCCGCCCGGTTCGGAGTGTCACTGCACGCTTTCACCGGAGCGCGCGCAGCGCGTCAGCTCGGCTGGTTCCTTGCCGAAGACCTCGTTCCCCTGGTCTCACGCGTTCTCTGGAAATGAAGCGGCCGGTTCTCCAAATCAAGAAGGGAGCCGTCATCTACGACGACACGGAGGCCCGGCGCGCCAGTGAGCTGCCGCGCCCGGCCCTGCCCGGCAGCGGACCGTTCGTCTCCCGGCGCCGCAGAAGGCGAAGAGGGCCTTACACATTCATTCCCCTTCTCGTGATCGCCCTGGGGCTGTTCATCGTGTTCCGG
>JBEKTX010000145.1:0-10054 GCA_049515615.1 Spirochaetia bacterium
AGACAGCGTTGATAACAGGCGCCTCATCAGGAATCGGGAAGGCTTTCGCGGAGACCCTGGCCGCAAAGGGTGTGAACGTGATCCTGGTGGCGCGCTCCAAACACAAGCTCGACGCGCTGGCCGCTCAGCTCAAGAAGAAACACAAGGTAGCCGCGGATGTCATCGTGGCTGACCTTTCCAAAGAAAAAGCCCCGGACGCGGTATTTGCCAGAGTTCAAAGACTACATCGTCAGGTAGACATCCTGATTAACAACGCTGGGTTTGGCACCTACGGCCGATTCCATGATCTGTCCGTGGACGACGACCACAGGGAAATCATGCTCAACGTTGTGGCGCTCGTGCGCCTGACTCATCTCTTTCTGCAACGTATGGTCAAACGGGGTGAAGGCATTGTTGTGAATGTTGCCTCAGCGGCTGCTTTCCAACCCGCGCCTTTCATGGCCGTGTACGGTGCCAGCAAGTCGTTCGTCCTTTCGTTCTCGGAGGCATTGTGGGCAGAGTACAGGTCGCAAGGCATTCGCGTTCTGGCCGTGTGTCCTGGACCGACGGAGACGAATTTTTTCAGGGTAGCGGGCAATGGGGATGCGACCGTTGGCAGGAAACGGAAAGTCCAAAGCGTCGTTGCCACCGCGCTCAAGGGTCTGGAGCAGGGAAAGTCCTATGTTGTTGACGGCAGACTCATATACTTGGGGACACTGTCGGTGCGGCTTGCCCCTCGCGGAGTGGTGGCACGATCGGCTGCGCGGATAATGGCGCCGAAGCATCGAGACAAGAAATAAGGATTTTTGGCGGATGAGGTGTCGGAGGTTGCGGCCTTGCTGCAGCCTCACAACCCTCAGTCGTTATCCTTCCCCTTTGCATTGCACCATTCCGTAACAACATGTTTGTGACGGAGAAGAGCAAGGGAAAGACGATGACCGGCCTAGCCGGCTTTGTGGGAGCCCGATGCACTTGCACAGTCAGCTGATCTACGCGAACCATTCCCGCCTGATCGGGCTTTCGCGCTGCAATCGTGCAAGCTCGCTCTGGGCTTCGATTTCCGCAATGTAGGCCGCGGCGGCAATTTGTCGTCTGAACGCGGGGGAAGACCCGCTCATCGTGGCGATCTGAAGCACTTCCTCGGCCTTGAGAATCATTGCGCGTGGGTTGTCGACAGCAGGGTTGATCGAGAAATGAGTCCAAGAGGCGGATGAATAGGAGGTCTGCCGCGGAATCGTACGGCCAGGTGGGAGCTGAGCCGCCTGAGAGCTGCGTGGGGATCTTTCCGTTTCCAGCCAGGACGGAACGGTACCCGCGCCCTTGAGAGCCTCGGCATTCTTTGGCCCTGGACGCCTTGCACCCGCCGGACCTACGGATGGACGCAGCAGGAATTCAACTGCTCGGTCGAGAATCGCAGTGCTGTCGAGAGGATCCATCGAACTCCTCTCCTCGCTGCAGTCCTATCCTCCGCCCTTCGCTGAATGTGCAGCCTGCGAACCCACGGACTCTGCCCGGCTCCTAATAGTTGAATGCAGCTTCAGGACTAGTATACGACCATCGCGACGGCGATGACAATAGGGCGGGGACGCCAGTTTGTGTCAAGGCTCGATAGAAATGTCCCCTCCCCAATTCAGGTAGAGAGGATGGAGGCGAAGAGGACTGCGGAACGGAACTCCAGTCCACATCACAGCGGATCAAGTCACAATCAAGGAAGACCCAAAACGCCCTGAACCATGTCTTCACGCTCATCTGGCATGCAGAAACGTGACTAGTAGCTCTATTGCGCGTGGACCCCTTGGTGATGATTCACCGCGTACTACCCACTGAATGAGGATGAAGGAGCAACGGGAACGGCAACATAGCGGCGCTTGGTCGATCCTTCTACGGGATGAGACCACGCATAGCAGAGCTTAGCGGTAGGGTGGTCGATCAGATCAAAGACCTCGACGTCTCCCTCCATTCATGGAAGATCGAAGAACTAGTCGAGATGGCAAATTAGGACACTACCCTTTATTGACAATGTTAGATTCATGAATTATCCTCGCCTAGATTTAGCGCATGTACGAGAGCCGAAAGAAGCTGATACATGATTTTCTTCTTCAAGAAGGAGTAGTTACAGTTTCCGAGCTCATACAGATCCTATCAGTGAGCGACATGACAAACCGCCGAGACATCCGGTCCTTGGCCAGCGAAGGCCTCCTCAAGCAAGTGCATGGGGGAGCTGTCTGCGTTGACAGGATCTGTGAGGAGCGAAGTTTCAGCGCACGCCATATTGAACAACAGGCCCAAAAGCGGGCAATTGCCCTCCTGGCGCCATCCTTGCTCCAGGATGGCCAATCTCTCTTCCTGGACGGATCCACTACCTGCAGCGAACTGGCGCAACCCCTGAAGGGAGCTAGACGTTTCACCGTTGTCACAGACAGCCTTTCCGTATTGAATCAACTGTCCTCCAGTCACGATATCGAGCTGCTGGTCCTTGGAGGAGTACTTAAGCGCGATGGGAACACCTTCGATGGTCCGCTGGCTATCGAAGGCACCAGCCGTATCCGTGTCGATTGCTGTTTCTTCTCTGCAGCGGGCTTTTCGGAGAACGGCGTTCGCAAACCCTGGCATGATTGGCACGCAGGTAAAGCAGCATATGATCAGGAGCGCGAATAAATCCATACTGTTGGGGGATTCTGCCAAATATCGCAGGCACGGTGTCTTCGAGGTGTGCCAGTGGGCCGATATTGACATCCTCATCACCGACAGCGGTCTTCCCGAAACGGCACGGACTGCCGTCAGGGAGGCGGGAACCGCGGTGAAGGTGGCCAAAGCAAGAGAGAAAATCGAATGAAAGCCGTTGTCCTTCATGCACCCCGCAGCTACCGAGTGGAGCAAGACTGGCCTGATCCCCATGTGAAGCCTGGCTGGGCGCGGGTCAAGGTCTCCTTTGCGGGAATCTGTGGTTCAGACCTTCCGCGATTCGCCGTGACAGGCTCGTATCACCATCCGATGATTCTCGGCCATGAGTTTGCCGGAGTCGTTGAAGTGCCCGCCCCGGATTCCGCGCGCTTCAAAGCCGGGGACCCGGTGGCTGTTCTCCCACTCATCCCGTGTGGGACGTGTGCGGGATGCCAGATGGGCGAGCCCTTCCACTGCGCCAATTACCAGTTCCTCGGTTCCCGGAACGATGGTGGGTTTGCCGAATATTGCCTCGTCCCCGAGGAGAACCTCTTCCTCCTCCCTTCTGGGTTGGACCTTCGACATGCCGCCTTCATCGAGCCTATGTCCGTTGCCCTCCACGTCGTCCGTCAATCAGCTTTCACCGCGGGACAATCCGCTCTCGTTTTCGGTGCCGGGGCTATCGGGCTGCTTGTAGGCCTTTGGTTGAAGGTTTTCGGGGCTTCGCGGGTCGTCATGGCAGATCTCCGCAATGAAAGCCTCGCTTTGTGCCGCGCGTTGGGCTTCACGGAAGCCGTCAACCCTTCCGCCCTTGACCCACGGGAAAAGTTCGATTCTCTCTTCGAGGCAGCAGGATCGTCGCGAGCGCTGCTTTCCGCCATCGAGCTCGCGCGAGAGAAGGGTCGCATCACTGTCGTCGGACGTGATACGGCAGATACCGTTCTTCCGCACGCAAGCTTCGAACGGTTGATGCGCAAGGAGCTCTCGCTGCAGGGATGCTGGGGCTACAACCTGAATGAAGATCGACCGTTCCTCTATGACGTCCTCGCCCGCGGCGTGATCCCTGCAGGCAAGCTTGTCAGTCATGAGGTTGACCTCGAGCAGGCTCCGCAAACAATCGCGGCTATGATCGAGAAGAAGTTTTACTACTGCAAAGTCCTCATCCGGTGCACCATATGAAAGCAGTGGCCGTTCACTCTGTCGGAGAATTGCGCCTTGAAGAGATTCCCCTGCCCCCCGTCCCCGCCGGATCCATTCGCGTCCAGGTAAAGGCCTGCGCCATTTGTGGCACGGATCTCAGGATCTATCGGCGGGGGGACTACCGCGCACAATACCCCGTCGTCGCTCTCGGCATTGTCGAAGCCTCGATGTCAGAGATTATCGCCTGCTGCCTCAATGCGCAGAAAAACTCGCAGGTCAATAAAGGGGATACGGGCCTCGCCATGAAAGCGGCCCCGCGGGCATCATCCACACGCAGATCGCGCGACACGCCGGAGCGCGAAAGGTGCTCCTGACCCGCCGGAGTCGACCAAGTCTTGAGCTTGTCCAAAGACTTTTCTCGATCGACAGGATCATCGCCTCCTCCGGGGAGGATCTCGTTGCAGAAGTTTTAGAGGAGACTGACGGACG
This sequence comes from Spirochaetia bacterium, assembly GCA_049515615.1. Taxonomy (GTDB): domain Bacteria; phylum Spirochaetota; class Spirochaetia; order SZUA-6; family Fen-1364; genus Fen-1364. The sequence continues at coordinate 4,273 of JBEKTX010000145.1, forward strand.
GGGCGCCGATGTGATCTACTTATGCGCGCCTTCCGAGGATGCCCAAGCGACCGCTTTCCGTTGCGCGGCGCCGCGAGCTCGATTCAATTTCTCTAGCGGCCAGCCGAAAGGGGACAACCTCACGACGATCGACGCGAACCTTGTCCACCACAGGGAACTTTTCATCGCGGGAGCCTCCTCCTCGCTTCCTGAAGACAACCGGAAGGCTCTCGACCTCCTCGCGGCGAATATCATCGATCCACACAAGCTCATCACCCATAGCTTCTCGATCAGCGATATCGTGAGCGCGTTTGATGTTGCCGGGAGCAAGTAAGGCATCAAGATCGTCGTGACCTTGTGATTCATACTTCTGGAGCCACTGAGGCTCATCGTCGCGGAGCCATCGAGGAGAAGACCATGGGCGCTATTCATGAGAAGTGGCAACTGATTCTGAACGAGCTTCATACAGCGCTGAATGCTGTTGATGAGGAGCAGGCGGAACGACTAGTCGATGCGGTCCTGGCCGCGGAGAAGGTGTTCACCATTGGAGTCGGCCGCGTGTTCCTTTCCCTCCAGGCGTTCGTCAAACGGTTGAACCACCTCGGAATTCCCTCCTGGCATGTTGGCGCGATCAATGAGCCCGCCATCACTCCTCGCGATCTGCTCATCGTCGCTTCGGGCTCAGGCGAATCCGCCATCCCTGTCGCTATCGCACGAATTGCCCGTCAGCATGGCGCGCACATCGCCCATATCGGCTCGAATGCGGGTAGCTCCCTCGCCCCGCTTTCAGAAGTCTTCGTTCGCATTCCTGTAAAAACGAAACTTGCGCGGCCTGACGAAATTCCTTCGGCCCAGATCATGAGCAGCTTGTTCGAGCAGTGCGTTCTTCTCCTTCTGGACGGCATCGCCTTGCGAATTGCTGAACGAAAGCATCTTGCCATCGGGTCATTCCGCGCATTTCATGCGAACCTGGAATGACGCGCACACGCCGGGAGGCCAAGAGCTGAGAAGTGTCATCGGGAGCAACATCGAACGACCTGTGGATGTTTTCTCTTGAACAGATGGTACGGGCAGAATGCCTGATCATCTCATGATGAGCGTGAGGCGAGCATTCAATCATCACATGCCCGGTACGATCATGACGGCCCTGCTATTTCATCCCGTGCCGTCCGCGCCCATCTGATCACGCTCTGAGGCTCATGCTGAAGAATATGGTTATCCTTCATGATCAGTTCGACGTGGCAGCCTCGCATTGCCCGCAGCATATTACGCATGTAGCGCCGTATCCTCTCCTCGTCGTAATGAGCGCCGCCAGGTCCGCCGCGCGCGGCTTCCAGGAGAAGATGTAACGAATCCCCAGCTTTTCCGCCATGGCGTGGATGTCAGCCCAGGCGGAGACTGAAACTCGCCGTAATCGCGGCCCTCGCTCAATAATGTGCCATCGCCTGTCGACCGGTCGCAGCAGCCGTAGCACTTGATTCCGAAGCGTTCTATAATAGAGAGCTGATATGGAAAGATGAACTGCGCGAACATTTCTACCACGCGCACAACACGAACATCCCGACCTTCCGGTCTTCGGCTGTCGTTCTTAAGACGAGAGCTTCCTGCAACTCCCGAATATAGTTCGGAAACCGCATGAGAGATGGAGGCGAAGGAGCTTGCTTCCCTTCCCCCTACAGCCGCAGTATGAGCGAGGGGAGAACCTCGTAGAGGTCCCCGACCATGCAGATCGTCGCGATCTTGAAGATCGGGGCGCGGGGGTCCGTGTTGATGGCGACGATGTTGCGCGCGTGTTTCATTCCCATCATGTGGTGGATGGCGCCCGAGACCCCGGCACCGATGTACAATCGCGGACGCACCGTCTTTCCCGTCTGGCCGATCTGCTGCGAAAAAGGGATCCACCCGCGGTCGACCGTCTCCCGCGTGCCCGCGACGACCCCCCCGATCTTGTCAGCCAGTGACTGCAGGAGTGCGAACCCATCGGCGGAGCCGAGCCCCAGGCCGCCGCAGACGATCACGTCGGCCTCCTCGATGGGGGTGCCGCATTTCGAAAGCGGCTCCGTCCGCAGCACCCGCTTCAGGCGCTCGATCGAGTCGATTGCGACGGTTTTTTCGCTGATGACCGGCGGGGCGCCGTCGTTCGCATCGCGGCGCACCTCGAAGACGTTCTGGCGCACCGAGGCCATCTGGGGGGAGGACGTCTGGCAGAGGATCGATGCGAGGATGCGCCCGCCATAGGTGGGCCGCACCTGCACCAGGTTGCCGTTCTCGTCGATAGACAGCTCGCTGCAGTCCGCTGTGAGGCCCGTCTGGAGCTTGGCGGCGAGCCGCGGCGCCATGGAACGGCCGAAGAGTGAACCAAGTAAGAGCACGATCCGCGGGTGGCACTCCTCGATATCGCCCCGGAGCACCTCCGCGACGTCCTCAGGGAAATACTCGCCGAGCTGGCGGCAGCCGAGCAGACGCACCTCGTGGACACCCAGCCCGCGCAGGGATGCCGCCAGGGCCTCCCTGTCGAAGGGGGGAACGCCGACGACGGCAACCACGAGCCGCTCGCCCAGGCTCCGCGCAAGCTCCCCTGCCTTGCTCACGACCTGCAGGCAAGGTAGGTGGAGGCCGCCGCGATGCTCGGCGAACACCCACACGTCGCGATGCACGCCCTGGCGCGCCACAGCCCTGCCCCGTTCGATGCGGAGGGCATGCTGCTCGCACGCCTTCACGCACAGGGCACAGAGCGTGCATTTCTCCTCATCGATGCGAACTGCCTCCTCCGCCAGCGCAATGGCATCCGAGGGACAGGCCTGGATGCACGCGCCGCACTGGTTGCAGAGGTTCCCGTAGACGTAGATGCTTTTGCCGTTCATGCCTACTCCCACGCCATCATCGCAAGAGGGCAAGGAGGGCCTGGTACGCCTCCTCTGACAAGGACTTGAACACGCGGCGATTCTCGTTCGCGCGGATTCCCCCGCCGAGCACGGCGCCGATCCGTTCATAGGCCGAGAGGCTCCCGTCGACCACGAGGTAGTTCAGGCTCTCCATGTCGGTGTCGATGTCGACGACGGTGGTCGGCGAACCTTCCAGCCCCACCCTGTCCTCAGCAAGGCCGATGTCCGCGAGGCCGAGCCGCTTCACCTTTCCGCCCCGCTTCGCGCCGTCCTTCCTCTCGGGCTGCTCGGCCTTGGCGAAACTGATCACGGCCGGAAGCCGCACCTCCACGGTCTGCGTGCTGCGCTCCAGCGTGGTTTCCACCTCGATGGCGTCCTCCGAGTACCCGAGGACCTTCGTCACCGAGGTAACGTGGGGAACGTGGAACATCTCCGCGATGCTCGGCCCGATGTGGCCCGTGCTGCTGTCGGCGGTCTCCTGCCCGCAGAAGACCGTCGCGTAGCCGGTGGTGAGGATCGCGGCGTGCAGGGCGCGCGCCGTTGCCAAGGTGTCGGAGCCGGCAAGCCGCTGGTCGGTGAGGAGGAACGCGTCGTCCACGCCGCGGCCCAGCCACGGCTGCAGCATCTCCTCGGCCTGCGGCGGGCCCATCGTCAGGATACCGACCTTCATGCCGAAGCGAGACTTGCACGCGAGGGCGGTCTCGATGACGATCCCATCGAAGGGATTGAGGATGCTCGGGACCCCCTCCCGACCGAGCGTGTGGTGGACCGGATCGAGCCTGATGTTGGAGGTGTTCGGCACCTGCTTGACGCAGACGATGATGTCCTTCATCTCACCCTTCACAGCCTTCGCGCGAGGGCTTCCGCCCCATGGATGGCGACCTCCACGACCCGGGGGGCCTTCGCGTCGCCGATGCGGTACAGTGCGGGGACCCTGCCTTCCAGGCGCCTGTACAGCTCGTCGTTCGAGCGCATGGCCCCCACAATGACAAGCGCATCACGATCATCGACGATGACATCCCTACGAGAGTAGCGGTGGGTGAAGGTGAGGGAGGCCTCCGTCACCCGTTTCAGCTCGCACAGGGGGAAGGGCGTGAAGTCCTTCGCGTACAGCTTCCTGAAGAGCACGTCCTGGTTCAGGAAGAACACGTCGGCGGCGGGGAAATGCGCCGGCGTGAAGAAACGGATCCGCGTCCCCTCGTAGTACTCGGCGATATATTCGGCCACGCCGATGCCCTCGTCCTTGGCGAGCATGTCGTAGATCACGACGTTCCGTCCAAGGTCCGGCGCGTCGCGCAGGATGTCCCAGCTCGAGTACACGCGCGCGCCGGCGTGCTCGAGGGGAACGTAGCGCGTGGACCCCGTCGCGATGATCACCACGTCGGGGGATTCCTTCAGGATGGTCTGCTCGGTGGCTTCCTCGTTCGTGCGGACCGTCACATTCGGCAGGCCCTTCAGCTGGAACTCGAGGTAACGGGTGACCTCTGAGAACTCGTTCCTGAACGGGACCTTCCTCAGGAGGTTGATCTGCCCGCCGAGGACCTTCTCCTTCTCGATGAGGATGACGGAGTGCCCCCGCTTGGCGGCGATCTCTGCCGCCTTCATGCCCGCCACCCCCGCGCCGACGATCACGATCCTCTTCTTCCGCCGCGCCGCGCGGAGCGTCCCTACCCCCAGGTCCTTCTCCTTGCCCACCGCAGGGTTCTGGATGCAGCGGATCGGCATGAACTGGTTGCCCTGGCCGCCGCAGCCATCCTCGCAGGCGATGCACTTGCGGATGGCGTCCACGTCGCCCGCCAGGGCCTTGTTCGGCAGTTCGGGATCGCAGATCAACTGGCGGGCCATCCCGATCAGGTCGGCGCTGCCGTTCAGGAGGATCTGCTCCGCCTGCACGGGGTCGTTGATGCGGCCGAACGCGATGATGGGGACCTTGACCTCCCTCTTCAGCTCCGCCGCCATGTACTCGGCGAAGCCGAGGGGAATCGACATCGTCGGCCTCTGCATGATGTAGCTGAGCCACGTCGTTCCCGCGTCAACGCTCACGTAGTCGATCAGCCCGAGCCCATCGAGGTACTTCGCGACCTTCAGGGCATACGCCAGCCCGTAGCCGTCCTCCTCGAACTCGTCCATGCACAGCCGGATCCCGAGGATCATCTGCGGCGTGCTGACCTCCCGCACCGCCCGCAGCACCTCGACGAGGATGCGGGCATTGTTTTCAAGCGAGCCGCCGTACGCGTCGGTCCTCTTGTTGTAGTGCGGGGAGAGGAAGGCCCGCAGGATGCCGTCGTGGCCCACCTTCAGCTCGGTGCCGTCGAACCCGCTTTTGCGCAGGTGCAGCGCCGAGAGGCGGAAGTCCGCGACGACCTCGGCGATTTCCGACAGGGTGAGCTCCATCGTGTACGCGCCCGAGCTTCCCTCAATGACCTGCGAAGGTGACCAGAGGTCGGGCTGCGGCTTCTCCATGATCGTGGGCCCCGCGTGGGTAATCTGGCCGAAGATCTTCGCCCCGTGGGCATGGACGAGCCTCGTGGTCCGGCTGAAGATCGGCAAGACGCGCGGGTCGGAGACGTTGACGAAGTGTTTGTGCATCTGCCCGTTCGCGCTGACCGCGTAGTTGCCGGCGACCACGAGGCCGGCCCCGCCGCGGGCGCGCTCCGCGTAGTACAGCACCTCCGTTTCGGTGGGCAGGCCCGTTCTCGTCGCCATTCCCGTGTGGTGGGGCAGGAAAACGATCCTGTTCCGCAGGGCCAGCCCCTTCAGTGAGAAGGGCGAAAACAGCTTCTCGAATTTCAGCTCAGGTATCATCTTTGGGCCTGACTCCTTACCCTTGCACCAGGCGGAAACGCCAATACCTGCCATCTCCAATCGGTATTTTCCCGGTTTCCAGCCTTGGTAAGATCAGCAGAATGACATGAAAT
>JBEKTX010000146.1:0-10051 GCA_049515615.1 Spirochaetia bacterium
CACCAGCTCTTCCACTCCGGCGTGTGGTCCGCCGTGATGGAGATATAGCCGATGGGGGCGTCGAACCAGACGTAGAAGACTTTGTCGCGGTACCCGTCCAGGGGGACCGGGATCCCCCACTTCAGGTCCCGGGTGATGCCTCGCTCCTTCAGGCCGTCGCGCATCCAGGCGTAGGTCATCTGCACCGCGTTGCGCGCCCAGAACCCCTTCTCCGCGGCGGACTCCATCCAGTTGCGCAGCCTGGGAAGGATAGCAGGGAGGTCGATGAACAGGTGCTTCGTCTCCCTGATCACCGGTCGTGTGGAGCACACGCTGCACCGCGGATCGATCAGCTCGATGGGGTCAAGCAGCTTGCCGCAGTTCTCGCACTGGTCGCCTCTCGCGTCGGCATAGCTGCAGTGCGGGCATGTGCCCAGGACGTAGCGGTCCGCGAGGAATCTCTGGTCCTTCTCGCAATAAGGCTGACTGAGAACTCGCTCGTTGATGTACCCATTTTCGTAGAGCTTCGTAAATATGTGCTGGGTGATTTCCGTGTGTACCGGCACCGACGTCCGCCCGAAGCGATCGAAGGAGATGTTGAACCAGGAATAGATGTCCCGATGGATCGCGTGGTAGCGGTCGCACAATTCGCGGGGCGTGATCCCCTCTTCCAGGGCCCTTGTCTCAGTGGCCGTGCCGTATTCGTCGGTGCCGCAGATGTACAGCGTCTCATAGCCGGCCAGCCGGCAGTACCGTGCAAACACATCCGCCGAGAGCACCTGGATGAGGTTGCCAAGGTGAGGGATGTTGTTCACGTACGGCAGGGCGGAGGTGATGAGACGTCGCTCCATAGGTGCGGCAAATGTAGCCGAGGCTACCGGGGGCGTCAAGAACAGCAAGCATTGCTCAATCAGAAATTGACATCATGAAGTGGTTGGCAGTATTCTATCATACTTTCTCAAGACCTTGTCGCATCAATCGACGAACATGTGATGAAGGACGATAATTGCTCTGCTTTTATCGAACTGGCCGTCCGCTCCTACCTGGAAATCCTCAACCGCCAGAAACGCGACCCCCACGACCTCGAGATCATCAATTCTTTGGCGGTCAAGCTCAACAAAGAGGCGTTCGATGTGCTTGAGTACCAGGTGGAGCCATAATCCTGAAAAGGTCCGAGCTCTATCGAGTCCATAAAGCCTCCCGAGCTGATCCCAAGAGGTCTCGAGTCTTCGTTGTCGTGAGTCGCCAGGTTGTGGCCTGAAGCACAACAGTTCAATCCATTGTGACGAGCTTGTCAGCATTCCCAAGTCAGCGCTTACTGATTTCGTCGGCAGGCTCGATCATATCCAGACAAAAGAACTGAACCGAGCCTTGGCAGTTGCGCTCAGCCTCGACTGATGCAGGAGCCAGGGCGTCTTCGGTGCAGGCGAGTGGGAAGTACGCGTTGACAAGTTCGGCCCAGCTATGTAGCCTTTCTGTAGCCGAATCGAGGCACGGAAAGGATACATCATGCGTTTCGCGAGCGTGAGGGATCTCAGGAACCGACCGGGCAGCATATTGCGGGATTCCGTCAAGGCGGAGGAAATCGTCCTGACCTCCAATGGAAAACCGGTTGCCCTGGTGGTGCCGGTCGATGGCGATACCCTGGAAGAGGAGCTTCGGGTCTACCGGCAGGTCCGGGCGCAGGTTGCCATCGAAAGGATGCAACAAGCGGCGAAGGCGGCAGGTCTCGATTCGATGTCCCCGAACAAGATCGAAGGCATTATCAAGGACGTCCGGCGGAAGCGTGCGCGTCGTACTTGACACCAAGGTCCTGGTGTCCGCCCTTTGGAACGTACACGGGGCGCCCGCGCGGGCGCTCGATCTGGTGCGTCAAGGATTTCTTACACTCTGCGCGGACGGGCGGATTCACGGAGAGTATGACGAGGTATTGAGCCGCCCTGACTTTCCCTTTGATCCCGGGGACGTCGCGACGCTGATGAGGTTCCTCCGCGAGTCTTCTGAGTTAGTCGCGGCGCGTCCCCTGACCCATCGCCTGCCAGATCCGGATGACGAGCCTTTCCTTGAGGTGGCGGCTCAGGGTCGAGTTGATGTCCTGGTGACCGGGAACATGCGCCATTTCCCCGTAAACTGCCGAGCAGGCGTACCCGTCATGACACCGGAAGAGGTGATCGCCCTCATCCGCCGAAAAGGATCCGGCACATTCGACGAGTGATGCGGCTGAGCCCGCGATCATCCAGGGCGACGCACCACCCGAAACCCGACGGCGCTGTCACTGAAGCCGGGCTCGACGTGGAGGCGATAGGCGGCGCGAACGAGGCTCGGAGGGTAGCCCCAGCAGCCGCCCCGCAGAACACGGACCGTTCCACTGTCCACGCCCCGAGGGTCCTCCTGCGCGCTCGGTCCATAATTCCCATACCAATCGCTGCACCACTCCAACACGTTCCCGCTCATGTCGTAAAGCCCAAGCTCGTTTGCCTGCTTCTGTCCGACGGGATGCGTCGTGCCACCAGAATTGCCGCTGTACCAGGCAACCTCATCCACGCTGTTGGACCCCGCGTACTCCGTGCCCCTGCTTTGCCTCCCGCCCTTGCCCGCGTACTCCCACTCCGCCTCTGTCGGCAACCGAAAGCCCCTCTTCGAGAAATCGCACGTCACATTCGTGCCGTTGATCGTATAGCAGGGCTCCAGGCCGTTCTTTGCACTCAGCGTGTTGCAGTATCGCACTGCATCATACCAGCTCACACTTTCCACCGGCAGGTCATCTCCCTTGAAGTGCGAAGGATCCGTTCCCATTACATCGCGCCAGTCCTTCTGTGTCACCAGATATTTCGCGATCACGAAACTCGACACCGTAACCGCATGCACCGGCTTCTCCCACGATTGTCCGTCGCCGAAGGTATCTCCCATCGTGAAGGTGCCGCCCTCTACACGGATCATGTTCTCTGGCACCTTCGGCCGCTCGACGGAAGCACTGTAGGAGAAGGCGACCGCTGTGACGGCGTCCTTTGTTACATCAGCTGTGAGAGTCTCTGTCTTCCCGTCCGCGTAGCGCATCTCCAGGCTTGCCTGTCCCGCCTCGATATCGTCCAGCCGGGAGGAGGACCCGGGCGTGAGCTGTCCCATGGCCGTGCCGTTAAGATAAAGCGTTCCCCCGGTCCGTACCTCTATCGTCACCGATCCGTACGCCTTCTCCACCGTGAGACTCGGCTTCTTCGCAGGCGTCACGGCTGGCGCGGGGGCCGAGCCTGTGCCTGCAAGAAAGGCGCTGCCGAAATACTGGTTGTAGATTGCAGGCACTTGCGCTCCCCCACTTGCCGCCTGCACTCCGGCCCCTGTGCGGTTGAAGACGTCTTTTATCTCGACCCCCGGCGTGCCGATGTTCCTCAAGAGCTCCGCGGTGAACACGCCGTTGCGCCCAGACCCATCCTGGGCTACGCTGCCTGCGCTGGTCGCGTACGCGATGATGCTCCCCGGAGGCTGCGAGGCGACAACCGTCAAGCCCCTCGTACCCGACCGCGCCCAGGAGAAGGGATTGTTACGGCAGGCGTCGAGCACGACAACATTCAGCGCGTTGTTCGCTTGCTGCAGAGTGTCCAGCACCTCCTGGGCTGCAAGCGCCTTGGTTTTGAGAAAGGACTCTGAAGCAATGTGGGCGTCGGCAGGGATGAGGTAGTTGATTCCATTCGACTGCACCCCGTGCCCGGCGTAGAAGAAAAACCCGATGGAGTCTTTCGAGGTCGACAGCCGGTTCCCCAGGCGGACCACTGCGTCCTCCATCGCCGTGAGATCGGCGTCGGCAAGACTGTCCACCTGGAAGCCAAGGTTCGTGAGCGCTTCTCCAATGTCGTGAGCGTCGTTGACTGGGTTCTTGAGCTTGCCCAGCTCGGCGTAGTTGCCGTTTCCGATGACAAGCGCGTAGCGGGTTGACTGCCCGAAGGCGGGCGAGGTGAGCAGAAGGGCGACGACGAACACAATGGGAAAAGGCGCGCGGCCCAAAGGAAAAATGCGATTCTTCATGCGGGTGCCCCCGAAAGGGTATTTCAATAAGAGTAGCACAGGCGAGAATCGACGACAATCACACACAGGAGGACATCGCATTATTCACTGAGCGGTCAAGCGCAGAGGCGAACCATGTCGCGCCAAACGTACGTAAAGTACATTTCCGCGCTTTCGCGCAAGGGTCATACCGTGAACCGGCGCCGTCTTTCAGCCGTACCCCTGCGGGAAAGGACCATTTCGACACGCATCGAGGATAATTGCGTTCGTTCCGGCTCCGCTTTCGTTCACTCGTCCCAAAACGACAACGGTCCTGCTGCGTAGGCAGAGTTTCCCATGACAAGGGCTATCCGCTTCGATGCCTGAATCAGGGGGGCGACTCCTGGGAAGACCCTTTCCCAGTGAGGTGCACGGCATGGGTCAGGTTGCTGAAGGTCGTCGGTTTCTGTCGCTGATTCGTCTCTGTTCGAACCTGTGCACTTACGTCACGAAGGATGCGCGTGAACTCTTCATCACGCGTGATGTTCCGGAGAAGCGCCGAGGTAAAGACGCTATTCCGCCCCATTCCGTCTTCCGCATTTTCCCCGGCTTCGGTCGCGTAGACGATGATGGTCTCCGGTGGAGGCCCGCCCAATATAGTAATACCTCGTTCCAACCCCCGTGATGTCTGCCGGAAAGGGTTATCCCGACTCGCGTCGAGGATGATCGCGTTTGTTCCCGCTCCACCTTGACGCATCCGTTGGAAGAGTCGCGCTATTCCTACTGCTTCGGATTGCAAATCAGCGGCAACCGTGATCTTAGCCGTGACTGGCAAAAGATAATTCTCGTCTCCGACCTGTACTCCGTAGCCAGAGTAGTAGAATAAGGCAATATCTGCGCCATTGATGTCGTTTCCGAACTGGTCGATGAGCCCGTCCATTGCCCCCATGTTCGCGTTGGTTCCAAGAACTACTTCGAACCCGATGCTCTTCAGAGCCGCAGCCATGTCTGCGGCATCGTTGACCGGAGTCCGTAACGGATATAATGTTGAGTAAGCAGCGTTTCCAATGACAAGGGCTATCCGCTTCGACGCCTGGATCGCGCGGGACGCCTTCTTGTATATGAAGGAGACGCTCTCAGACTCGCCCTCGGCCACGGTGGCACTGTGCCGCTCGACCTGCCCGTCAGCGTAGTGGATCTCGAGGCTCCTATCGCCCACCTCTACCGAATCGAGCTTCGCCTTTGCACCTGCGGGCAGATCGCCCATTGCCTTTCCGTCCAGGAAGAGCGTACCCGCAGACGCCGTAGTGATCGACAAGCTTCCGTAGGAGCGAGACACGGTGATGGTCGGTGTCGCAGCGGGCTCGATTTGAACGACCGCAGGAGCTGGGCTTGAAGAGGCAGTTCCCCCGAGATAGAACTTCCCATAAAACATTGAGTTGATCCAAGGGTTCTGCGCGTGATCCGTTTCTGCCGACACTTCAGCGCCTACCCGGTCGAACATCTCTTTTACGTCGATGCCGGGCGTCGAGATATGCTTGAGCAAGGCTGCGGTGAACGTGCCGTTCTTCCCCGTACCGTCCTGGGCAATGCTGCCTGGATCAGTCGAATAGACGATGATCGTGCCTCGGGGCACATTTTCGATGACTGTAAGTCCTCGCGTGCCGCCGATAGTCCGACCAGACTTCTTCCAGGGATTATCCCTGCAAGCATCCAGAATCACGACGTTAATCGGAACATTAGCGGCATTCATGGCGTCCAGGACATATGACGCGTCGAGGGCCTTCTGTTTGAGCTGGAACTCTTCCTCTATCTTCACGTCGACGGGCAGGAGGTAGTTTAGTCCGTTCGACTGGACTCCATGACCGGCATAAAAGAACAGCCCCGCCTGCGCACCAGCAAGTTTTCGGGAGAACTGTACGATGGCGTTGTCCATGTCGGCATAGGTCCCGTTGATGACAGGGATGACCTCGAATCCAAGTTTCCCGAGCGCCGTCGCCATATCAACCGCGTCGTTCTTGGGGTTCTGAAGTGTGGGCACGTTCTGGTACGCAGAGTTCCCGATGACCAGTGCTACCTTCCTGTCCTGTGCAGACAGGATCTGGGCCATTATGAGGATTGTTGCAAGAGGGATCAGAGTTTTGCGGAGCATGACATCAAACCCGAGTCCACCTCGTATCATTATTCTATAGACGATTGGATGCAGAAGGCAAGAAGGAGAACGGGAAGGGGGCCTGTCCCCCGCCCGGACCCACCCCCCGTCCACAGTCCACGCTCCACGGCCCACACCCTGAACCCGCGATCATCCAGAGCGACGCACCACCCGAAACCCGCTGATGTTGTACCTGAGGCCGGGCCCGTAGCCGTCGCGACCGGCGGCGCGCACGCCGCTCGCACTGCCGTCCCCGGAGCCGCCCCGCCGAACACGGTTCGACCCACTGTCCGCGCCCTGAGGGTCCGTCTCCGTGCTCGGCCCATAATTCCCCCACCAATCCCAGCACCACTCCCACACGTTCCCGCTCATGTCGTACAGGCCCAGCTCGTTTGCCCGCTTCTGCCCGACGGGATGCGTCCTGCCGCCAGAATTGCCGCCGTACCAGGCAACCTCATCCACGCTGCTGGACCCCGCGTACTCCGTGCCCCTGCTTTGCCTCCCGCCTTTGGCCGCGTACTCCCACTCCGCCTCTGTCGGCAACCGAAAGCCGCTCCTTGAGAAATCGCACGTCACATTCGTGCCGTTGATCGCATAGCAGGGATCCAGGCCATTCTTCGCGCTCAGCTTGTTGCAATACTGCACTGCATCATACCAGGTCACACTTTCCACCGGCAGGTCATCTCCCTTGAAGTGCGAAGGATCCGTACCCATCACATCCCGCCATTCCTTCTGTGTCACCAAATACTTTCCCATATAAAAGCTCGAGACCGCCACCGAATGCACCGGCTTCTCCCACGATTGTCCATCGCCGAACGTATCTCCCATCTGAAACGTGCCGCCTTCTACACGGATCATGTTCTCTGGCACCTTTGGCCGTTCCACGGAAGCACTGTAGGAGAAGGCGACCGCTGTGACGGCGTCCTTTGTTACATCAGCTGTGAGAGTCTCTGACTTCCCGTCCGCGTAACGCATCTCCAAGCTCGCCTGTCCCGCCTCAATATCGTCCAGCCGGGAGGAGGACCCGGGCGTGAGCTGTCCCATGGCCGTGCCGTTAAGATAAAGCGTTCCCCCGGTCCGTACCTTTATCGTCACCGATCCGTACGCTTTCTCCACGGTGAGACTCGGCTTCTTTGCAGGCGTCACGGCAGGCGCGGGAGCCGAGCCTGAGCCCGCAAGATAGACCGGCGTGAAAAGTTGATTATAGTCCCCAGGAGTCTGTTCTCCGTTAGATTTTTGATAAACTTCGTTGCGTACCTCGGTCAAAACGTCCAACAAGCTCAAACCTGGTTTTGCCAACGCTCGGGTCAGAGCTGGCGTGAACAATCCGTCGTGGGCGACAGAATCCGCCTTGGCTGCGTAGACAATAATCGAGTTCTTTGGCTGGTTCCCCACGACCGTCAGTCCCCTCGTCGCAGACCGGCCAGAGCTCGCTGGCAGAGGATCGTTGCGGCAGGCATCGAGTATGACAATGCTGGTATCTGCTCCTGAGTCGCTCAAGGTGGCCATCACCTCATCCACGTCTATCGCACGAGTTCTCACTCTGAGCTCGTCAGGGATATCAGCGTCAGCCGGAATCAAATAGTTCTTGCCGCCTACCTGGACACCGTGCCCGCCATAGTGGAAAAAGGCAATTCCACCTTTGCCTTTGAGCGCAGAACCGAATTTGTCCAAAGCGACAAGCATTTCTTCTCGGGTGGAATTTTTCAATAGAGTCACCTTGAACCCAAGCCTTTCCAGGGTGGCCGCCAGATCCTGGGCCTCGGGAACGGGAGTCTGCAGGGACCCGAAGTGCGTGTATGCACTGTTCGCTATCAACAGGGCCTGCCGGTTCTCAGCCTGCAATCCCACCGAGATCAGGGTGAAGAATACAAGCGTCAGAAACCTTCGATTCAAGATAGCACCTCCTTGGCGGCAAGCGCCTTGGTCTTGAGGAAAGACGCGTCGCCAGAAGGATAAGTGCGGTTTTTCATGCGGGTGCCCCCGAAAGGATTTTCAACAAGGGTAGCACTCGCGGGAATCGTCGACAATCACACGGAAGGACATCGCGCCAAACGTACGTTTCCGCGCTTCCGCATGCGTTGCCCCGCGAAACGGCGCCACCTTGCTGCAGCCGGCTTCCTTGACCTCGCCGGCGTCCTCCCGTAGACTACCCCCGTGGAGGCGCTATGACAGACGTCACCCCGCGGAAGGCATTCCGCACCATCACGCCGGCGCTCGTATGGATCGCAATCGGCGTGATACTCGCCCTCATCCTCCTGTTTTCGAGCTTCTTCATGGTCGATCAGAAGGAGGAGGCGGTGGTCCTGAACCTCGGCAAGTTCTCCCGGATGGTGGGTCCCGGCCTGCACTTCAAGATTCCATTCGGAGTGGAGAAGAACTACAACGTCCCGACGCAGAGGATCCTGAAAGAAGAGTTCGGCTTCCGCACGCTGGAATCCGGGGTCGTATCGACCTTCTCCAACCAAGACTTTTCTTCGGAGTCGATCATGCTCACCGGGGACCTGAACATCATCGACGTGGAATGGATCATCCAGTACCAGATCACAGACGCCCGGGCCTGGCTCTTCGGAGTGGACAACCAGGAGAAGACGATCCGCGACATCTCCCAGTCTGTCATCAACATGCTCGTCGGCGACCGCACGATCTTCGACGTCATCGGCGCGGAGCGCGCAAACATCGAGGTGCAGGGCGCTGACCTGATGAACGAGCTGTACAAGTCCTACGGGCTGGGCATCAGGGTCACCACGGTAAAGCTTCAGAACATCGTGCCGCCCAAGGGCGCCGTTCAGGATGCATTCGAAGACGTGAACAAGGCGATCCAGGACAGGAGCCGGCTCATCAACGAAGGCAAGGAAGCCTACAACAAGTCCATCCCGATGGCCAGCGGGCAGGCCGACCAGACCATCCAGGAGTCGCAGGGGTATGCCACGGAGCGCGTGAACCAGGCCCGAGGAGACGTTTCCAGGTTCCTCGCGGTTCTCGGTGAGTACCGGCAGGCCCCCGACGTGGTCCGCACTCGTCTGTACTACGAGATGTACGACCAGGTCTTCGGAGGTGCCCCGGCGGGCACGGACCTGATCGATAAAAACCTCAAGAATTTCCTCCCGCTGAAGAACGTGGGAGGCGGGGGTCCGCCTGCGTCGCCGCTGCCGGCGCCCAACCCGTCGGCGCCCAACCCGCAAGCCCCTAACCCGGCAGCGCCCCCGGCGCAGGGAGGCACGCAATGAGAAAAACCATCATTACCCTGGTCATCATCGGGGTTGTTCTGCTGGTCGTGTCCCTCCTCGGGCCGTACTACATCCTGACGGAGGGCGAGCAGGCCGTCATCGTGCAATTCGGGAAAATCGTGCGGGTGGACACACAGGCGGGCGTGCATTACAAGACGCCGTTCGTGGAAAACGTGGTGAAGTTCTCCAAGAAGGTTCAGTCCTGGGATGGCGATGCCCAGAGGATCCCCACATCGGAAAACCAGTTCATCTGGGTCGACACGACCGCGCGGTGGCGCATCTCGGACCCGAAGAAATTCTATGAATCCGTCGGCTCCATGACGCAGGCCCAGGGCCGGCTGGACGACGTGATCGACTCAGAAGTGAGAAAGGTAATTTCCAAGAACCCGCTGCGCGAGGCCGTGCGGGATTCGAACATCATCAGCCAGATCAAGCGCACCAATGCCCTTGCCAGCGTCGCCGGGTCCGCGGAGAGCTCGCAAGGTCTCACCAATATCTCCACCCTCGCGGAGATCAGGTATGAGAACATCGATACGGGCCGGCGCGCTCTCTCCCTCGTGATGCGCGATGAAGCGGCGACGATCATGCCGCAGTACGGCATGCAGCTCATCGACGTGCTCATCCGCCAGATCAAGTACTCCGACGATCTCACGCAGAGCGTCTACGACCGCATGATCAAGGAGCGCAACCAGATCGCACAGGCGTTCCGTTC